>NZ_JAGQBN010000014.1:0-93371 GCF_024345655.1 Synechococcus sp. Lug-A | reverse complement strand
CCTGTCGCCGCCGCCCCCCGCCGGCAGCGCCGCCACCGCCGGCCGTGGCGCCCGGCAACCGCCAGGAGGCGGCCGAACGGCAGCTGCAGGCGATCGATCAGGTGCTCGAACGGGTCCGGGACGACGTGGCGCGCGTGGCGTTGCGGCAGGAGCGGGAACGGGTGGAGGCGGAGCTGGCCCGTGGTGATCTCGAGCTGGTGGTGTTCGGCACCGGCTCCACCGGCAAGACCTCCCTGATCCGTGCCCTGCTGGATGAAGTGGTGGGGGAGGTGGGTGCCGCGATGGGCTCCACCGGCGACTGCCGCGTCTACCGCCTGCGGCTCAAGGGACTGCGCCGCGGTCTGCGGCTGGTGGACACCCCCGGCATTCTGGAAGCAGGCAGTGATGGCCGCCAACGGGAGATCACGGCGCGGGAACGGGCCGCCCGCGCCGATCTGCTGCTCTTCGTGGTCGACGGCGACCTGCGCGCCGCTGAACTGGAGGTGTTCGAGGCGCTCGCCAGCCTCGGCAAGCGCCTGTTGCTGGTGCTCAACAAGTGCGATCTGCGCGGCCAGGAGGAGGAGCGCCGCCTGCTTGAGCTGCTGCGCCGCCGCTGTTCCGGCCGCCTCGCCGACGAGGACGTGCTGCCTGCCAGCGCCGCCCCCCAGTCGGTACCGCTGCCCGGGGGCCGCCCGCACCAGCCGCTGCCGGAGATCGATGCCCTGCTGCGACGGATCGCCACCGTGCTGCATCAGGACGGTGAGGAGCTGCTGGCGGACAACATCCTGTTGCAGAGCCGCCGGCTGAGCGAGGCCAGCCGGGCCCTGCTCAGCGCCCAGCGCCGCAGCGACGGCGAACGCATCGTGGATCGCTACATGTGGATCGGTGCCGGGGTGCTCGTGGTGACGCCCCTGCCCGTGGTGGATCTGCTTGGCACCGCGGCGGTGAACGCCCAGATGGTGGTGGAGCTTGGCAAGGTCTATGGCGTCACCCTCACGCGGGAGGCCGGCCAGGATCTGGCCCTGTCGGTGGGGCGCACGCTGGCCGGTCTTGGCGTGATCAAGGGCGGGCTGGCCCTGATCGGCTCCGCCCTCACCCTCAACCTGCCGGCGCTGATCGTGAGCAAGGCGGTGCAGGGGGTGAGTGCGGCCTGGTTCACCCGCATTGCCGGTCAGAGCTTTCTCACCTACTTCGAGCAGGGGCAGGACTGGGGTGATGGCGGCATGCAGGAGGTGGTGCGCCGCCTCTACGACCTCAACCGCCGCGAGGGGGCCCTCAAGGACTTCCTGCAGGCGGCCTTCAACCGGGTGGTGGAGCCGTTGCAGCGGCGGAAGGACCCCCAGCTGCCGCCACGCCCAGGGCCTCGGGGGGAGGGGGAAGCAGGGGGCCGCGGGCGTCGAGCACCGTGATCAGCCCGAGGTAGAGCACCCCGATCAGAATCGAGATCGCCCCGGTGAGGATGGCCACCCAGCGGCCGCGCTTGTCGGAATCAGCCATGGGAAGGCACCAGCAGCGCGGAAGGCACGGGCAGCGAGCGGGCCACCACGGCGGCCAGCCGCTCCAGATGTTCGCCCTGGGTGTGGGGGTTGCCCAGCACCGCTTTGAGGTGATGGTGGCCCTGATGCAGCGGCCGGGACAGCATCAACTCCTCCGCCAGCAGCGCCGCACGGCACTGCTGCGACCACTGGGCGCAGGCCTGGGCATCGGCGCCGCTGGGCCGGAAGGCCAGCAGGTGCAACGGGCCACTCACCAGGCTGAGGGCCCCGGCCGGGGCCGCGGCGTGCAGCAGCTGCTCCAGCCGCTGGCGGCGGGCGATCGCCTCGCCCACCAGCTGGTCGATCCCCTCGAGCCCGAGCTGACGCAGGCCAAGCCAGAGCTTGAGGATCTCAGCGCTGCGGCTTCCCTGTAGCCCGCACTCGCCGCCATGGGCGCCTCCCCAGCTGGGTTCCATGTAGGGAAGCCCGGTGCCGAAGGTCTGGTGCAGGGCGTCGGGCTCGGCCAGCAGTAGCAGCGAAGAGGTTTTGGTGATCCCAAGCAGCTTCTGGGGGTTCAACGTGACCGAATCGGCCCGGCCCAGCCCTGCGACACCCCCGCAGTGCACGGTGCTGAGGCCGAGCACGCCACCGATCGCCCCGTCCACGTGCAGCCAGAGGCCATGGCGCTGGCACAGCTCGGCCAGGGGCTCCAGCGGATCCACGGCGCCGCGCACCGTGGTGCCGGCGGTGGCCACCACGGCCAGCACGGGCCGGCCGGCCCGCTGCAGGTCAGTGAGCGCCTGCTCCAGCCGCTGCGGATCCAGCCGTCCCTCTGCATCGGTGGGCAGCCGCAGCAAGGCCTCAGGCGCCAGTCCCATCACCAGCACCGCCTTGTCGAGCGATACATGGGCGTCGGTGCTGGTCAGCACCACCACGTCTGGGCGGTGCTGCAGGCCGCGGCTCTGGCGCGCCGTGACCAGCGCCATCAGGTTGCTGAGGCTGCCGCCGCTGGCAGGGATGCCGCCAGCGGCGTCTCCCAGCCCGAGGCGACGGGCCAGCCAGCCGCACAGGCCCCGCTCCAGGCGGCTGAGTGAGGGGGACAGCTCTTCGGAGAGCAGGTTGTTGTTCAGGCCGGCGCAGACGAGGTCGCCCACCAGCGAAGCGGTGAGCGGCGGCGGATCGAGGTGGGCCAGGGCGCCGGGGTGGTTGGGGTTGTAGGCCCCGTCCATCAGCACCTGCAGGTCGGCCAGCAGCGTGGTGCCATCCAGGCCGTGGCGGCGGGGCTCCAGTTCCGGCAACAGGCTCAGCCCGGGCAGTGGCGGGCGGCTGGTGGCTGTGCCCAGCCACTGGCAGAGCTGCTGCACCGCCCCGTTGAGAAACGCTTCCAGCAGCGGATCGGCCTGCCCTGGCGCTGCGAACGGCAACGGCTCAAGCGCCTGGTGCAGGTGTGGCGTGACGGCCAACGGCGGTGCAGGAAGGGGCTTCATTCTCCCTTGCCGTCCCTCAGCATGGAGGCACTGACACGCTGGGTGCCCGACCCGGCCACCGCTGCGCTGTGCTGAGCCCTCCGCCCGTTCCTGCCGCCCAGCAGCGCCTGTGGATGGAGCGGTTGCTGCGCCAGGCCCGCCGCGCCGGTGACAGGGGAGAAATCCCTGTGGCGGCGGTGGTGCTGGATGGGGAAGGGCGCTGCCTCGGCTGGGGCAGCAACCGCCGCCAGCTGGATCAGGATCCGCTCGGCCATGCCGAGCTGGTGGCGTTGAGCCAGGCCGCGGCCATGCGTGGCAGCTGGCGTTTCAACGACTGCAGCTTGATCGTGACGCTCGAACCCTGCCCGATGTGCGCCGGCGCCCTGGTGCAGGCCCGTATGGGGCGGGTGCTGTTCGCCGCCGGAGACGCCAAACGCGGAGGGTTGGGTGGCACCGTGGACCTGGCCCGGCACCCGAGCGCTCACCACCGCATGGAGGTGGAGGGTGGCTTGCTGGAGGTGCAGGCCACCCTGCTCCTGGCGGATTGGTTCAGGCAGCGGCGACAGCGACGGCCGTGCGGCCCGACTGGAACGCCGGCAGCTCCGTCTCCAGCAGATTGAGCAGCAGATCGACGTTTTCGGCGCGGCTGTTGTAGCCCATCAGGCCGATGCGCCACACCGAGCCGGCCAGCGCGCCGAGCCCGCCGCCCACTTCGATGCCGTGGCGGTTGAGCAGATGGAGGCTGAAGGCCTTTCCATCCACACCCTCGGGAATGCGCACCGTGGTGAGCGTGGGCAGGCGCAGGGGCTGTGGCACAAGCAGCTCAAGGCCGAGCCGCTCCAGGCCGCTCCAGAGGCGCTCGGCGTTGCTGCGATGGCGGGCCCAGGCGTGCTCCAGGCCTTCCTCGGCCAGCAGGCGCAACGCTTCGCGCATGCCGAAGTTCATGTTCACCGGTGCCGTGTGGTGGTACACCCGGTTGCTCCCCCAGTACTGGTTGAGCAGTGACACATCCAGGTACCAGTTGGGCACCTTGCCGCTGCGGGCAGCCAGCTTGGCTTCAGCCCGAGGGCCCATGGTGAACGGACCGAGGCCGGGAGGGCAGCTCAACCCTTTCTGGCTGCAGCTGTAGGCGAGATCCACGCCCCAGGCGTCGAGATGCACCGGCACGGCGCCGAGCGATGTGACCGTATCGAGCAGCAGCAGGCAGTCGTGTTGGCGGCAGAGATCGCCGATGCCTTCCATCGGCTGGCACACACCGGTGGAGGTTTCGGCATGAACAAGCGCCAGGGTCTTCGGCTTGTGGAGCGCCATCGCCGCTTCGAGCTCTTCGAGGCTGAAGGCTTCCCCCCAGGGGCGCTCGATCGTGACCACCTCAGCGCGGTAGCGCTGGGCCATGTCGACGAGCCGCAGGCCGAAATAGCCCTTCACGGCCACGAGAACCTTGTCACCCGGTTCGATGGTGTTGGCCAGGGTGGCTTCCATGGCGGCACTGCCGGTGCCGCTCATCGGGATGGTGAGGCGGTTGTCGGTCTGCCAGGCGTAACGCAGCAGTTCCTGCACCTCGCCCATCAGCTCGATGTAGATCGGATCGAGGTGACCGATCGGTGTGCGTGCCAGCGCAGCCAGCACCGTGGGATGGGCATTCGACGGCCCTGGGCCCAGCAGCAGGCGATCGGGGGTGGCGATCGGTTCCAGGGGGAGCCGATGACGATCGTTCACCGGGAGATCGGAAGACTGTGTGACCAAGGCCAGCAGGGCGTCGAAGAAGTGGGTTGCAGCCTACCCAGAGGCCAGAGCTGGCCCTGGGCAGACACGGCTTGGAGCGGATTCAGCGGCAGCGCACGTCGAGCGCAGACAGGCCACGGGCCATGTGATCGAAGGGGACCCGCACGAGCGGAGCCGGATCAAAACCGGCTTCGGCCAGCCGCTCCATCACCACATCGGCCAGCAGCGTGATGCTGCGCACCGTGGGGCCCGTGGGAACTCCCAGGCTCTTGTAGGTGTCGTCGAGACCGTTCAACACCCGCTCGTTGAGAATCGTGGCGTCGTCGGCGATCAGGGCGTAGCTGGCGTAGCGCAGGAAATAGTCCATGTCCCGCAGGCAGGCCGCCAGGCGCCGGGTGGTGTAGGCATTGCCGCCGGGCAGCAGCAGCTCGGGATCCTGCTCGAACAGGCGCCGGCTGGCTTCCCGCACGATGTCGGTGGCTCCCTGGTTGATGATTTCCACCGCCATGAGCCGTTGTTCGCCTTCCGCCAGGTAGGCGGAGATGCGATCGATCGCGTTCCGATCGAAATAGCGCCCCAGCTGGTCATACCGGCCGATCAGACCGGTGATGGCATCGCGCATGACGTTGAAATCGACGCACCTGGGCTGGAAGCTAGCACTGTGAAATGCCCAGAACCCTGTCCAGCTGAGGGATCTGCCGAATCTGACAGAAACGGTTACGCAGGCCGTTCGGCCTGTTTCAGCCCCGCCGGCCCTACGGGGGCCGGGGTCATGCTGGTCTGCTGGTCCCCACTTGCGCTCCTCTTCCTTCCCCTTCGCCCATGGCTCTGACCGTCGATGACGTCCTGCGCCGGCTGCGCGATCAGGCGATTGAACGGGTCGATCTCGGCCTCTGCGACCTGTCCGGCCGCTGGCATCACCTCACCGTGGCCGCCGAGCTGATCCAGCCGTCCGGTTTCAGCGAAGGTGTGTCCGTTGCAGCCCTGCCCGCCGCTGGCTTCGGCGGGGAGTCGCTCGCGGCAGGGGATCTGCAGGAAGCGGCGGTGGTGCTCGATGCCGCCAGTGCCTGGCGTGATCCGTTCCTCCCCACCGCACCGCTCAGCCTGTTCGGCTGGATGCGCTGCCGCTCCGATGGCCATCCCGGCTGCGCCCGCTCGCTGGCCAGCCGCGCCACCGAGGCGCTGGCCAGCTCTGGCCTGGCGGACACGGCCCTGTTCCAGGTGGCTCCGCATCTGCTGCTGCGTGGCGCCGGTGAACGCTCCGCCGGCCGCATCCCCCTGGGGGAGCACGGACAGGCAGCAGCGTTGCCGGAGCGGTCGCTGGCCTTCCGCAGCGAACTGCTCTCGCTGCTGGGCACGCCTGCCCCCCTGCAGGCCGCGGAGCTGCTTCCCGCTGCCGATGGCCTGATGCGGCTCGGCTACACCGCCCATCATCTGGCCGCCTGTTGCGGACTGTCAGCGGCCCTGGTGGCGGCGGAGCGGCCGGCGGAGGCGGCCGGCTGCCTGCCGGTGAGCCAGAGCCTTCGCAAGGCCCGTCTGCCGTTGTTCTACGGCGAAGGCACCCGCGCCGATCTCTCCCAGACGGCCCGCTGGTACATCGGTGGGCTGTTGCTGCATGCCCCGGCCCTGCTTGCCCTCACCGGCACCGGTGCGTCGATCGATGGCGGTTGGGGGGGCGCAGGCAGCGCTGCGCCACTGCGCCGGGCCTACGCGCCAGGGGTTGGCAGCACCGTGGTAGGTCTGCCGGTGGCCCGGCCCACGCCGGCCAGCCAGCGACTGGCGTTCGTGGCCATTGAGGCCGCTGCCAATCCCTACGTCTCCTGGAGCGCCCTGCTGCTGGCGGGCCTCGATGGCATCCGCCGCCAGATCGATCCCGGCGGGATCCAGGTGCTCGATCCCTCCCATCCGCCGGCGGAGGCCCAGCCAGACCCGTTCCCGCCGCTGCCCACGCACCCGCTCGCCGCGCTGGAGGCTCTGGCCACGGACCATGCCTTCCTGCTGGAGGGTGACGTGTTCAGCAGTGCCTGGATTGCCTTCTGGATCGAGCGACAGCGGCGGCGACTGCCGCTGGCCCCACCTCAAGGGGAGCCGTTCCGGTCGGTCTGAGCCCGCGATCGGACCGGTTTCGCCGGAAGATTCGGGCGCGTGGGGCTCGCGACCTCCGCGGCGATCCGCTGGAATGAAGCCGATGTGAAGGGATGTTCCCGCGCCGCCATGCCCGATGCCGTGAGCAAGCTCGCGTACCAGACCCTCCAGCAAGGCAAGAGCTTGGTGGGAGTGGCGCACAAGGAGCTGAGCACCCGTCTGGGGCAGCTGCTGGCCGCCGACGGGGGCCCGAAGACCGTACCGGTGCCACCGGAGATGCTCAACCAGCTGCGCGCCTCCATGGACCGCTTGCTGGAACTCGACTGGCAGGAAGCGGAGCGGGGGGTGTATCCCGCCTCGCTGTTGTTCGATGCCCCCTGGCTTGACTGGGCCACCCGCTACCCCTTGGTCTGGCTCGACCTGCCCAACATCTGGAGCCGGCGCAGCCAGCGCAATGTCCGCGACCTGCCGCGGGATGTGGAGCCGGAGAACTACCCCGGCTATTACCTGCAGAACTTCCACCACCAGACCGACGGTTACCTGAGCGACCACTCCGCCGCGCTCTACGACCTGCAGGTGGAGATCCTGTTCAACGGCACCGCCGATCCGATGCGTCGCCGTCTGCTGGCGCCGCTTCAGCGGGGCCTGCGGGCCTTCGCCGATCGTCGTCCGGGTCAGCTGCGGGTGCTTGATGTGGCCGCCGGCACGGGCCGCACCCTGCGCCAGCTGCGCGGGGCCCTGCCCGGGGTGCAGCTGGTGGGCCTCGACCTCTCGGCCGCCTATCTCCGTGAAGCCAACCGCTGCCTGAGCCAGCTGCCGGGTGAGCTGCCCCAGCTGGTGCAGGGCAATGCTGAGGCCCTTCCGTTCGCCGATGGCTCCTTCCAGGCCGTCACCTGCGTGTTCCTGCTCCATGAACTTCCCGCCGAGGCGCGGCAGAACGTGATCAACGCCTGCTTCAAGGTGCTCGAGCCGGGAGGGGTCCTACTGCTGGCCGACTCGATCCAGCTGGCCGACTCGCCCCAGTTCTCTGCAGCGATGGAGAACTTCCGCCGTGTGTTCCACGAGCCCTATTACCGCGATTACGTGGGCGACGACATCGAGGCCCGGCTGCAACAGGCCGGTTTCGAGGCGGTCACGGCCCAGACGCATTTCATGACCCGGGTCTGGTGCGCCACACGCCCTCGCGAGGCAGCGGTGACGGCCTGAGACGGCTGCTCAGCGCTTCAACCACAGTGCCAGCAGCATTCCGGCTCCCCCCCAGCGCAGGGCTTTCCACACCACTTCCTCCTGCCAGTTGGAGGTGCGCAAGGCCTTGGGCAGCGGGTCGAGCAGGCGTTGGCCCAGTTCAAGCCGCTGGCGCAGGCGCCGGGCGCCGCTGCTGTTGTCGTCCGGCTTGAGCCGCTCGGCCCGGGCGGCCACTGCCAGCATGCGTGAGAGGCTGTGCAGCCATCCCCCCGCCTGGCGACTGGAGGGACGGCTGCGAGGGGTCAAACCGCTGGTCATGCCGCCAGGATGGATCCCTCCCCTTGGTTTCGTCCAGTGCCGATGCCCTCCGGCAGCTCTGCCCTCTCCACCGGCCCCTCCACCGGCACCGGCACCAACCCCGCCACCAGCACAGAGCCCTCCTCCGGCACTGGCCCCGCAACCGGATGGCCGCCGGGCAGCCGTGAGCTGGCCGAGCAGCTGCAGCGTCTGCTGGTGATCGATGGCCGCGACTGGCATGCGCACAAGAGCCAGAAGCCCAGGCGCGCGGCCGAGCAGATCGCCTCGGCGCTGGTGCATCTGCTCAGCGAGGCCAGTCCGGCCCACCGCCGCGACCCTGTCGCCCATGCAGAGGCGATCGCCTTGCTGGAGCACGGCCTGGGCTGGCTGAAAGGGGAGCGAAGCGACCCCGGCTGCCCGAGCCATGGGCACGGCTCCCGGTAGGGATCATCCGGTCGTGTTGATCCGGCAGCGATCCGCAGGCAGTGATCCTCAGGTCGTGGGCACCAACCGAGGACCCTGCTGAGCACTCAGCCCCGTTCGGGCCGGATCTGCACCGCCAGCTGCAGGCGGTTGCCCCGGTCGCTCCAGCGCACGTCGTCGAAGCAGTGGTGGATGAGGAAGAATCCACGGCCGCAGCAGGAGCCGGGTTCCTCCGGCAGGGCGCTGGTGCGCCGCGCTGTCGGCACGCCCGTGCCTTCGTCCTGGATCTGCCAGATCATCCAGCGCGGGGTCTGGATGCGACGGATGCGCAGGCACTTGCCCGGATCGCCGCCGTTGCCATGGCGGACGGCGTTCACCAGGGCTTCCTGCAAGCCGAGCTGAAGCTGGGCCAGGTTGTGGGCCCTGCGCATCGGCTCCAACAGCAGCTCCAGGAGCGGCGCCAGTTGCAGGGTGGAAGGGGTGATGAAATCGGTCCAGCGCAGGGATGGGACCAATGGCCGGGGCATCGACTCCGCTTTCCGCTCTGGCTTGACCCTAACGCCGTGCGCCGTTGCCCTCAGCGACACCCTTCACGCGCTGTTGCAGCGCCGGATGGCTGAGCAGCGCATCCATCAGCCGCACGCCCCGGAGCTGGTTGATCAGGGGCATATGCCCATCCGGTGCCTCCAACGACCAGGTGAAAGCCTTGGGGTAGCGGGTCCAGAGGCCCTCCTCCTTCCAGCCGAGCTTGGGCCACAACCGCTCCCAGCGGCCGCCGCAGGCCTGCAGCAGGCGCCCCTGTACGGAGAAGCCGAAGCGTCCGCGCGAATAGCAGAGCCAGAGCCGGTCGAGGGTCTGCAGATCGATGCCGCTGATCGGTGGCACCTCGCTGAAATAGACGTACCCGCGGGCCTCGGCGGCGGGCCCGGCCAGCTGGCGCAGGATCGAGCTCGTGCAGCGATCGGCCAGCTCGAAGGCCTGCTCGCTCAGGGCCGCCTGCAGAGGCTGGTAGTCGATGCCGCTGCCGCTAGGGGTTTCCAGCCACCCCTGGGGGTACCGGCCGCGGAAATCGGCAGCCAGGGGGTCGGTCTCGCTCAACAGCCAGTGGATCAAGGCGCCCGGCACCCAGTCGTCGCCGCTGGCATCAAGCCCCGCTAAGCGATCGATCAGCAGAGGGCGCAGCTCGGTGCGACGTGCCTCCAGCTGGGCCAGCAGGCTGCGCTGCTGCCGTGGGGAAGCGCTGAGGAACCGCTCCAGCAGCTGATCGGCTGTGACCGTGGCAGAGGCGGGTGGTCCGGAAAGCATGGCGTTCAGCCAGCCAGAGCAGGGCCAGCGTGTTGCCCACTATGTCAGCCGAGCCCTACGGGTCGGAGACGACGCACCGTGAAGCGCCGATCCGGCTCTGCCTAGGATCGAATTTTCCACCCCTCTGCGATGACGGCTATTCAGTTCTTCCGCGGGGTGGACGAACCCGTGATTCCCGACATCCGGCTGACCCGCTCCCGCGACGGCCGCACCGGCCAGGCGATGTTCGTGTTCGAGGAGCCGGAAGCACTGGCCCCCGAAAGCATTGGTGACATCACCGGCATGTTCCTCCTTGATGAAGAGGGGGAGCTCGTGACCCGTGAGGTGAAGGCTCGCTTCGTGAACGGCCGCGCCAGCGCCATCGAAGCCACCTACACCTGGAAGAACGAAGAAGATTTCGAGCGCTTCATGCGTTTCGCGGAGCGCTATGCCGCGGGCCACGGCCTTGGCTTCGCCGGCCAGGACGACGAGGCTGACGCTGGAGACCCTGCTGCGGAGTCGGATCCGGCTTGAACTTCGGGAACTGGCTTGGGTTCGCCGCCACCATCGCCGCTGCCGCACTGCTCTGGAGCCTGCGCGGTGTGGTGATTCAGGTCTTTGCCGCCGTGGTGCTGGCCATGGCGATCTGCACCCTGGTGGGATTCGTGCAGCAACGGTTGCGCTGCAACCGCTCGCTGGCGCTGTTGGTGAGCGTGCTCGGGCTGGTGGTGGTGCTGTCCGTGGCCATCGCGGTGCTCATCCCCCCCTTCGCCGAGCAGTTCGGACTGCTGCTCACCAAGGTGCCCGCCGCCGCCGCGCTGCTGCTGAAGATGGGCCGCGAAACCCTCTCCTGGGGGGGGACGATAATCTATGGCCAGCAGGACACCCGCCTTGATTTCGGGTGGCTGACCTCCCTGTTGCCGGCCGGCGGGGACAGCACCGCCGCCCTGGCCGGCGGGATCGGCCAGGGGGCAATGCGGCTCCTGGGTCTGGCGGGAAATCTCGGCAGCGGCGCTGTGCAGCTGCTGTTCGTGGTGGCCGTGAGCCTGATGGTGGCGGTGCAACCCACCGCCTACAGGGAAGTGGCGGTATTGCTGGTGCCCTCCTTCTACCGTCGCCGCTTCCGCCGCGTGCTCGAACTCTGCGGCACCGCCCTCAGCGACTGGATGGTGGGGGTGTTGATCAGCTCCTGCTTCGTGGCGCTGCTCTCAGGCATCGGCCTCTGGCTGCTGGGGGTGAATCTTGTGGTGGCCAATGCGTTGCTGGCCGGCCTGCTGAACGTGATCCCCAATGTGGGACCCACCTTGAGCACCATCTTTCCGATGTCGGTGGCGCTGCTCGATGCCCCCTGGAAAGCGGTGGCGGTGCTTGGCCTCTATCTGGTCATCCAGCATCTGGAGAGCTATGTGATCACTCCTTCGGTGATGCATCACCAGCTCAAGTTGCTGCCCGGCCTCACCCTGTGCGCCCAGTTCCTGTTCACGGTGATGTTCGGACCGATCGGATTGTTGCTGGCGCTGCCGTTGGCGGTGTGTCTACAGGTGATCATTCGTGAAGTACTGATCCACGACGTGCTCAACCCCTGGCAGCTTCAGCGTCGGCTTTCATGAAGCCTCGCGCTGTGCTCGGACTCCTGGGCCTCGTGGTGCTGGGGCTGCTCCTCTGGGAGCTCCGCTGGGTGCTGTTGGTGCTGTTCGGAGCCGTGGTGCTGGCCGTAGCGCTCGATGTGCCGGTCACCCAGCTGCGCCGGCGGCTGCCGATCAACCGGCCCACCGCCCTGTTGTCGGTGCTCTTGGTGTTGGTGCTGCTGGGCTGGAAGGTGTCGGAGCTGCTGTTGCCCGAGCTGGTGGAGCAGGCCGGTGAATTCACGCGCCTGGTGCCGGAGCTGGTGCAGCGCTTGGGGGAACTGGCCGGTGGGATCAAGGGGTTCCAGAGCCTCGAGCAGCAGTTCGCCAGTTTCACCACGTTGGACAGGCTGCAACCGCTCGGCACCCAGTTGCTGGGGGTGGCAGGGAGCACCGCCAATACCACCATCCAGGTGCTGCTGATGGTGCTGCTGGCTTTGCTGCTCGCGCTCGATCCCCGCAGCCACCAGCGCCTGCTGCTTGCCGTTTCCCCGCGCTTTGCCCGCCCCGGCATGGAGAGCCTGCTGCACGATTGCCGTCAGGCCATGGGCGGCTGGCTGGCTGGCATGACGATCTCCGCCGTCACCGTTTTTCTGCTCACCTGGGCCGGCCTGGCGCTGCTGAGGGTGCCGCTGGCCCTGCTCAGCGCCTTGGTGTGTGGCCTGCTCACCTTTGTGCCCACGATCGGTCCCACGGCCGCCACCTTGCTGCCACTGGCGGTGGCCCTGCTGATTTCCCCGGCCAAGGTGCTGCAGGTGCTGCTGCTGCGCCTGCTGCTTCAGAACCTGGAAGCCTTCGTGCTCACGCCCGTGCTGCTCAGCCGTACGGTCAACATGCTGCCCACAGTGGCACTGATGGCCCAGCTCTGCATGGGCGCCCTGCTGGGCCTGCCCGGGGTGCTGCTGGCCCTGCCGCTGGTGGTGGTGCTGCAGGTGATCTGCCAGAAGGTGCTGGTGGAACAGGTGATGGACCGCTGGACGCTGGAAGCGCCTTAGCTGGTTTCCCAGGCAGGGGGCGAAGTGTGGCTGTGATCGCTGCCCAACCCACGGATCGCTGCGATCCACACGCTTGCTGCGTTCAGCGGAAGCGGTTGAACAGCTCAGGCGCCAGCACCAGCACGCCGATCGGCAGGGGATGGCGGCTCACCGCGGCGATCACGGCGGCCATGGTGAAGTGATCACTGAGCAGCAGGAATTCGGTCCTGAGTTCAAGCAGCGCCAGCAGCACGAGCACCACCGGCACAAAGGGAATGCGGCTCATGCCAGCGGGCTGCGCGCCCGGTTCGATGCTGTGATCAGGCTGAGCAGGGTGGGCGCCACGCCGATGCTCGACCAACTCCCGACGGCGATTCCAGTGGCGAGCGCCACGGCAAACCAGAACAGGCTGCTGCCGCCAAAGAAGATCATGCCCAGCAGCGGCAACAGGGTGGTGAGCGAGGTGTAGAGCGAACGGGTGAGCGTGGCATCCACGGCCACATCCACCTGATCCTCGATGGGAAGGTGGCCGAGCAGGGATTTCTGCTCCCTGATGCGATCGAACACCACCACGGTGTCGTTGACGGAATAGCCAGCCACCGTGATCAGCGAAACCGCGAACAGCGAGTCCACCTCCACGCCCAGCACCAGGCCCAGCCAGGCGAACAGCCCGGCCGTGATCAGAACATCGTGGCCGAGGCAGAGGATGGCCAGGGAGGCGAACAGGCGGTCGTAGCGGAAGCTGATGTAGACGGCGATGGCCGCGAAACTCACCAGCAGGGACACCAGACTGCTCCTCAGCAGCTGGACACCCAGGGTGGGACCGATCGTTTCCACCGAGGTGTCTCCCGGAAGGAACGGGCCAATCCGGCTGCTGAGCTGGTCGATCAGGGCCGTGCTCTGATCGGCACTGAGGGTGGGCATGCGCAGGTCGATCGAGCGGCCGCCATCAAGCACCTGCAGAGGGGCGCGCTCGAGCTGGGGTGCGGCCACCCCGGCCTCCTCGGGCAGCTTCACCCGGGCAAGCTGCTCTTCCACCTGCGGCGCCGTGAGCGGAGTGCAGCTGGAACCACAGGCCCTCTCCAGCTGGATGCGGGTGCCACCGGTGAAGTCGAGGCCTGGCCTCAGCGGCAGGCCGATCGACGGATTCAGCCAGCTGAGCAGCAAGCCAATCAGGCTCAGCAGGCAAGCCGCTCCTGAGGCGGCCCAGGCGAGACGGCGATGGCGATTGATGCGGAAGTAACGGATCGCCGGAACTGAATCCGCGGCTGTGGGGCTCATGGGAATTCAGGCGGCAGGGGAGGGAAGCTCGCTGCCCGGGAGGAAGTAGGTGGGGCGTCGCAGCGAGGGGTAGCTCATCAGCAGCCGCAGCAGGGTGCGGGTGCAGGTGAGTGCGGTGAACAGGCTCAGCACCAGGCCGATCGCCAGGGTGACGGCGAAGCCTTTCACCAGGCCCGTGCCGAGGGCGAACAGGGCCACGCAACTGATCAGGCCGGTGGCGTGGCCATCGATGATTGAGGAGAAGGCCAGCGAGAAACCCGTGTCGATCGAGCGGATGAGGGTGTTGCCGCCGCGCAGCTCCTCCTTCACCCGCTCGAAGATCAGCACGTTGGCATCCACCGCCATGCCCACGCTGAGGATGAAGCCGGCGATGCCCGGCAACGACAGCGTGACCGGAATCAGGGCGTAGGCCGCGAGGTTGAACAGGGCATAGAGGAGCAGGGCCAGCACCGAGACGAAGCCGGGCAGGCGATAGACCACCACCATGAACACCGCCACCAGCGCCAGGCCGCCCAGAGCCGCCACCAGGCTGGAGCGGATGTTCTCGGCCCCGAGCGTGGGCCCCACGGTGCGCACTTCGATGATCTTGATCGGCAGGGGCAGGGAGCCACCGCGCAGTTGCACCTCCAGATCCCGGGCTTCTTCGGCGGTGAAGTTGCCGGAAATGCTCGCGGCGCCACCGGTGATCCCAGCCGCCTTGAACTGTTCGCCCACGCTGGCCTCGCTGATCGAGCGTCCATCGAGCACGATGCCGAGCAGTCGGTTGGTGCCCGCGATCGATTGGGTGAGGCGTGCGAAGGCTTCCCCTCCGGCGCGGTTGAAGTTCAACGTCACATCCCAGCCGGGGCCATTGGTCTGCTGTTGGCGACCGGCTCCTGTGAGATCACGGCCCGTGAAGGCGGCCGGTTCATAGAGAGCCACGATCCGCTTGTTCACTTCGGCCAGGAGCAGTTCGAGCTGGTCGGCTTCGCTGGCTCCCGCCGGCACTTCCAGGCCCAGGGCGCTGAAGGCCTTGGCCATTTCCTCAGCGGGGAAGCTGGGGGCTGGCGGGGGCGTGGCGCCCGGAGGGAGCCCGGGGGTGGAAGGATCAGCCGGGCGCCTGTTCTTCAGCCGGCCGAGCACGGCGGAGGCCTGGGTTTTCAGGCGCAGCAACCCTTGCATTTGCTGCTCTGTGCCGGGTTTCTGGACCCGGAACTCCAGCAGGGCCGTGGTGCCCAGCACCCTGGCGGCGCGGCTGGGATCCTGCTCACCGGGCAGCTGCAGCAGCAGTTGGTCATCGCCGACGCGCTGCAGGGTGGATTCGGCCACCCCGAGGCTGTTGATGCGGCGATCAAGCACCTCCTGCACCGCTTCGAGCTGCTCGGCCTGCACCTGCCGAATCGCGCCGGCCGGCATCACCTGGAGGGTGAGCTGGCTGCCGCCGCGCAGATCGAGGCCGAGCTGAAGCGGAAATGTGACCAGGACCACCCCGGCGGCAATCGCCAGGGCCAGGATCAGGGCCACCCATCCTTGCTGGCGTGCCATCTCAGAGGGTGCCTGCTTTGAGGCGCCGGGCGGCCTCCACGATCTGGCTGGGCTGAATGATCGTGAGGTTCTCCAGACCGCCGTTGTAGGGGGTGGGGATGTCCTGACTGGAGAGGCGCAGGGGACGAGCGTCGAGATCGTCGAAGCAGTGTTCGGTGATCAGGGCGATCAGCTCGGCGCCGATGCCACCGGTTTTCATGCACTCCTCCACCACGATCACCCGATGGGTCTTGCGGATCGATCGGCTGATCGTCTCCATGTCGAAGGGTTTGAGGCTGATCAGATCGATCAGCTCCACATCAACACCCTCGGCTTCGAGTTGCTGCACTGCCTTGAGGCAGTGGTGGCGCATGCGGGAATACGTGAGGATGGTTACGTCCTTGCCTTCACGCACCACATCGGCCTGATCAAGGGCGCAGATGTAATCGCCTTCAGGGATCTCCTCGCTGAGGTTGTACAGCAGCACGTGCTCGAAGAAGAGCACGGGGTTGTTATCGCGGATAGCGGCCTTCATCAGGCCCTTGGCGTTGGTGGGGGTGCTGACGGCAACGATCTTGATGCCGGGCACGGCATGGAAATAGGCTTCAAGCCGCTGGCTGTGTTCAGCCCCGAGCTGACGCCCCACTCCGCCGGGGCCGCGCACCACCGTGGGGATCGTGTAGTTGCCGCCGCTGGTGTAACGCAGCATCCCCATGTTGTTGGAGATCTGGTTGAAGGCGAGCAGGAGGAAGCCCATGTTCATGCCCTCCACGATCGGCCGCAGGCCGGTCATGGCTGCACCCACGGCCATGCCCGTGAAACTGTTTTCCGCGATCGGGGTGTCGAGCACGCGCAGCTCGCCGTATTTCTCGTAGAGGTCCTTGGTGACTTTGTAGGAGCCGCCGTACTGACCCACGTCTTCGCCGAACACGCAGACGGTGGGGTCTTTTGCCATCTCCTCGTCGATGGCGTCGCGCAGGGCGTTGAACAGAAGGGTTTCTGCCACAGGGGAGATGCGGACCCGGCGCAGGTGCCGGAAGTGGGGCCAACTTATCTCAGGCCCGCCAGTCGCAGCCTCGCTGCGTTGGAGGGGAGGTGCAGGCTCGCTGGTCTGAGGGCTGCCAGGGTGAAGCCGGTGCCGCTCAGCCGCCGGCCGCGAAGGTGGCGAGCAGGAGCACCGACAGGATCATCCCCGGCGAGAGCAGCAGGGCCAGCAGGCCGAGATCGTGAGGGGTCATCGCAGCGGTGGGGGAACCGGTGGTGGCAGCAACCTTAGGAAGGCTCGGTGGAGCTGGCGGGCAAGAGGCTGCGAATGAACACCAGGAACAGGCCCAGGCCCACGAAGGCGAAGCTGAAGGTGGCCAGGAAGCTCATGCCCACGATCAGGGTCTTCATGGCGGTGCCGATGCTCTGGGCGAACGGTTTGCTGTAGTTCGGCGGATGGAGGGCGAAGTAGGTCACCACCCGTTGGCTGAGCAGCAGGCTCACCCAGGCCAGGGCGCCGCTGGTGACGGCACCGGAGAGGAAACTGAGCGGCCCCTTGCGGGGCGGAGCGGTGGGTGAGGCGGCGGCCGCTGGCATGCCGCTGCTGGAGCTGTTGCCGGAGGTGCTGCCGGGGTCGGTCTGCTGGGGGTCGCTCATCGTGGGGCGTCGGGATCGGGGACGGAGCCGGCCGGGGGCATGGCCTGATCGCTGATGACCCTGGCACCTGCCGGCGTGAAGCGGCAGCACCAGGCGTCGAACCCCGCGGCCTGCAGGGCCGGAGCGAGCTGCTGCTGGGCCGCAGCGGCTTCAGCGGCGCTGCTGAACAGAGCGAACAGGCTGGGCCCGGATCCGCTCATCGCCACGCCGAGGGTGCCGGCCAGGCCGCGCAGCAGAGCCAGGCCCTCGCGCACGCTGGCCTGCTCCGGCTCCACCACGGCCTGCAGATCGTTGCGCAGGGGCGGCAATCCGCGCTCCCCCCGCAGGGCGGCCAGCAGCGGGCCGCCGCGCAGGTGCTCCCGGCGTTGCTCGAAGTCGGCCTCGCAGTCGAGGTAGAAGTCGCCGCGCAACTCCCGGCAGCGCCCATAGGCCCACGGCGTCGACACACTCACCGCTGGATCCTTGATCAGCAGTACGGCCAGGGGATCGTCTGCCGCCGGCACCGGCTCCAGCTGCTCTCCCCGCCCGAAACACAGCTGGCCCCCCCCGGCGAGGCAGAACGGCACATCGGAGCCCAGCTCCGCCGCCAGTTCCAGCAGGGTCGCCGGGGGGAGATTCATGTTCCAGAGTTGGTGCAGGCCCACCAGGGCGGCAGCCGCATCGCTCGACCCTCCCGCCAGCCCGGCTCCGATCGGGATGCGTTTTTCCAGGTGGATGTCGGCGCCCCGCAGCGGCCCCTCCAGCCGCTGCTGCAGCAGCAGGGCGGCGCGGCTGATCAGGTTCGTGCCGTCCGTGGGCAGTCCCGGGCAGTCACAGCTCAGTTGGAGGCGGCCATCGTCCCGTTCGTGCAGGATCAGCCGGTCTTCCAGATCGATGCTCTGCATCAGCATCGCCAGCTCGTGGAAGCCATCCGGCCGCAACCCGAGCACTTCGAGGTGCAGGTTGATCTTGGCGGGAGCAAGAACGGTGAGGCTGCGGCTCAGTGCTGCCATGGGTTGCGTTGGGCTACGGATCGGGATGGAGGCTCGCCTTGTCTGCGCTGAGAGGGGCGGCTGGCGCCGAGGCTTCGGCCTGATTCAAGCCCTCCGCCAACGCCACCCAGCGCTGGGGCTCCAGGTCCTGGGGGCGCTGCTGCAGATCGATGCCGGCACCAGCGGCCAGGGCACTGAGCGCCTCCGCCGGCAGCAGGCCCGCCAGGGTGTTGCGCAGCATCTTGCGCCGGGCTGCGAAGCAGCGCCGCAGCAGCCGCTCCACCGTGGCGGCCACGGAAACGGGCAGCCGCTCCGCCAGTGGCAAGGGCTCGATCACGATCACCTCCGAGTGCACCCGGGGCGGCGGCTGAAAGCAGCGAGGGGGCACGGCGCACACGCCCTTGCAGCGGGCCATCAACTGCATGCGCACGCTCAGGGCGCTGTAGGCGCTGCTGCCTGCACGGCAGCGGATGCGTTCCCCCACCTCCTGCTGCACCAGCAGCACCAGCCGCGAGTACGCCGTAGTGGCAGGGCGGTCGAGCCGGCCCACCAGCCGCTCCAGCAGCGGACCGGTGATGTTGTACGGGATGTTGGCCACCACCTTGGTGGCCAACGGCAGCTCAAGCTCAAGCACATCCCCCTCCAGCAGGCAGAAGCGGGGATCGCCGCCAAACTGCTGGCGCAAGCCGACCACCAGGTCGCGGTCGAGTTCCACTGCCGTGAGGCTGGCCAGGGGGGTTTGCAGAAGCCGTTCGGTCAGCGCCCCCCGGCCCGGCCCCACCTCCAGCACCCGGTCGTGGACGTCGAGTTCGGCCGCCTGCACGATGCGATCGAGCACGCCGGCATCGGTGAGCCAGTGCTGGCCGAAGCGTTTGCGGGCCCGGTGGCCGCTGAAGGTCATGACCCTGGGCGTGAGATCTCCCACATTGCCTTCCGGTGCGGCTAGAGAAGGTGCAGTGACGGGGACCGGGCGATGGCTGCATTGGTACGCGTTGAACCCATGGCACCCGTTGAACACGCTGAGCCCGCAGAGCGGGTGGAGCCAGTGGCATCGGCGGCTTCGGCCACGGCTGGCTTCCCTGAGGCCGTTGTGATTCCGCTGACCTCAAGGTCCGCTGGCGTCCCGCCGGCTGCCGTGAGCCCTGCAGCGCTCATTCGAAGCCGGGCGCGGCAAACAGCGCACCCTGGCCGTCATTCACTGGCCTGGGTCGGCTGGATCGGCGCTTTGGCCATGCCCCTGCTGAGTGGTCCGGCGCTGGCTGGCAGCGCCACCGCCGATTCCGTCTGGGACCGTGACAACGCCAAACAAAGGGCCATGCAGCAGGTGCCGGCGGGCGCCACGGTCACCAGCACGCGCTGCGAAGACTTTTCGGTGGGAATGGACAACACCCGCTACCGCTGCACGGTGGAGTTCACCGTTCCCGATCCGTCGGTTCCCGGCACGAGCACGCCCGCCCCCGCTGGCCTGTCCAGCCCCTGAGCGGACCACCCGCGCTCACCATTCGAGCCGCAGCCAGCACACCGGTGCCCGGGCCGGTGGCAGCGGCACCAGCGCGCACACCGCTTCCACCGGCAGGTGCCTCCAACAGGGGTGTTCGCACAGCCAGCACGACCAGGCGGCCGCCAGCCGCTGCCGTTTGCGTCGATTCACGCTGGCCCTGCCCCAGCCATCGGCACCGCTGCGGCGCCGGCCCTTCACCTCCACCAGCAGCAACCGGCCCGGCTTCAGCAGCACGAGGTCGAGTTCGCCCCATCGGCACTGCCACCGCTGAGAGAGCAGCCGCCAGCCGCGCGTCTGCAGCAGCCGCAGCGCCCGCTGCTCCGCCCAGCGGCCGGGCACGGTGCAACGGCTGCGCGCCCGGTCGGCGCTCTGTTGCGGTCGGGCTCCTTTCACGAAGGGCCAAGGCGTGTGTTCCTAGGGTTCCCTCTCTGTCCCCTGCTGCCATGGCCTCCCCGCTGCGCTGCCGCGCCGGACTTCCTTGCCGTTCCTGGCTTGCTTCGCTGCTGCTGGTGCTGGCGCTGGGCGTGGCGCTATTGCCGGCGGCGCCGGCCCAGGCGGCGATGGACTATGCCAAGCAGGTGCTGATCGGCGCCGATTTTCATGGCAGCGATCTGCGCGGGGTCACCTTCAGCCTCACCAACCTGCGCGAGGCCGATCTTTCCGGTGCCGATCTGCGGGGGGCCACCCTGTTCGGTGCGAAATTGCAGGATGCGGATCTGCACGGTGCCGACCTGCGTGAGGCGACTCTTGACTCCGCGGTGCTCGATGGCACCGACCTGCGCGACGCCTTACTGGAAGATGCCTTCGCGTTCAACACCAAGTTCAACGCGGTGAAGATCGATGGCGCTGATTTCACCAATGTTCCCTTCCGGGCCGATGTGCTGAAGAAGCTCTGCCTCGATGCCACCGGCACCAACCCCGTCACCGGCCGCTCCACCCGCGCCAGCCTCGGCTGCGTCTGATGGTCCTCCTTCCGTGCCATGAGCTTTGATCCACGCAGCCTTGAGCGGCTTCGCGAGCTGGGCCGCCAGCTTCCCCAGCCCTTGCCGGCCCCGCAGGCCCGCCCCGCTGCCGCGCCGCAGCAGCGGCTGCATGCGGTGGAAACCGAGCAGGACCCGGACAAGCTGTTTCATGAGCTGATCAAAGCGAGCCCCGATGGCTTGGTGCCCCCCCATCTGATGGAGCGTCTTGCGACGCTCGAGACCGCCAGGCGGGAGCGTCAGCGCCAGCCGCCGCCGGCGGGTGCGCCTGCTGGAGCAGCAGCAGCACCGGCGGTTCCTGGGGGCCTTGGCCCCGCCCGAACGCCCCGGACCCCCCTGGCGGGCGCCCCCGCTGCCGCCGCCATAAAGGAGCACGAGCAGCTGTATCGCGAGTTCCATTCGCTGCTGCTGGAAGACGAGCCAGACAGCTGACCCGAACGCTGACTGCCGGGTGCCGGCAAGGCTGGACAGGCGCATCTGCAGCCGCTGGCCTTGCTTGGGCTGGGCAGGCACTGGGTCAAGCGCCAGTGTGTCAGCGCCGCGATCGGCCGACAGTCATGATCCGCATTTGCCGACTCATGCGACTGCGATGTGACTGGCTGTCAATTGCTCGCAATCTTCCGATACATTTCGGGGGTCAACCTTCTCCCTTCTGTGTTGGCCCACGCCGTCGCTCACCAGCGAGGCCTGCGTTCCCGTTCCCCTCTTCTGCTGATGTCTGTTCAACCCGGTGAATTTGTGCTTCTGGCCAGCCAGGCCGGCACCAGCTTCCAGGTGGTGAGCGTCGATGACATCGACGACCGCTGCTGGGTGCGCCGCTGGCCGCTCACCCGCAGCGGCTCGCCCCCGTTCGCTGTGCCGATTGCCGCTGTGATCAGCCTGCGCGCCGCTGCCGCCTGATCCCCGCGCCCGCCCCCTTTCCCTTCGAGGCCCCACCATGATCCCGATGCAAGCGATCCTGCTCAACAGCCTGCTCGGCAAGGGGTTTCGTTGCCTCCTGCTGGGAGCCTGCACCGCGCTGCTGGCGGAAATGCTGCTCAGCACCGCCGGATGAGCTCACTGGTCGCGTCAGCTGGCGGCGGTGCCTGAACTGGCGCCACCAGCATGGGCCACGGCGGCGGCTGGCTGGCGTTGCTCCAGGCGGTAGCGCTCGCCGGCCCTTGAATCGATCAGCCGGCACCCCTCGGGCAGCATCGCCGCCGCGGCCTGCAGCGATCCCCATAGCCAGAGCAGCCGGTTGAGGGCACCCTCAAAGCGCACATCCCCGCCGGTGGTGCTCACCAGCACGGTGAGGGGCTTGAAGCGCTCCACCAGCTGGGGCAGCACCTGCTGGCCCTTCACGAACGCCCCCACCAGCGGCACACCCAGATCCACCACAGGCGTGATCACGGCGTCCAGCGGCTGCTCCGGCAGGCTGGGATCAAGGAACCCATGCGGTTCCAGGTAGAGACGGCCGCCTGGATGGTCGAACAGGTAGCCGTTTTCCGGCTGCGGCACCGGAGCCCCCTGCGAAGCCGTGAGGCGCAGCTGCTCGTGGCAGTGGCTTTCGCCGTGCGCCAGGGCGGTGAGCTGGGTGAAGCCAAGCGCACGCGCCCGGGCCACCGCCGCGGGAGACCCCACCACCGGAGTGGTCGGCGGGAGCAGCGCCAGGCTGGCGGGATGGCAATGGTCGGGCAGCCCCTGGGTGAGCACCAGCAGATCGACCGGCAAGGGAGCGGGACGCTCCTGTGGCAACTTGCCACGGAAAAACCAGGGGCCAGGTGGAAACTCCAGGGGGCCGGTGAGCCAGGGATCCACCAGCACGCGCAGGGCACCGAACTCGAGCAACCAGCCATTGGCACCGAGATAGGTGGCATGCAGGGCCATGGAGGCGGGCGAGCGGCTGGCCCCGGACGCTAGACGCCTTGCCAGCGCAGGCGCGAGGGGCGCCCACCAGATGCCGCGGGAGCGGGGCGGACCAGTTGCCACAGCAGCACGGCATGGGCGCTGAAGCGCACCGCGCTGAACACCGCCAGAGCGACGCAGAGGGGGCAGTGGGTGAGTCCCATGCGAAAGCGGGAAGTCCCCCCACCCTGGCACCGCTTGGTCTCGGTTGGTGGTGGATGGGTTGGGGCGCACAGCTTTGCAACCCTTCCGGCGGCAACCGGCCGGCCCGGCCGGCGCGACTCGGCCTGTGCGAGCGGGGCACGGACTGTTGGAATGAGGGGGTGCGTCAGGCCGCGCCAGGCGCGGTGACAGATCCTGTGTTGCGGCTTAGCGAAGTCAAGCTCCCTCTCGATCACGGGGAGGAGGATCTGCGCCAGGCGATCCTGCGGCGGCTGGGGCTTCCCGCGGCCGCTCTGCTCGGCCACCGCGTGGTGAAGCGCAGCGTGGATGCCCGCAGCAAGGCGGAGATCCGCTTCAGCTACAGCGTGGATCTTGAGCTGGCCGACGAGAAACCGCTGCTGCGCCGCTTCCGCAACGATCCGCACCTGCGGCCCACCCCGGACACCACCTACCGCTTCGTGGGCAAGGCTGACGCCGCCGACCCCCAGGATCGCCCGATCGTGATCGGCGCCGGTCCCTGTGGCTATTTCGCGGCCCTGCTGCTGGCCCAGATGGGCTTTCGGCCGCTGCTGCTGGAGCGCGGCAAACCGGTGAAGGAACGCACTGCCGATGCCTTCGGCTTCTGGCGCCATCAGCGTCCGTTCGACCCGGAATCCAATGTGCAGTTCGGCGAGGGTGGCGCCGGCACCTTCTCCGACGGCAAGCTCTACAGCCAGGTGCGTGATCCCCTGCACCACGGGCGCAAGGTGCTGGAGGAGCTGGTGGCCTGCGGAGCGAATGCGGAGATTCTCACCCTGCAGCGCCCCCATATCGGCACCTTCAAGCTGGCCACCGTGGTGCGTGGGCTGCGGGCCCGCATTGAGGCGCTCGGGGGTGAGATCCGCTTCCAGAGCCGCGTCGATCGCCTCGTGCTGGAGCCCTGTGACGGTGAGGGTGGCAGGCAGCAGCGCATCTCTGGGGTGGTGCTGGCCGATGGTTCCGTGCTGCCGGCCCACCACGTGGTGCTGGCGGTGGGACACAGCGCCCGGGACACCTTCGCGATGCTGGAGGCTGTGGGGGTGGCGATCGAAGCCAAGCCTTTTTCGATCGGCGTGCGGATCGAGCACCCCCAGGAGCTGATCGATCGGGCCCGCTGGGGGCCCTTCGCCGGTCACCGGCGTCTTGGACCAGCCGAATACAAGCTGGTGCATCACGGCAGCGCCGGCCGCAGCGTCTACAGCTTCTGCATGTGCCCCGGCGGGCTCGTGGTGGCCGCCGCCTCGGAGCCGGGCCACGTGGTGACCAACGGCATGAGCCAGCACTCCCGCAACGAACGGAACGCCAACAGCGCCATCGTTGTGACGGTAGGCCTCGAAGACCTGGCGCCCTATGGCAAGGCGCCCGGCGACCCCCTGGCGGGGGTCGCGTTTCAGCGCCACTGGGAGGCGGCGGCCTTCCACGCGGCGGGCTCTACTTACCACGCCCCCGCCCAGCGCCTGGGCGATTTCCTGGCCAGCGGAGCGGACGAGATCGACCTGGCCGTTGCTCCTTCTGCCCCGGATTCTCACCCGCCTGGCCCGGCGTCTGGCCTGTCGGCGACGGCCCCCCAGCCCTCCTACGCGCCGGGGGTGCGCTACGGCGATCTGCGCGCCTGCCTGCCCCCGTTCGCCGTGCAGGCGCTGATGGAGGCCCTGCCGGCGTTCGAGCGTTCCATTCCCGGCTTTGCGGCACCCGAGGCCGTCATGACCGGAGTGGAAACGCGCACCTCATCGCCGGTTCGAATTCCCCGATTGGATGATTTCCAGAGCCTCAACATTGCGGGGCTCTTCCCGGCAGGGGAAGGGGCTGGTTACGCCGGGGGGATCCTCTCTGCGGCAATCGACGGCATCAAAGTGGCCGAAGCCGTTGCGCTCACTCGTCTTCGTCGTCGGAGCCCAGCGGGATGAGTCGGATCTGCTTGCGCCCCAGCTTGATCTCGAAATCATCCCCCGGTTTCAGGTCGAGCAGGGCGGTATAGGCCTTGCCCACCATCAGGTTGCCGTTGAACTGAACCTTTGTGGTGAAACTCAGCTTGCGACCGCCTTTTCCTACCTTTGGATTGGCTCCGAAATCCACCCCCTTGGCATTGAGCAGTGCCTCGTAGAAGGCTGTGAAATTCAGGCGCTCACTATCGTTCTTCTTTGTGGAGACATAGCCGCAGGCCCGCACGATGTCGGATTTGCTTGCATCCCCCATCTCCTTGACTTTGGCGAGAAGGTCGGCGCCACTCAACATTGGCCTTTCACCCAGAACCTTCTCATTATCTGATAAACGTTTGTTTGATGCAAGGGTTTTTGCGGTCCTTCAGGGCGCATCGACCACCTCATCTGGTCATGCTCATCGCTATCTCGCCCATGCACCGTGAGGATTCGCGGCTGGTGGTTCCCATGCCCCACGCTGTGGCTTGTCGTTTCCCCCTCGAGTTTGACCCGCACGATCATCTGGTTCCGCCGTGATCTGCGTTGCAGCGATCACCAGCCGCTGCTGGAGGCCAGCCGCCTCGGCACGGTGCTGCCGTTGTTCGTTCTGGACCGTCAGCTCCTGTTTCATCCGGAAACCGGTGTGGCCCGCGTTGCTTTCCTGCTGGCCACGCTGCAGGCCTTCGACCAAGACCTGCGGCGACGGGGCGGCCGCTTGCTGGTGCGTTTCGGTGATCCGGCCGCTGAGCTGCTGCGGCTGGTTCGGGAGGGCGGAGCCACTGGTGTGATGGCCCACACCGACAGCGAGCGGATCGTGGGGCGTGTGCGTGACGCCCGGGTCAATCGCCTGCTGGCCGCCGCCGCTGTGCCGATCCGCTGGGTCGAGCCGGTGGGAGCAGTGGACGCCTTGGTTCCCTATCCCCGCTATCGCCAGCTCTGGCAGCAGGCAGTGGCCCGCACGCCCCTACCGGCGCCCAGGCAGTTGATGGTGCCGGCTCCAGCCGATCCCGACCGGCCTACCGATCCCGCCGATCCGCTCGCGGATCTGCCGGTACCCAGCCTTGAAGCGCTGGGGCTGCAGCCCGATGGCAAACCGCTGCCGCCGGCCGGCAGCGCGGCGGCCCAGTCCCTGCTCCGCACCTTCCTCGAAGGTCCGGCGGCTCAGACCTACTACTGGGAGCTGAGCGTGCCCTCGGCCAGGGTCACCACCGGCCTCAGTCCCCATCTCAAGTTCGGCGTGCTGAGCCCGCGCCAGGTGGTGGCCCGGCTGGCCCCCCTGGTCGATCACCCTGACGATCGCCGGCAGCGCAGTGCCCGGCAGCTGATCAGCCGCCTGCGCTGGGGCACATCGATGGCCCAACGCTTCCGCTACCTGCCTCAGCTGGAGCTGCGCTCCCTCTGGCGCTGCTTCGATCAGGAACCCTGGCCGTTCAACGAGGAGCTTTATGCCGCCTGGAAAGAGGGGCGCACCGGTTTTCCCATGGTTGACGCCGCTGCCCGCTGCCTGCGCGGTTCAGGCGGCTGGCAGGAGCTGAACTTCCGCAGCCGGGCGATCTATGCCAGCTTCCTGGCCAATCTCTGCGGCATCGACTGGCGCTTCGGGGCCCTGCACTTCATGCGCCACCTGATCGATGGCGATTGCCCGATCGATCACTACCAGTGGGCGATGCAGGCCGGTGTCACCCAGCGGGAGGCGCAGGCCTGGACCCGCATCTATCACCCGGGGGCGGTGGCGGTGCAGCGCTGCGATCCCCAGGGGCTGTTCATCCGCCGCTGGCTGCCCGAGCTGGCCGAGCTCACCAATGACCAGCTGGCCTGTCCGCCGCCGATGGCGGCTTACCCTGCCCCGATCCTGAGCTACGAGCAGGCCCGTCGCGAGCGGATCCGCCAGCTGGCGGCACGGCGCGAGGCGGCGGATCCGGCCTTGAACCCCGCCCGACAGATGGCGGCGATGCCGGGCCAGCCGGTGCCCTTCGGGGCCGACCGCCTCCCTGCGGCGGTGGTGGCCTGGGCCCAGCAGGAGCGGGCCGAGCTGTTCCCGCCACAGCTGGAGCTCGCCGCACTCGACCCACCAGCGCAGGTTGCGCTCGAGAGCTGGTTTCGCCCTGGGGTGCGGCCGGGCCCCACGCGCCCGGCGGCTGCGTCGCGCCACCGGCGTGGCTCGAGCGGCCGGGTCAATCCCGATCAGCTGGAGCTGTGGCCGTAGCCCTGGGACACGATGCCGCTCCACTGCACCGCCTTGACCTGGTCCCGGCGCCAGGAGTGAAACAGCAGCGGCTCCGAGCTGGTGCAGAGCGGGCAGACACTGATCTGCTCGTCATGCAGTCCGGCCGCACGCAACTGGGCAGCGGTGGCGCGGCGGATGTCGAGGCGGTCGTGATCGGGGTGGGCATCGGCCTGGCGGGCACCGGCTTGCGCCAGCTGCTCAAGGGCTGTCTCGCTGGGCAAGGGAGCAGGAGAGACCGCTGCGGCCACCTGCAGGGAGACGGAGCGGTGCACCTGGTAAGCCGGGCCGCTGATGGCCGGGCCCAGGGCCACCCGCAGGTCGTGGCACCGGCTGCCGCCGGCTTCAAGCCGCTCGATCGCCGCCGGCACGATCCGCCCCGCCACCCCCCGCCAGCCGGCGTGGCAGGCTGCCACCTGACCGCTGCCCAGATCGGCGATCAGCACGGGCGTGCAATCGGCGCCGCACACCCACAGGCTCTGGCCGCCCGCATCGCTCACCAGCCCATCAGCCTCGGGCCAGGGCTCGGCGATGGCCGCCGCGGCAGGCACCACCGCTGCGCCGTGAATCTGACGGGTGCGGTGAACGCTGACCCCGGCGCTGATGAAGCCGGCCAATTCGTGGGGCCCCCGGCCACTCCACTGGCGGCTGAAGAAGCCGTGCTCGAAGCCGGAGAGCAGATCGGCCTGAAGGTAATAGCCCCCGTAGGTGCCCACCCACGTCCAGCCGGCGAGGGCATTGAAGCCCAGGTCTGTGCGATCAAAGGGGGGCGTGGTGGCTTCGGCCATGGAGTGGCGCTCAGCCGGCAGGGAGATCGCGCAGCAGCCAGAAGCCTTCGAACCGCTCTGAGCGCTCGTCGCTCTGGATGGCGAGGAACTGCAACCCACCGGCCTCGTCCCGGGCGGCCACGAAGGCCTGTTGGGCGGCTTCCGCCTCGGCGGGGTCCAGGCGACCCAGCAGCCAGCTGTTCTCCAGCCCCGCCTCCAGCACCAGTGCGCCCGCATCGAGACGCAGGCGCACGGGCTCAAGCCCGGCCACCCAGCCGGCGATCGCCAGGGAGCGTCGGGCACTGAACACCCGGATGCCAGGTACGGATGCCGTGTCGCTGAGCTGGGCGGGCAGGGGCACCAGCCCATCGAAGCCCACGTCCCAGCCGGCGGCTTCGCGCAGGTCGGCCACGCTGAGGGTGGCCCAGCTCCAGCTGTCGCCGCGCACCGCTTCCGGCAGCAGCATGGCCGGCGCCTGGGGCGGCAGCGGGGCAGGCGCCAGCGGACCTGCCATGAAGCCCTCCTCCATGGCATACACCTGCTGCTCCCGCTCCTGCAGCCACTCGATCAGCGCGTAGCAACGCCGGCTCGGCACGGTTTCAAGGCCGATGGCGTCGGCGGCACGCTGCACCATGGTGCGCATCGAGGCGCGCCAGCACCGCAACCGGCGCGGCGCTGCCAGGCCCTCGGCGGCGGCGGCGGTGAGGGCCTCGGCCAGCGCCTCCTGCAGCCAGATCGAATTCACGCTGGTGGCCGGACAGACCTTGACCCACCGGAACGCCGACCGGGAGTTCCCAAAGGCTGGGGTGCTGCAGATCAGCAACTCCCAGCGCTTCTTGCCATCGGCCTCGAGCACGGGCCTGGAGTAGTAGTCGAGTTCCCAGTCGGCGCTGGGTGCTGCGGTGGCAGGACCGCTCATTCCGGCGCCTGCTCCTGCTGCCGCAGGGTGAGGCGGGCCCGGTTGGCTCGATCGCCTGCTTCCAGCAGCACCTGTTCCTTGTTGATCAGCAGTTCACCCGGCTGGTTTTCCAGCAGGGCGGTGTTGAGGGCTATGCGGCCGCGGCCGGGGTCCACGGAGGTGATGATCGCCTGGACCCGATCGCCCTGATCGAACACCTCGCGCAGTTCGCGCAGGGTGCCGCCGGTGATGCACGACTGGTGCAGCAGGCCGCTCACCCCGCCGAGATCCACGAACAGGCCATAGGGCTTGACGGCCACCACCTGACCCTCCACCAGCTGGCCCACTTCGATTTCGGAGAAGCGGGCCGCTGTGGAGGCGCGCTTCTCGGAGAGCACCAGCTTGCGGTTGTCGGGACTCACCTCCAGGAAGGCGGCGCCGAGGGTCTTGCCCACCAGCTGCTCGTGGTTTTCGCCGTCCTGGAGCTGGGAGCGGGGGATGAAGGCACGCAGGCCCTCGAGGTCGCAGGTGACACCGCCGCGGTTGAAGCCGGTCACCTTGACCTGCACGACCTTGCCCTCCTTCTCCATCTGGCGCACCTTTTCCCAGCTCTGGCGCAGAGCGAGGGCGCGGGCGCTGATCGTGACCATGCCATCGGCGTTCTGCTCGCGGGTGACGAGCACCTCCACCGCCAGGCCTTTGGGGAAGCGTTCCTTGATGTTGGTGATCACACCGAGGCCGCATTCGCTCTTGGGCATGAAACCCGGCGCCTTACCGCCGATGTCCACATACACCCCATCGCTTTCGACGCCGATCACAACCCCGGGCACCACCTCGCCGGAAACGCCCACCGGCTCGTTTTCGTCAAGCGCGGCAAGGAAGGCTTCTTCGTCGAAATCGAAATCGTCCACCTGACGGGCCGGCGCCGCCGGCTGGCCGGATGCCGCTGCTGCCGCAGGTGCTGTTTTGCGTGCCGCTTTGCGGCCGGTTTCCGGGGCGGGTCCCAGCAGATCGGCCATCGTCAGGCCTTCGAGGCTGGCGGTCTCGAAGCGGTCGTCGTCGGAGATGGCGGCGGCTTCAGGGGCCTGGGGCGCCGGCCGCACGGCCATGGGAGCAGCCACCGGTGTGGGCGGATCAGCGGCGATCGGGGCACTGGTGTCGGCCACCGGCTCGTCGTCCTTGCGGCTGATGTGCAACACCTGCGGAGGCTTGCGCACCGGAGCGCCTGCAGGTTGCCGCGGCGCCGTCGGGGGCACGGGACGCCGGCTTCCTTCCCGGGGCTGTCGCGGCTGCTGGTTGCCGGAGCCGGCCATGGTCCAAGGGAGCAGACAGTTGCCCACTGTAAGGATCAGGGCCGAACACAAGGGTTGGGTCATGGAGCGAGCGCTGGAACGGCTCAGCTGGCCTCAGGTGCGTGCGGCGGCGAGTCGCCCGGGAAGCACCGTGCTCTGGCCCTTCGGCGCCGTCGAGCAGCACGGTCCTCACCTGCCGCTCGGCACCGATGCTCTCTTCGCCGATCGGGTGGCCGATGCCGTGCTTGCCCGCCTGGCGGACGACGATCTGCCGATCTGGCGGCTGCCGGTGTCCTGGTTCGGCTTCTCACCTGAACACGCTGCCTTCCCCGGCACCTGCAGCCTGCCGGCTGAGCTGCTGATCGCCCAGGTGATGACGATCGGTGCCCAGCTGGCGGCCGCCGGTTTTCAGCGCCTTGTGCTCTTCAACGCCCACGGCGGCCAGATCGCCCTGCTGCAGGTGGCTGCCCGCCAGCTGCGCGCCGCCCATCCGGCACTGGCGGTGCTGCCCTGTTTTCTCTGGAGCGGTCCGGAAGGGATCGGCGCCCTGCTGCCTGAACCCGAACGCAGCGATGGTCTGCACGCCGGCCTGGCTGAAACCAGCCTCATGCTGCACCTGCAGCCGCAGTGGGTGGGGCCCGAGCGCCCCTGCGACGGTCAGTTGCAGCCCCCACCCCCCAGCGGCTGGAGCCTGGAGGGCGCCGTGCCGTACGCCTGGCTCACGGCGGATGTGTCGGCCACGGGGGTGGTGGGCGATGCACGCGGCGCCAGCGCCGCCCTCGGCGAGCAACTGTTCGAGCGGCTGGTGGCGGGCTGGTGTCAGCGGCTGGAATCCCTGCTGGCCAGCCCGTGGCCACCGCGTGGGCGCTTACGCAGCGATTGAACGGCGGCAGACCAGAGATGGCCGGCGGTGGTTACAGTCGAAGCCTTCACGATTTGTCCTCGATGCCTGCGCTCGACACTCCGGCGGCCAGCCTTGACGTTCAGACGTCATCCCTTGGAGCCGGCGAGGAGGCCGGGGCCGATCTTGCCGGACTGCCGGACTTCACCACCGACCTCTACAAAGACGCCTACAGCCGCATCAACGCGATTGTGATCGAGGGTGAGCAGGAAGCCCACGACAACTACATCTCCCTTGGGACCCTGCTTCCCGATGAGGCGGAGGAACTGGCCCGCCTGGCGCGGATGGAGCTGAAGCACATGAAGGGCTTCCAGGCCTGTGCTCGCAATCTGAGCGTCACGGCAGACATGCCCTTCGCCAAGAGCTTCTTCCTGCCGCTGCACGGCAACTTCCAGGCGGCCCTGGCTGAAGGCAAGGTGGTGACCTGTCTGCTGATTCAGGCCCTGCTGATTGAAGCCTTCGCTATCTCGGCCTATCACATTTACATTCCGGTCGCTGATCCTTTCGCCCGCAAGATCACTGAGGGTGTGGTTCGTGATGAATACACCCACCTGAACTACGGCCAGGAGTGGCTGAAAGCCAACCTTGAAGCCTCCCGCGCTGAGCTTGAGCAAGCCAACCGCGACAATCTCCCTCTCGTGCGCCGCATGCTCGAAGAGGTTGCTGGTGATGCAGCCGTGCTCGGCATGGAGAAAGAAAGCCTGATCGAAGATTTCCTGATCGCCTACCAGGAAGCGCTCACCGAGATCGGCTTCTCCACCCGCGAGATCGCCCGCATGGCCGCTGCCGCCCTGATCGGCTGATTCAAGGAGGGGGTCTGGTGGCTGGATCGGGGTTCGGCCCTCCGTCTGTACATGGACCCTGCAGCTGCCTCGGTTCGCAACCGCCGATGTAGCGTGCGCAACCCTGTGGCCCCCGCCACCTTCCCCTCAGCCTGAGGGTACGCATCTCCCATGTTCGGTCTGATCGGTCACTCCAGCAGCTTCGAAGAGGCGCGTCGCAAGGCCGGAGCTCTCGGCTACGACGAGTTCGCCGCCGGCGATCTGGACGTGTGGTGCAGCGCGCCGCCTCAGCTGCTGGAAACGGTCAGTGTCACTAGCCTCACGGGCAAAACCATCCAAGGGGTCTACATCGACTCCTGCTTCGTGCCGGAGATGCTGAGCCGCTTCAAGACGGCCACGCGCAAAGTTCAGAACGCCATGGAGCTCGCCCAGAAGAGCGGCATTGCGATCACGGCGCTGGGCGGCTTCACCTCGATCATTTTCGAGAACTTCGATCTCTCCAAGTTTCAGCAGATTCGCTCCACCACCCTGGAGTGGGAGCGTTTCACCACTGGAAACACCCACACCGCCTGGGTGATCTGCCGCCAGGTTGAAACCAACGCTCCGCATCTCGGCATTGATCTCTCCACCGCCAAGGTGGCGGTGGTGGGCGCCACCGGCGACATCGGCAGTGGGGTGTGCCGCTGGCTGAGCCAGCGCACCGGCGTGGGTGAGCTCCTGCTGGTCGCCCGGCAGCGCCAACGCCTGCTGGATCTGCAGAGCGAGCTCGGAGGCGGCCGCATTCTTCCGCTTGAAGACGCCCTAGCAGAGGCGAATGTGGTGGTCTGGGTTGCCAGCCTGCCGCAGACGCTCACGATCGATCGTGAGCGTCTGCAGCACCCCTGCCTAATGATCGATGGCGGCTACCCAAAGAACCTCGACACCAAGGCGGCCGGTGATGGTGTGCACGTGCTAAAAGGTGGCGTGGTGGAGTTCTTCAACGACATCGACTGGCAGATGATGGAAGTTGCCGAAATGGAGAATCCCAAGCGCCAGATGTTTGCCTGTTTCGCAGAGGCGATGCTGCTGGAATTCGAAGGCTGGCATACCAACTTCAGCTGGGGCCGCAACAACATCAGCGTCGAGTCGATGGAACAGATTGGCAACGCGTCCCTCCGCCATGGCTTCCAACCGCTCGGCCTGGAGCCGGTGGTTCCGCAGCCGCTGGCCGCCGCCGTCGCCTGACCCTTTCGGCTCGCTACTCCCGCCTCCCCCCACCCCATGGCCCGACGCCCCCTGCTTGATTTCGAGAAGCCGCTCGTGGAGCTCGAGGAGCAGATCGAGCAGATCCGGCAGCTGGCAAAGGATTCCGAAGTGGATGTCAGCCAGCAACTTCTTCAGTTGGAAACCCTTGCCGCCCGACGCCGCGAGGACATCTTCAGCGCCCTCACTCCGGCGCAGAAGATCCAGGTGGCCCGCCACCCGCAGCGTCCCAGCACCCTGGATTACATCCAGGTGATCACCGATGAGTGGCTGGAGCTGCATGGCGATCGCCGAGGCTCCGACGACCAGGCTCTGGTGGGTGGAGTCGGCCGCATCGGCGATCAGCCCGTGGTGCTGATCGGCCATCAGAAGGGCCGCGACACCAAGGAGAACGTGGCCCGCAACTTCGGGATGGCTTCCCCTGGCGGCTATCGCAAGGCGATGCGGCTGATGGAGCACGCCGATCGTTTCCGGCTGCCGATCCTCACCTTCATCGACACTCCGGGCGCCTATGCAGGGGTTCTGGCCGAGGAGCTCGGCCAGGGGGAAGCGATCGCCGTCAATCTGCGCGAGATGTTCCGGCTGCGGGTGCCGGTGATCGCCACCGTGATCGGTGAAGGTGGCTCCGGTGGTGCGTTGGGCATCGGCGTGGCCGATCGGCTGCTGATGTTCGAGCACAGCGTCTATACCGTGGCTAGCCCTGAGGCCTGCGCGTCCATCCTCTGGCGTGATGCGGCCAAAGCCCCTGTCGCTGCCACCGCCTTGAAGATCACGGCAGCGGATCTGCTGCAACTCGGGTTGATCGATGTTGTGCTCAATGAGCCCTCAGGCGGCAATCACTGGGGGCCGATGCAGGCGGCGGACACACTCCGCAGCGCCTTGATCGAGCAGTTGGCCGTACTGGGCCAGCTCAGCGAGGCGGAGCTTCTGCAGCAGCGCTACGACAAGTTCCGTCGCATGGGCCGGGTGCTCGGTGCCGGTACCACGGATTCCACCGTGGGTTCTTAGGGTTTCAGCAGGAGCGGTTTCGGTTTGCCGTCGGTTTTGATCACGGGTGCCTCCAGGGGCATCGGAGCTGCTGCAGCTCGCTCCTTTGCCGGCGCTGGCTGGGATCTGCTGCTGATGGCACGCACGCTCCAGGATCTGGAAGCCGTGGCTGAACCCTTCCGGCAAAGGGGAAGGCAGGTGGGGATCGCCACCGTGGATTTTGCTGATCCCAGCGCCATCGCGCCGGCCATCGCCGCACTGCTGGCAAGCCATGCGGCGCCGAACGTATTGATCAACAACGCTGGCGCGGCTTACACCGGCGAGCTTGCCGCCATGACACTGGAGCACTGGCAATGGTTGTGGCAGTTGAATCTCACCAGCGTCTTCCAGGTCTGCCAGTCGGTGCTTCCCGCCATGCGTCAGATCGGTGGGGGACAGATCATCAACGTGAGCAGCCACGCAGCCCGCCGCGCCTTCCCCGAGTGGGGCGCTTATTGCGCCACCAAGGCAGCGCTTGAATCGTTCAGCCGCTGCCTCGCCGAAGAGGAACGTAGCCATGGCATCCGGGTGAGCACGCTCACCCTCGGTGCCGTGGATACCCCCCTGTGGGGGACGGAAACCGTCCACGCGTCCTTCGATCGGCGTGCCATGCTTTCAGCAGATCAGGCCGCTGAAGCTCTGCTGTATCTGGCCCAGCAGCCTCCGTCTCAACTGGTGGAGGATCTCACCCTGATGCCCGCAACTGGTGTTCTTTGAGTCTTCCATGACCTCCACATTTTCCTCCACCCCGCTGGATCGTGCCCTTACGCCTGAAGTGGGTCCGGCACCTGTCAGCTTGCGCATTCGTGAGCGCCTGCAGCAGGCCGGGGTCTCCTTCTTCGCTAATGACAACCTGGCCGATCATCTCCAAGAGGGGGAGCTCGAGCAGCTCGAGATCGAGGTGGCAGGAAAAGTGCGCGAGATGTTGCGCAGTCTGGTGATCGATATCGATAACGACCACAACACCGAGGAAACGGCAGAGCGTGTCGCTCGCATGTACCTACACGAGGTGTTCAAGGGCCGCTATCACAAGCAGCCCAAGATTGCCAGCTTCCCCAACGTCAAAAAGCTCGACGAGATCTACACCGTCGGTCCGATCTCGGTGCGTTCGGCTTGCTCCCATCACCTGGTTCCGATTCTTGGCAGTTGCTGGATCGGCATCAAGCCAGGCGATCGGGTGATCGGCCTCTCCAAATTCGCTCGTGTGGCCGATTGGGTGTTCTCCCGTCCCCACATCCAGGAGGAGGCCGTCATGATCCTGGCCGATGAGATCGAGCGTCTCTGCCAGCCCCAGGGTCTGGCGATCCTGGTCAAGGCACAGCACTACTGCATGAAGTGGCGCGGCGTCAAGGAGCCCCAGACCAGCATGGTGAACTCCGTGGTGCGCGGCGATTTTCGCCACGATCCCAGCTTGAAGCAGGAATTCTTTGAGCTGGTGAAGCAGCAGGAGTCAATGCTCACCAGCTGAGCTCAGATCATTGGCCCAAGGGGCCGAGTGGGGGCGACGCTTCGCGCTTCACCTGCCCGTTTTCCGTGGTTACAGCTACCACCATCAGCAAGCTGCCGGCATCAGCCGGCTTGATGGTGTAAGCGCCTCCCTGCGCTCCGGGAATCAGGATCCAGGTGCTCTCCCCCGGCCGCTTCACGTACCAGTGGAACTCCGGGGTGCTGAGGGTGGCCAGGGTGGTGGCAATCAGCTGGGCAGTCAGCACGGAGCCAATGGCGGTTTCCCCCTGCAGCAGCAACTGGCTGAGTCCTGTGATCTGCTGATCCACAAGCCCTTCCATGGCCGTGTCGGCGCTGATCTGACCCTGCATGATCCGGATCTGCTGTTCAGGTGTTGTGGTCAGCCCAGGCACGCACTGCAGGTCGGCGCCCACCAACCGGCAGCCAGCGATCATGCCCTGTGCCACGGCCGCCTGACTCCCGGTCAGGGCCGTCAGCAGCAGCAGCGGGGCCAGTGAAAACGATGGAATGGGTCTCAAGGGGAAGGGGGGATGGCTACCCCGTGATGCTCGCCCGCTTTGGGGCCAACCGCCAGCATCAGCTCCCGCCTGCTGCGTTTCCGCTTCCCTTTACGGCCTCCACCAGAGCTGCCACCCGGGCCAGGTCCTTGTCCCCCGGTGCGAGTTCCACCCCACTGGACGCATCAAGACCGTCGGGCTGAAGCTGCTCCAGCACCTCACCCACGTTGCCCGGACTCAGCCCCCCCGCCAACCACCAGGGGCAGCCGGGGGCAAACCCTTCCAGCCAGGCAATCGGCAGGCGGCGGCCGCTGCCGCCCAGTTGATCCGGCACCCAGGCATCGAGCAGCAGGGCGGCCACCACCTCGCGGTAGTCCTCGGCCCGCTGGAGATCCTCCGGGCTGCGAATCCGCAGCGCCTTCCACACCTGGCACCCCAGCGTTTCGCTGAGCATCCGGCAGCGCTCGGGTGTCTCGTTGCCGTGCAGCTGCAGCAACTGATGCCCACCGATGAGGGGATCCAGCTGCTCCTGGATCGCGTCCTCGGGATCGGCCACCACCAGCACCCCCAGGCAGGCGGGATTGGCCTGGCGTGCGGCGCTGAACACCGCAGCGCGCTGCTGGGGCTCCAGCCACCGTGGTGACCCTGGCACCGCGATCACGCCGATCGCCTCCACCCCCAACGCCGCCACGGCGTACGCCTGGTCCGGGCTGCGAAGTCCGCAGATCTTGAGAAGTGGGGTCATCGCAGCCTGCCCATCCGCCAGGTTTCTAGGATCGGGCTTCGACGGCCTTGGGTCAGCCCTGGGGCACTACTGGATAACGGCGTGGGCGAGGGTTGGATGTTGTTCAAGATCCGCGGCATCCCGCTGCGGATCCATCCCAGCTGGTTCATCGTGCTGGGTCTGGCCACGGCAGGCTTCCAACAACAGTATTCCGTCTCCCTGGTGGGGCGCGCCTCCCCAGTGGCGTTGTGGCTGCTGGCCTCTGCAACGGCCGTGCTGCTGTTCGTATCGGTGCTGCTCCACGAGCTGGGGCATTCGCTGGTGGCGATCGCTCACGGCGTCAAGGTGCGCAGCATCACACTCTTCTTGCTCGGTGGGGTGGCCACCGTGGAGCGGGAATGCAGCACCGCGATCGGTGCGCTTCAGGTGGCGGCTGCCGGACCGTTCGTGAGTCTGATCCTGGCGGGGCTGCTGCTGGCGGGGGCCCATCCGGCTGCCCATCTGTCGCCCCTGCTGGGCGAGATGGTCACCCAGCTCGGGGTGCTCAACCTGATCCTGGCGCTGTTCAATCTGCTGCCTGGGCTGCCGCTGGACGGCGGCCTGATCGTCAAGGCGCTGGTGTGGCAGTTCACCGGCAGCCAGCGGCGCGGCATTCAGGTGGCGGCGGCGATCGGCCGTTTCCTCTCCCTGATGGCGGTGGGCATGGGCACCCTGCTGGTGCTGCGAGGGGGAGGTTTCGGGGCGTTCTGGTTGATTGTGCTGGGCTGGTTTGGTCTTGGTGCCTCCCGCAATCAGCTGCAGTTGCTCTCGTTGCAGCAGGCCCTGCGCGATCTCAAGGTGAGTGAAGCCGCCCGGCGTCGTTTTCGGGTGCTCGAGTCCAGCTGCTCGTTGCGGGAGCTCAGCCAGCTGCGCCGCAAGGAGGAAACGATCCAACCGGCCGATTGGGTCCTGATCTGTGAGCAGGGCCGTTGGCAGGGCGTGATCAACGACGACCCCCTCCAGTCGTTGCCTGTTCAGCGCTGGGATCAGGAACGGGTGGGCGACCACCAGCAGCCACTCTCCACGCTCCCCTCGATCCGGGAGGACGCTCCCCTCTGGCAGGCCGCCGTCCAACTGGATGAGCCCGGCGTCGATCGCTTGCTGGTGCTGGGGGTCTCCGGCCTGCCCACTGGCACGATCGAGCGGCCTGAGCTTTCTGAAGTCGTGCTCAAGCGTCTGGGGGTACGCCTGCCTCCGGCGCTGCTTGAGGCGGCCCGTCGCCAGGGCACTTACCCGCTCGGTATGGCCATCGCTCAGGTGGCCCGCGGCATGGCGTTGGAATCGGCCGGCGGTGACGTGCCGCGCTGAGGCCCATCCCTCACCACCACGGCCACCTCCGCCCCCTTCGCCTCAGCCGCCATCCGACCGCTGCCGCCGCTGCGCACGGCGAAGTTGCCGCGGCGCTGCTCCACCTCGTCCCATTCCCTGCCGCTGAGCGGCCGGCTGCTCCAGCTGCCGCCCAGATCCTGCTGGGCGGCTTGCCGCAGGCCCTCGATCAGCGCCTCACCCTCCACCGGCAGTGGGGCCAGCGCGGCCGGGGGCTCCAGCCCGAACACCTCCTGCCAGCGGGTGCTTGAGGGCCGCAGCAGCAGCGTGCCGTGCTGCAGCAGGTGCCCACGCCGCCAGAGCTGGGCGCTGCCCACCCGCTTGGCCCCAGTCGCCTCCACCAGGTCGGCCGCCGTGCTCGTGGCGAAACAGCTGCTGCGCTGACGGCTGGCGGCCTGCTGCCCAGGGTGAAGGGGATGGCCCCACCCCGCCAGTGCCTGCCGCAACCACTGGACGGCGCGACAGTAGGTCTGGGCGCGGCTTCCGCTGGCCGCTGGCCAGTGCAGCGCGTAGGTGAGGCAGCCGTCATGCAGCACGGCTCTCCCGCCGCTGGGGCGGCGCACCATGGACAGGCGGCCGGCATCCACCAGCGCCTGCCAGTGGGGTTCCAGCCGGTGCTGGTGGTGCCCCAAGGACAAGGTCGGCCGGTCCCAGTGGTACAGACGCAGCACCCCCTGGCCAGAACCCTGCACCAGGCCGTCGAGCAGCAGATCATCGATAGCCATCTGGCGATCACCGCTGCTGGTCAGGGGCGGGATCCAGCGCCAATGCGTGGGCAGGGTGGGCGTCAGGGAAGATGCAGGGGCCAGTGGCTGGGCGTCAGGGCGTCACCATGCTGATCGACCTGCTGCCACTTCTGCCCCTGCTGCTGATGGGGGTGGTGGCCGGATTGCTGTCGGGCCTGCTCGGCATCGGTGGCGGGCTGGTATTCGCTCCGATGCTGCTGCTGAACGGTCTGCCGCCGCATGAGGCCCTGGCCACCAGCACCGTGGCGATCGTGCCCACCACCTTGGGTGGCACCTGGTCGCATCTGCGGCAGGGCCATCTCGCCGTGCGGCCCTGCCTGGCGATCGGCGTGGCGGCGGCCGTCAGCGGCGTCGCGTTCAGCCGCCTGGGCGGGCTGCTGCAGGGCTGGCACCTGCTGGCCCTGCAGGCGCTGATGTACGCCGTGCTGGCCCTCACGATCGAACCCCGTCGGGGGGCGGCTGCCGGCGCAGAGGAGCCACCCGTTCCCCTGCCAGGGCTGGTGGCGGTGGGAGGGCTGGCTGGCTTTGCCGGGGGCCTGCTCGGTGTGGGCGGCGGGCTGATGATGGTGCCGCTGATGGTGAAGGGCCTGAGGATGCCGTTGCATGCGGCCATCCGGCTCAGCACCCTGGCGGTGCTCTGCTCCGCCTCGGCCGCCTCGGTGGAGTTGCTCTCCGGTGGGCGTGCCGATGCGGTGATGGCCCTGTCGCTTGGGGGCTCAGCCGCCATGGCCGCCCGCTGGTCGGCGGCGCGGCTGGACACGGTGAGCGAGGCCCGCCTGGTGCTGATGCTGCGCACGATCACGGTGGCGCTGGCACTGGACAGCGGACGGCGCGGCTTGCAGTTGCTGCTCGCCTGAGGCTTCAGTGCTCCGGCAGTGCGGCCCAGAAGGCTGGGTCGAGATCAAAGCCGAGCACTGCCGCCATCTGCCCCAGACCCTGGCGGCAGTGCAGGTCGTGCCGGCGGCTCCAGTCGTCGAGCAGAAAAAGCCGGTGCGTGATCCAGAGCTCCAGGCTCTCCGGCGCGAAGCGAATCCCCTCGTTGCGGCTGAAGCCGTGGGGCAACAGCATGGCCACGTGCCGGCACAGCTGGCCGCTGCCGCGATCAAGCACGAACGGCAGCCAGGGATGCAGGGCGTCGGCCCGCAGGTTCCAGAGCCGCACATCCGGCACTTCCGACAGCTCGCGCGGATCTTCCTGGGGACGGGGCCACTCAAAGCTGAGCTGCAGGCTGCCCGCCTGCTCGATCAGCTGGGCGGCGGAGAGCGAACTCCAGGCCATCAGGGGTGAGGTGTCGAGGGCCCGGATCTGATCGGCGGAGATGGGCAGCAGGGAGGGAACGGAGGAGATCAAGAGCTGTGACAGCCCAACGGTTGGGTCGGGCCCATGGCAGGGTTGAGCCAACAATGGTGGCGTCAAACGCTTGTTTTCGTCGGCCATGGTCACCTCTCTGAGCCAGGTTGAAGTTCTGATCGCGCTGGTTGTGGCGGCCCACGCCGGCGTGCTGGCCATCCGTCTGAGCGTCAGCCTCTACAACTCCTGAAGCTTCAGGCCTTGGCAGGGGGCGTTCCGCCTGCTACAAGACGGCAACCCCTGCGCCGCCCCCATTGGCTTCCGCCCTGCGCTCCCGTCAGGCTCCCACCGATAGCCCGCGCCGGGCCAGCCGTGCCAAGCCTCCTGCAGGGGGAAAAGATCTCCCTCGCATTGGCCACGGACGATCTGCCGCCCCAGCCGGGGTTGTCACCCGCCTGAGCTCCGCCGCCTCCAGCACCACCGCAGACCTGCACCCCGACGGCTGGCAGGCCTCGAGTGAACGCCAGGAACTTCTCTGCAGCGTGATCGGCCTGGCCGTGAAGCTCGGCTTTGGCCTGCTCGCCTCTGTGAGCCTGGTGCACCTGGCTGGGGCTTACCAGCAGCGGCTTGACAGCCACGGCGAAATCAGTGCCATTCTCGATATCGAAAAAAATAAACTCCGCAAAGTTCAGCAACGCTTCGATCAGCTCTTTTCCAAGGACGGCGAACAGCGTTTGATTCGTGAGCAGGATCAATGGATCGCTCCCAATCGGCTGCGGATCGTCTGGGAAGATTCCCAGCTCAAGAATTCATCAGCCGCCCAGTCCACACCGGCGTCGAAGCCCGCTCCAGCAGGCGGTTGACCCTGCTTCCTCCCTTCCCCTGGGGCGCTCGTTGCGCGTTTCCTTCTGTTGAATCTCGCCGGTAAAGCCCCGGAGACCTGAGGCTCCCTCCTTAGGTTGAGGCGCACCGCGTCCCTTCAACCCATGGCGACAGAGCAGACCTCCGCCTCTTCAACGGCCGGCACCGCAGTCACCACCGGCCAGCCCGGCACGGTGATGGTCACAGGTGCGTCGTCGGGCGTGGGTCTTTATGCCGCCAAGGCATTGGTGGGCTGCGGCTGGCATGTGGTGATGGCCTGCCGCGACACCGCCAAGGCCCGCGCGGCCGCCACGGCTCTGGGCCTTCCGGAGGCCAGCGTCACCCACCTGCAGGTGGACCTCGGCGATCTCGACAGCGTCCGGGGGCTGGTGCAGGCGTTCCGTGCCACCGGGCGGCCGCTCGATGCGCTGGTATGCAATGCGGCGGTGTACCTGCCACTGCTCAAGCAGCCGCTGCGTTCGCCCCAGGGTTACGAGCTGTCGATGGCCACCAACCATCTGGGCCACTTCCTGCTGATACAGCTGTTGCTCGAGGATCTGCAGCGCTCCACCCATCCGTCGCGCCGCCTGGTGATCCTGGGCACGGTCACGGCGAACTCCAAGGAGCTGGGCGGCAAGATCCCGATCCCGGCGCCCGCCGATCTGGGCGATCTCTCCGGCTTCAAGGCAGGGTTCAAGGCCCCGATCACCATGGCCAGCGGCAAGCCATTCAAGCCGGGCAAGGCCTACAAGGACAGCAAGCTCTGCAACATGATCACCACGCAGGAGCTGCACCGGCGCTTGCACGAACGCACCGGCATCGTGTTCAGTTCGCTCTATCCGGGGTGTGTGGCGGATACGCCGCTGTTCCGCAACAGCTATCCCCTTTTTCAGAAGATCTTCCCCTGGTTTCAGAAGAACATCACCGGCGGCTATGTCAGCCAGGAGCTGGCCGGCGTCAGGGTGGCGCAAGTGGTGGCCGATCCAGCCTTCGCCGTGTCCGGTGCCCACTGGAGCTGGGGCAACCGGCAGAAGCAGGGCGGCAAGCAGTTCGTGCAGGAGCTCTCGGAGAAAGCCAGCGATCCCGCCATCGCTGCCCAGACCTGGGACCTTTCCCTGCAACTGGTGGGCCTGAGCTGAGTCGTCGCCGGCCAGCCCCTCTTCGCTTTCTTTCCCAGATTCTCCCCTTCTCTGTTCTTCGCCCAGCCTGTCGATGCCCCGCTTCCTGCGCTGGATCCTTGCCCTTGGCCTCGCTGCCGCCCTGGTCGTGGGGGCTGTGGTGCTGCTCCCCTTCTCCGACTGGCTCCCCGGCGGCACGGTGGGCGATGTGCCCGCCCAGCAGGTGGTCAACGGCACGGCCTTCAACCGCCTGTTCCCGGCGGCCTCGCCGGGCGAAGAGCTGGTGTTCAGCCAGGAGAAGCGTGGCTTCAGCGAGGCCAGGCTGAAGCGCAGTGGCGAAGTGGTGGCGCTGTTGGCGATCTCCGACACCACCACCGCCCCCGAGGCCCGCGAGAAGTTCGCCGCCGCCGCTGACACCCTGGCCGGCTGGCCCCTGGTGGAGCAGGGCAGCCAGGCCAGCGCCGTGCTGGTGGGTGGCCGCTTTCAGGTGAAGGTGATCGGCCAGGGCGTTGGCCTTGATGCGCAGGAGCGCCATGAGCTGCTGGAGAGCTTTGACCTCAAGGCCCTCGCTTCCGTGCGGCCCAGGCGGCTCGGCCCGTCGACAGGGCCTGCCGCCACGGTCCCATCCCTTGCTCTGGTGCGCTGATGGCCCGCCCCACTGTGCTTGAGCGCCTTGAGCGTCTGCCCCGCCGGGGCCTCACCGTGCTGGCGCTCCAGGGCATCAGCACCCTGGTGCCCGGGGGGTGGACCAACCTCCGCAGCGCTGAGGATCTGATCAAGGAGGTGATCGGCGACGACGATCCTGCCCTGATCGCCCGCATCCGTTCCCGTGCCGATCTGCTGAGCCGTGCCCGCGCCGAGGGCTATGGCCGTGCGCTCAGCCTGTACGACGCCGTGAACCGTTCCCAGCACGCGGCCGGTGGGGTGCGGCTGCTCGCCAACGTGAGCGCTGGTCTGCCCTTGCTCAAGCGCCTGGCCGATCTGACGCCGCCTGGCGACACCCTGCAGGCGGTGGATCTGAGCCTGAAGGTGGCGGCGGAGCTCCTGGCCTTCACCCAGGTCAATGGCCTGCCCGGCGACAGCTTCGGCGCCTTCGGCGCTGCCCTGGCCGACTACGCCGGTGAAGCGAGGGTGCGGATGGCTGCCTTGATCTGCTTCGACGCCCTGCTGCCGCTCGGTGATCAGGCCCTGCAACGCCTGGATGGCCTGCTGGGGGCGGCTGGCCAGAAAGATCTGCAGCGGCTGCCCTCCTACCGGCAGATGGCCGGTCTGATTCCGGGGCGCGGCGATCAGGCCCACCTCAGCTTTCTGCGCCGGGGCGTGGACCAGTGGCTGGGCTGGGCCGGCGGATTCACGGCTGAACTCGCCCTCACCGGCCAATCTGCCGTGCGGGCGATGGAATCAACGCTGGGACCGTGGCAGGGGCGACTGGATCAGTTCGCCGTGTTCCTGGACGCCTTTACCGACACCTATGCCCACACGGGTGTGCAGGCAGTGGCCCGCCGCCTGGTGGAACGGGCGGCTGCCGAAGTGTGAACCGGGTCTGAACCGGCGGAGTCATCGCTGCGGGAACGTGTCATGCCGGCGACGGGGGGTGTGCCGCCGGCGATCCGTGCTCAGTCGAAGCCCAGCAGATCGAAGATGTCCCGATCCTTGAGGGATTCGGCCTCCAGCGGTTCCACATCGCTGAGCATCTTCTGAGCAAGGCTCAGGTACTCCTGTTGCACCGCCTCCACTTCCGGGCTGGGTTCCATCTCAAAGATGGTGCACTTCTTCAGGCGTGATTTCCTGATGGCATCAACGGTTTTGAAGTGGGCCATCGTGCGCAGGCCCGTGCGCTCGTTGAACTTATCGATCTGGTCGGTTTCCTCCGAGCGGTTGGCAATCACACCACCGAGCCGCACCTTGTAGTTCTTGGCTTTGGCATTGATCGCCTGCATGATCCGGTTCATGGCGAAGATCGAGTCGAAGTCGTTCGCCGTGACGATCAGGCAGTAATGGGCATGCTGAAGGGGCGCGGCAAACCCACCGCAGACCACATCGCCCAGTACGTCGAAGATCACCACATCGGTGTCTTCCAGCAGGTGGTGCTCTTTGAGCAGTTTCACCGTCTGGCCGGTGACGTAACCCCCGCAGCCGGTGCCAGCCGGCGGCCCACCCGACTCCACGCACATCACGCCGTTGTAGCCCTCGAAGACGAAATCTTCAGGCCGCAACTCCTCACTGTGGAAGTCCACGGTTTCGAGGATGTCGATCACCGTGGGCACCATCTTCTTGGTGAGGGTGAAGGTGCTGTCGTGCTTGGGATCGCAGCCGATCTGCAGCACCCGCTTGCCGAGCTTCGAAAAGGCGGCCGAGAGGTTGGAGGAGGTGGTGGATTTTCCGATCCCCCCCTTGCCGTACACCGCAATCACCAGGGCGCCGGTCTCGATGTTCATCGAGGCGTCCTGGTGCACCTGCAGGCTGCCTTCGCCGTCTTCAACGCGATTGGTGGGAGTCGTGAGCGTGGCTGTCATCAGCGCGATCCTTGCCTTGAAACGGGGCCGAACAATGGCTTGGTTCCATGCAAGGTCAGCACGGCCAAGCGTGTTCGCGCATGGTGCAAACCGAAACATCTCCCGGCTGCTCTGCGCTCAATCCCTCACTTGCTGTAATGCGCCTTGGCGTCATAGAGGACCTCTTCGGTGATCGCCACCAACCCGTGTTCACGGGCGAAGGTTTCGGTGTTGGTTTTCACCTTGCCACGCACGAAAAAGGGGATCTTGCGCAGGGCGGCTTCGCCGTCGGCGCTCCAGACCGCGACGCCTTCGGTCACTGAGGGAGGTGCCAGTGTGGCCGTGGCGCCCGCTGCTGCGGCGCCGTTGGTCGCCACTGCCAGGGACGGCCCGGCCAGCGCGGCCAGGACAGGCTCGGTTGCCGCAGCCTGACGGGGAGGCGCTCCCTCAGCCAGATGGCTGCGGTGCCCTTCGACGAATTCGAAGTCGTGGCGGAACATGCCGATCAGGTGTTCCTCCAGACCCATCATCAGCGGGTGCACCCAGGAATCAAAGATCACGTTCGCCCCTTCCCAGCCCATCTGCGGGGCGTAACGGGCCGGCACGTCCTGCACGTGCAGCGGAGCGCTGATCACCGCACAGGGAATGCCCAGCCGTTTGGCGCTGTGGCGTTCCATCTGGGTGCCCAGCACCAGCTCCGGTGCGGCCTCTCCCATCGCCTTCTCCACGGCGAGGTAGTCATCAGTGATCAGGGCTTCCAGCCCCAGGTCCTTGGCTGCGGCCCGCACCTCGCGGGCCAGCTCGCGGCTGTAGGTGCCCAGGCCCACCACCGTGAAGCCGAGCTCATCGGCGGCGATGCGCGCAGCGGCGATCGCGTGGGTGGCATCGGCAAAGATGAACACCCGCTTGCCGGTGAGGTAAGTGGAATCCACCGAGCGCGAGTACCACGGCATCCTGGAGCGCAGGTCGGCCTCGTTGGCTTCGGGCGCTTCCAGATCGAGCACGGTGCTCAGTTCGTCAAGAAACCGCCGCGTGGCTCCCACACCGATGGGCACGGTGCGCACCACCGGCGTGCCGAACTGGCGGTCCAGCCAGCTGCAGAGTGGCCCGGCCACTTCCGGATACAGGCAGACATTGGCGTCAGCTTCCGGTAAGCGCAACAGATCGGCAGGCCTGGCGCCCATCGGTGCCACGACGTTCACATCGATGCCGTGTTCGCTCAGCAGGCCGCGGATCTCCTTGATGTCGTCGCGGCAGCGGAACCCCAGCAGGCTCGGTCCGAGCAGATTCACCCGCGGCCGACGGCCTTCGGCCCGCCAGCGATCGGGTGAGGGCCGCGGAGTTCCGGGCGCCGGCACCTGCTCGCGCAGCAGGCTGCGGCAGAGCTGATAGAGGGTTTCGGCTGCCCCCCAGTTCTCTTTCTTTGAATAGGCGGGCAGTTCCAGGTTCACCACCGGCACGCCGAGATTCATCCCACCGGCAAGTGCACCCGGCTGGTCCTGGATCAGTTCCGCCGTGCAGCTCTCGCCCACCAGCAGGGCTTCGGGCTGGAAGCGATCCACCGCCTGCTGGATCGAACGCTTGACCAGTTCAGCGGTGTCACCGCCGAGGTCGCGGGCCTGGAAGGTGGTGTACGTGACGGGGGGACGGCGATCTCGCCGCTCGATCATCGTGAACAGAAGGTCGGCGTAGGTGTCGCCCTGGGGCGCATGCAGCACGTAGTGCAGCCCTTCCATCGAGGCGGCGATCCGCATCGCGCCCACATGAGGGGGGCCTTCGTAGGTCCAGAGGGTCAGTTCCATTTCAGGAGTTGGCGGCGGTGCAGCGGACGGGCAAACAATTCGGCGAGATCGGCGGCCTGGTCGATGCCGTGGATGGGGCTGAAGACGAGCTCGATCGACCACTTCGTGGCGATGCCCTCCGCTTCCAGCGGATTGGCGATCCCCAGCCCGCAGACCACAAGATCGGGACGGGCGGCGCGCACCCGCTCCAGCTGCCGTTCCAGGTCCTGGCCTTCACTGAGCTGCGTGCCCTCCGGCAGCAGGGCCAGCTCTTCCGCCATCAGGGGGCGATCGAGATAGGGGGTGCCCACCTCCACCAGCTCCATGCCGCATTCGCGGCTGAGGAAGCGGGCCAACGGGATCTCCAGCTGGGAGTCGGGCATCAGGAAGAGACGCTTGCCTTCGAGTTGCTGCCGCAGTGGAGCCAGCGCCCGGCGGCCCCGCTCCACCAGCGGATCAAGCACATCCGCCACGAGGCCGGGGTCGACACCGAAGGCGGCGGCGGCGGCGGCCATCCAGGCGCGGCTGCCCTCCACTCCCAGGGGGTAAGGGCTGGCGAGGCGGGTGGCGCCGCGGCGCTCCAGTGCCCGAACCGTGTCGCTGAGAAAGGGCTGGGCGAGCAACAGCTTGGTGCCCGGGCCAACGGCGGGGAGATCTGTCGACTGGCGTGGCGGCAGGCTGCGAACCGGACCGACACCCAGGCGCTCGAACAGGGTGAGGAAGCGGTCCTCGACGCCATCGGCCAGGGTTCCCACCAGCAGCAGCTGGCTTTCATCGGTGCTGGGCAGCAAGGGAACCAGCGCACTCAGGGCGCCGTCTTCGCCCTGAGTGAAGGTGGTTTCGATGCCGCTGCCTGAGTAGTTCACCACCCGGACACGGCCGCGCATGCGGGTGTTGATCCGCTCCGCCGCCTTGGCCAGGTCAAGCTTGATCACTTCCGACGGGCAGGAGCCCACCAGGAACAGGGTGCGGATTTCGGGCCGGCGCTCCAGCAGGTCGTTCACCACCCGGTCGAGCTCTTCATTGGCATCGGCCAGGCCAGCCAGATCCCTTTCCCCCAGGATCGCTGTGCCGAAGCGGGGTTCAGCAAAGATCATCACCCCTGCCGCCGACTGCACCAGGTGCGCGCAGGTGCGGGAGCCCACCACCAGAAAGAAGGCATCCGGCATGCGGCGGTGCAGCCACACGATCGAGGTGAGACCACAAAAGACCTCCCGCTGGCCGCTTTCACGCAACAAGGGCGGCAGGGTTGGCGTCGAGGCCATGGGCACGGGTGTTGGTCCCTTCCTGGTTAATCCGTCCGGCGTCAAAGAGAGAGGAAAGCTGGCCACATCAGCGGTTTCCTTCACAGGGCGTAACGACCTGGAACCCATGAGCAGCGCTTATCGGGTTCACCATGGACGGTGATGGGAAGGGCCACCCAAATCGCTTGACGCAGGGGTACCCCGAAGAGCAGTGTTCCTAGCGAACCTCCTCCTCACAGTTCCGGAGTCGTCAATGGCGAATGAAACCATGGGCATCGCCCTCGGCATGATCGAGACCCGCGGCCTGGTGCCCGCGATCGAAGCGGCCGACGCGATGACCAAAGCCGCAGAAGTGCGTCTCATCGGTCGTGAGTTCGTCGGCGGCGGCTACGTCACCGTGCTGGTGCGCGGTGAAACCGGCGCTGTCAACGCTGCTGTTCGCGCTGGCGCTGACGCCTGCGAGCGTGTCGGCGACGGCCTCGTGGCAGCCCACATCATTGCCCGCCCGCACCGTGAAGTCGAACCGGCGCTCAACAGCAGCTTTGGTCTGGGCTCCAAGGACTGAGAGCTGAACCGCCCCTGAATCGAGGGCTGCCCAGCTTTCCCCTTCCCACCCGACCCACCACGAGATTTCCCCCATGAGCAAGAAGTACGACGCCGGGGTCAAGGAGTACAGAGATACGTACTGGACTCCCGACTACGTTCCCCTCGACACCGACCTGCTGGCCTGCTTCAAGGTCACCGGCCAGGAAGGCGTTCCCAAAGAAGAAGTGGCTGCCGCCGTGGCCGCTGAATCTTCCACCGGCACCTGGTCCACCGTGTGGTCCGAGCTCCTCACCGATCTCGACTTCTACAAGGGCCGTTGCTACCGCATCGAAGACGTTCCTGGCGACAAGGAATCCTTCTATGCCTTCATTGCCTATCCCCTCGATCTGTTCGAGGAAGGTTCGATCACCAACGTGCTCACCTCCCTGGTGGGCAACGTGTTCGGCTTCAAGGCCCTGCGCCACCTGCGTCTGGAAGACATCCGCTTCCCGATGGCCTTCATCAAGACCTGCCCCGGCCCGCCGAACGGCATCTGCGTCGAGCGCGACCGGATGAACAAGTACGGCCGTCCTCTGCTCGGTTGCACCATCAAGCCCAAGCTCGGCCTTTCCGGCAAGAACTACGGCCGGGTGGTCTATGAGTGCCTCCGCGGCGGTCTTGACTTCACCAAGGACGACGAAAACATCAACTCCCAGCCCTTCCAGCGCTGGCAGAACCGTTTCGAGTTCGTGGCAGAAGCCGTGAAATCGGCGGAACAGGAAACCGGCGAGCGCAAAGGTCACTACCTCAACTGCACCGCCGCCACTCCTGAAGAGATGTACGAGCGGGCCGAGTTCGCCAAAGAACTGGGTCAGCCGATCATCATGCACGACTACATCACCGGTGGCTTCACTGCCAACACCGGTCTGTCGAAGTGGTGCCGTAAGAACGGCATGCTGCTGCACATTCACCGCGCCATGCACGCGGTGATCGACCGCCATCCCAAGCACGGCATCCACTTCCGGGTGCTGGCGAAGTGCCTGCGTCTCTCCGGTGGTGACCAGCTGCACACCGGCACCGTGGTGGGCAAGCTTGAAGGTGATCGCCAGACCACCCTGGGCTTCATCGACCAGCTGCGTGAATCCTTCGTTCCTGAAGATCGCAGCCGCGGCAACTTCTTCGACCAGGACTGGGGCTCCATGCCCGGCGTCTTCGCCGTGGCCTCCGGCGGTATCCACGTGTGGCACATGCCCGCACTGGTGGCGATCTTCGGCGACGATTCCGTGCTGCAGTTCGGTGGTGGCACCCACGGCCACCCCTGGGGTTCCGCCGCTGGCGCCGCCGCCAACCGTGTGGCCCTCGAGGCCTGCGTCAAGGCCCGCAACGCCGGTCGCGAGATCGAGAAGGAGAGCCGCGACATCCTCATGGAAGCCGCCAAGCACAGCCCTGAGCTGGCCATCGCTCTCGAAACCTGGAAGGAAATCAAATTCGAGTTCGACACCGTCGACAAGCTCGACGTCGGCTGATTTTCCCCAGTCCGTTCTGGCGGTGAACCTGTTTCACCGCCACTGCGGAGCTCCTCTGAACCTTCCCCTCCACTTCAAGGACCCCCATGCCCTTCAAGAGCACCGTGGGTGACTATCAAACAGTCGCCACCCTGGAGACCTTCGGCTTTCTTCCGCCGATGTCCCAGGACGAGATCTACGACCAGATCGCTTACATCATTGCCCAGGGTTGGAGCCCGCTCGTTGAGCATGTCCACCCCAGCCGTTCCATGGCCACCTACTGGTCGTACTGGAAGCTCCCCTTCTTCGGCGAGAAGGATCTGGGCGTGATCGTGAGTGAGCTCGAGGCCTGCCATCGTGCCTACCCCGATCACCACGTGCGTCTGGTGGGCTACGACGCCTACACCCAGAGCCAGGGTTCCTGCTTCGTGGTTTTCGAAGCGCGCTGAAGCGGTGTGGGTCCCGCTTCGGCGGGACCTCCTCCCATTCCTTTCACTCCAAACGCTCCCAGTTCTGTTCAGTACCGCATCGCTCGGTCGATCGGTCTGACGCTGCGCGCAACGAACGTTCACTGGCACTTTCCTTACCGGGCGGATATGGCAACTCAATCCAGTCGCGAAGCGGCACTGGCACGTCGATTGGCACTTTCCACCGCCGGAAAGTCTGCTGAGAAGCGTTATTCCTCCAGCCCCAACCGGGTGCGTGGTGCTGCCGAAGCTCGCCCAGCCCGCACTGTGGAAGCGGCCCCTCCCAAACCTGCTGCCGTTGTCTCCGCTCCCGAGCGCCGCTCGCCTCGCTTTGAACAGCTCGGCGCCGCTCCCAGTGGATCCAGCCAGCGCTCGATTCCGTCGCGCATCGCCAACCCCAGCCGGGATCTGGTGCTGGCCCGCCGCGAAGCCCTCAGCAAGAAGGGAAAGCGCGCCGACACCAGCCGCGATCGCACCCGCAAGGAAGCGCCTTCCACCTCTGCTGCCGCCAAGCCATCCGATTGCAAGTGCAAGGGCAAGACAGACGCCGCCGCTGCTGCTGTTGAACGCCCTGCGGCTTCAGACCAGTGGTCACTCGGCAGCGGCCGCACCGCCGGCCTTGGTTCCACTAGCTCTGCCAGCCGCAGCGACGATCGCCGCCTTTCCGGCAACCGCCGGGTGGCCCAGCACAACCCCAGCCGTGCCCGGGGCCTGGCCCGCCGCGAAGCTCTCTCCAAGCACGGAAAATCCGCCGCCACCAATGGCTCCAACGGCACAGCCGCCGTCGTGCGGCAAGGCAACCCCGAGATGAGCAGCCGCGAACTCGCCCAGCGCCTTCGCGACCTCAAGAGCAAGAACGGTGCCGGCGCCGTGGGTCCTTGCGGTGGCACCTCGCGGCCCTGCGGTCCCCGTCGTGGTGCCAACCGGCCCGTCGGCGCTCAGGACGCCACCTGGAAGGTGGGCGCCAGTGAAACCACCCGAGGTCAGGTGGTCACCGGCACGCAGGCCAATCGTTCCGAGAAGACCACCGGTAACGAGGCCAGCACCTGCCGGCCGGTCACCGGCACCGAATACATGGGCGCCGACGTCTTCCGCCTGTTCTGCCAGAACGAACCTACCCCCCTGCAGCCAGCCAAGGTGCGCGTCACCGCCACCACCCATGGCAACCGCGTCACCGGCAACGAAGTCGGCCGCTCTGAGAAGGTCACCGGCGACGAGCCCGGTACCTGCAAGTCGATCACTGGCACCGAATACATCTCCGCTAACCAGGCGGCGGCTTACTGCGGCACCACCGGTTCCCCCAGTCCCCGCAAGGTGGGCCTCAGCCAGACCCTCGGTGGCCGCCCGGTCTCCGGTGTGATGGTGGGTCGTTCCGAGAAGGTCACCGGTGATGAGCACGGCGCCTCGGTACGCACCACCGGCACCCAGTACGTCGGCAACGACTCGATCGCCAGCCCCGGTCAGGCGCCACCGAAGGTGGGCCAGGTGCACACCCTCAGGGGCACGGGCATCACCGGCACTCTCGTGGGCCGCTCCGAAAAGGTCACCGGCAACGAGCCGGGCACCTGCCGCCGGGTCACCGGTGATGAATACATCGGCAGCCAGCAGTACGAAGGTTTCTGCGGGGCGCGCCCCGAGCCGGAAGCGGCCAAGGTGGGCTTCAGCCTCACCGGCAAGCAGCAGATCGTCTCCGGCACCAACACCGGCCGCTCCTCCAAGGTCACTGGCGATGAGCCCGGCACCTGCAAGGCCGTCACCGGCACTCCCTATGCCGGCCTTGAGCAGGCTTCCGGCTGGTGTGCACCCGAAGCGGTCCGCACGATCCGCCAGAGAGTCCCCGTCGGCATGGGCACCCCAGGACCGCGCCTCAGTGGCCTTCAACCCGGCATCGGCGGCATCATGACCGGCGCCTCCAAGGGTGCCTGTGAGCCAGTCACCGGCACCCCGTACGTGGGCGCCGACCAGTTCAACGAGGCCTGCGGTGCCGCCGAGGGCCATGAGGCCGATTTCCCTCAGCCGCTCGACACCCAGCCCTGGCAACAGTTCAGCGTTCAGTCGCCGGCCCGCGCCGCCCATCAGCAGCGGGAACGAAGCCATGCTGTGACGGGAACCCGCTACGAAACCAGCGCCAGGATCACCGGCCCTTTTGATCTGGCCGGTGACAAAGTCACCGGCACCGAACAGTTCCGCTTCGACCGTCCCACCAGCCCCAGCGTCGCCGCCACCATCCCGATGGCCCGGCGCATGGCCCCCGGCCCTGCGGTGGTTTCTGCTCCCCCGCTCGCTGAACCGGCAGAAGGCGAGCGCCCGCTCTCACGGGTGACTGGCGAAGGTATCTCTGCCGGGCTGCACATCACCGGCGATGACTGGGACCGGGGCAAGCGTGTCACCGGCACGGAGGGAGCCTCGGCACGCCGCCGCAATCCCACCCGCACCGGCCCGATGTCCGCCATGGCTCCTGTTCAGCCGAAGCGCAACGATGAGATTGCCCAGCCGGTGAGCCGCGTGACCGGCTCCAGCGGTGGCACGGACAAGGGCTCCCTGATCACCGTTTCCGGTGGTGCCCGCGGTTGATGCTTCGTTTCGTCCCTTCGCTCGACTGCTGACGTTGGCTTCTTCGCGCCGCTATCCCTCCGTTGAGAGGCCTCTGGCTCCCACGGCTCCGCGGCGCCGTCAGGACCAGACCGGTATCCAGGCGATCGCGCCCGAGTCACTCATGCGGGCGGCTCCACAGGAGTTGCGCTCGCTCGCTCCCGAACCCATCCTCCGGGCTGCCGATCCGCTGTCTCTGGCCCGCGCCAAGGCGGGTGCCCGCGGCCCGTTCCGTCCCACCCGGCCCATGCGCGGCCGCCGTCCACTGCCGGAGGGGGCGCTTCACCCGCTCACCGATTCCGCTGCCAACGAACGCCTGCACGCCTACGACGCCCAGGTGAAGGGGGCCTTCGACCGCATCGTGCCGGTGCTCAAACGGCTCTCGGCGCTTCAGCACGAACCCGATTTCATCGCCCAGGCCCAGCAGCACGCTGCCGCCGAGCTGGGCTTTGAGCTGCCCCTGCCCATCCTGGAATCGGCCTGGGTGCAGCAGCTCGACATGCGCACTCTGTTCGCTTGGTGCGTGTTCGAAACCTATGAACAGGTCAGTGGGGCTTTCTTCCGTGAAGACCCACTCGAAGCCCAGGATGGAACCGCCGCGGCTGAGGCCTTCAATGCCTTTCTGCTGGCGTGTGGGTTCCATCTGCTCGATGTCACTCCCTGCGCTGATGGGCGTCTGGCCCACGCCATCACCTACGCGCTGCGCCTGCCGTTCAGCTCCGTGCGCCGCCGGCCCCACGCCGGCGCCCTGCTTGATGTGGAGAACACGGTGGATCGCTGGGTGAAGACTGAGCACCTGCGTTACCGCGAGGGCCGGCCGAATCCCGCCCACGAGGCCACCCGCTACCTCAAGGTGGCGATGTATCACTTCAGTTCCCGCGATCCGCTGCACGAAGGCTGCGCCGCCCACGGCTCCAATGATGTGCTGGCCGCCGCCTCTGCCCTTGCCCGCCTCCGTGACTTCCAGCAGGCGGTGGAGAACAGCTTCTGTTGCGGCGCTTCGGTGGATCTGCTGCTGATCGGCATGGACACCGACACCGATGCCATCCGCGTACACGTTCCGGCTCAGGATGGGACCACGGATCTGGAGCGCTGGCTGGATGCCCGCCAGGCCTACGACGACACCCAGGCCCTGACTCCTGAGGCTGCCCGCCACAAGCTGCTCTCACTGGTGCGCCAGGCGGCTCCCGGTGAACCCGATGACGGCATGGTGGCACTGGTGGCCCGGCTTCTAGAGCACAATCTTTCCCAGATTGATTATGTGCGCACTTATCACGAGGGTGCCTATGTGGACGCTGGCCATGCCGAACGCTTCATCGGTGTTGGCATCGGTTTTAAGGAGATTCATTTGCGTAATCTCACTTACTTCGCTCACATGGACACCCTGGAGGAAGGCTCCGCAGACATGGATGTGGGCGTGAAGATCTTCAAGGGACTGAATGTGTCACGCGGACTGCCGGTGCCAGTGGTGGTGCGTTTTGATTATCACGGCAGCGTGCCGGGGGCTCGGGATCGGGCCATCCAGCATTGCCGCCGCACGGATGCGGCCATTCGCAGCCGCTACAGCCAGCTGTGTGCGGAGGGATTGCTGCAAACCCTGCTGACCGTGCGCGACCGTGATCAGCATGCCCCAGCCGAAGCCGTAGGGTCTTCGATCAGCTTCGGCACGGGAGGAGGGCACTGAGATGTTGATCTGCAAAGTGCTCAAGCCTCTGGTGGCCACCAATCGCATCGCTGAGTTCGAGCACAAGCATCTTCAGGTGGTGCTGGATGGCAGTTCCCAGAAAGTGGCGGTCGATGCCGTTGGCTGCATTCCCGGCGACTGGGTGATCTGCGTGGGTAGCTCTGCTGCCCGGGAAGCAGCCGGCAGTAAGTCGTATCCCAGCGATCTCACAATTGTGGGCATCATTGACCACTGGGATCCTGAATCTGGATCGGCCGAACGGAGATCTGCCTGATGGAGATCATGCAGGTCACCGGATCGCTTGTCTGCACCCAGCGGATCGAAGGTCTGCGTCACTGCCACCTGCGGGTGCTGCGCAACACCAAGGGCAAGCTCAGCGTGGCGGTCGATCCCATCGGCGCCCTGCCCGGCAACTGGGTGTTCACCGCCAGCGGCTCTGCAGCCCGCTTCGCCACCGGTAATCCCGACATCCAGACCGATCTGACCATCGGCGGGATCATCGACCTGTGGGACCCGGACGGTTGACCCTTCCCTCTCCAACTTCCATACCGTCCGTTCCTGCTGCCCCATGGCCACCCCCTCCTCCCGCCAGCCCTCGTCCCGCCGCACATCGCCCGCCGCTGCCGTGACCCCTCCCTCCACGACAACGGCGTCAGCGGATCCGGCCAAGGCCTTGCCTGCCGTCACCCCTGCGGCGGCCGCGCCATCGGCTTCAGCGGCCACTGCAGCCCCCGCACCCACACCCCAGGCAGCGGCCCCAGCCGCCAGCAGCACCCCTGCGTCCAGCAGCGCTGCTCCAACGGTGGCTGCCGCGGCTTCGCCGTCGGCTGTTTCCTCCGTCCCGGCTGGAGAAGCGTCCCCGCCGATCACCGTCCCGGCGAAGGCGATCGCCACCAGCAGCCCGGCCCGTTCGGCGCCGGTCCGCTCCACCAGCCGGCGCAGGGCGCCGTCCACACCCACCCCCCGGCGAGCGACCCCCTCCCGCGCCGCCACCCCCTCCTCTGCCAGCCGCGGCTCCTCCCGCGGCGGCAGCGGCACCCCCCCCACCCCATCCCCTACTGAGAGCACAGCCATGGCCTCCACACCGACCGGCATCGCCCTCGGCATGATTGAAACCCGCGGCCTGGTGCCGGCGATCGAAGCCGCTGACGCCATGACCAAAGCAGCTGAAGTCACCCTGATCTCCCGCGAATTCGTGGGCGGCGGCTATGTGACCGTGATGGTGCGTGGTGAAACCGGCGCTGTGAACGCTGCCGTGCGCGCCGGTGCCGATGCCTGCGAACGGGTGGGCGATGGCCTGGTGGCGGCCCACATCATTGCCCGCCCCCACTCCGAACTGGAGCCCGTGCTGACCTTCAGCGGCGCCCTGCGCAGGAGCTGATCATGCAGGCCGGTACCCATCCCCGGGTGCTCGGCTATCTCGGCCGGGCCCTCAGCCTGGAGCTCTCCGCGGTTCAGCAGTACATGACCCAGGCGTCACTGCTGAGCCTCTGGGGCCAGGAGGAGGCGGCAGCGCGCTTCAGGCTCGACACCGCCGAGGAGATGCAGCATGCCCAGCGCCTCGTGGAGCACATGCTCCTGCTTGGCGTGGCTCCCGCCGCTTCGCAGCTCACGCCCGTGAGCGTTGCCGGCGACCTGGTCGGTCTGCTGCGGCGCAATGCCGAGCTCGAGCAGCGCCTGGTTGATCACTACGGGGAAGCCAGCCGTTTCTGCGCCTTGATCGGCGATACCGCCAACGGCCATTTCTTCCACCGCCTCTGGACGGAAGAACGCCTGCATGGTGAGCAACTGCACGACTGGCTCCACCAGTTGCTGGGCGACCAGCGCGCTTTCGTGAATCAACGCGCCACTTTCTGAGTGTTCGGCCCCCAGGCGGGCTTGGCACAACAAGACTGCTGAACGGTCCACGTCCCAACCCACCCGTCGCGCCACCTTGCTCACGGTCGCCGCTCCGCCCCTGATCATTCAGCTGGCCTGGCTGATTCCTCTGTATGGCTTCGTCGGCGTCGTGCTGTCGCTGCCGTGGGCCTGCGGCTGGATTCGCCGCGATGGCCCCAGGCCGGCCGCGTACCTGAACATTCTCGTCTCGCTGGTTGCCTTCCTGCATGGCAGCGCCGTGCTGGCCGTCGTGCTGCGTGAAGGCCCCTTCGCGATCACGGTGCCCTGGTTTCAGGCCGCCGACCTCACCCTCTCGCTCAGCTTCGATCTCTCGCTCACCAGCCTGGCCAGCCTGGAGCTGGTGACAGGGCTGAGCCTGCTGGCGCAGTTCTTCGCGCTCGGTTACCTCGACAAGGAGTGGTCGCTGGCGCGCTTCTACGCCCTGGTGGGATTTTTCGAGGGGGCGATGGCGGGGGTGGTGCTCAGCAGTTCGCTGTTTCTCACCTACTTCCTGCTGGAGATGCTCACCCTCTCCACCTACCTGTTGGTGGGCTTCTGGTATGCCCAGCCGCTGGTGGTGACGGCCGCACGCGATGCCTTCCTCACCAAACGGGTGGGCGACGTGCTGCTGCTGATGGGGGTGGTGGCGTTGTCGGCGTGGGCGGGGGTGATGCGCTTCGACGACCTTTACAGCTGGGCGGCAGGGGCACAGATCAGCCCGCTGGCGGGCAATCTGCTCGGCCTGGCGCTGATCTCCGGGCCACTGGGCAAGTGCGCCCTTTTTCCGATGCACCTGTGGCTCGATGAGGCGATGGAGGGGCCGAATCCAGCTTCGATCCTGCGCAACTCGGTGGTGGTCACCTGCGGCGCGCTCGTGCTGCTGCGCCTGATGCCGATCCTGCAGCTTTCACCCCTGAGCCTGGCGGCGTTGGTGGCGCTCGGCTCCGTCACCGCCATCGGCGGTTCGCTCGTGGCCATCGCTCAGGTGGATATCAAGCGCACGCTCTCCTATTCCACCAGCGCCTCGATGGGGTTGGTGTTCATTGCCATCGCCATGCAGCAGCCAGGTATTGCCCTGCTGTTGCTGTTCGCCCATGCCGTCGGCAAGGCACTGCTGTTCATGAGCATCGGTTGTGTGATCGCCACCACCAACTGCCAGGACCTCAGCGAACTGGGCGGTCTGGGTCGGCGCATGCCCGCCACCACCTGCGCGTTCCTGGTGGGGGCGGCAGGTACCACCGGCCTGGTTCCCCTCGGCTGCTTCTGGGCGCTGGGTCTGGATGTGCAGGCGATGCTGCGCAGCGCTCCCTGGCTGGCGGCGATCGTGCTGCTCGCCAACGCGCTCACCGTGCTCAACCTCACGCGGGTGTTCCGGCTGGTGTTCCTCGGCGCGGCCCAGCCCAAGACGCGCCGCACCCCTGAGGTGAACTGGCAGATGGCCCTGCCGATGGTGAGCCTCACCGTGCTGGTGCTGGTCACACCGCTGATCATGGTGGTGATCGACCCGGTGCCCGGCCTGGCCTCGTTCTCGCTGCCGGTGGCGCTCTCGCTGCTGCTTACCAGTGCCGGCGCCCTGGTGGCCGGCTGCCTGCTGCCGCTGCGCAAGGGCTGGTCGGTCACGATCCTGCGGCCGCTGCGCCTGCTGCAGGATCTGCTCGCCTACGACTTCTACACCGATCGGATCTACCGGGTCACGATCGTGGCGCTGGTGGCGGGGCTCTCGCGTGCCGCCGCCCGCTTCGACCGCGATGTGGTCAACGCTCTGGTGAACCGGGTGGGCAGCCTGTCGTTGGCCAGTGCCGAAGGCCTCAAGCTGAGCGTCAACGGTCACACCCAGACCTACGTGCTTACCGGGACCGTGGCGATCGTGCTGTTGCTCACCTCGCTCTCCTGGGTGGTGCGATGACCCTTCCTTCCGAACAGGTGCCGCCATGTTGAGCGGTCTGCTGCTGATCCCGCTGCTCGGCGCCATCGCCCTGCTGCTCTGGCCCGGTGAGGTGAGCGGCGAGCGTCTGCGTCGCACCTGCCTGGCGCTGCTGGTGTTGCAGGTGGCCTGGTCGCTGCGGGTGCTGTGGCAGTTCGACCCCGCCATTCCCGGCCTGCAGCTCGAGGAGATGGCGCCCTGGGTGGGCAGCCTTGGCCTCGACTACCGGCTCGGCATCGACGGCCTTTCGCTGCCTCTGGTGCTGATCAATGGGGCGCTCTCGCTGGCAGCGGCGCTGGTCACGTCCACCTCCACGCCGCGACCCCGCCTCTACTACGCCCTGCTGCTGCTGATCAGCGGGGCGGTGAACGGCGCCTTCCTCGCCCAGAATCTGCTGTTGTTCTTCCTCTTCTATGAGCTGGAGCTGATTCCGCTCTGGTTGCTGATCGCCATCTGGGGTGGCAGCAACAGGGCCTATGCGGCCACGAAGTTCCTGCTGTTCACCGCCGTGTCCGGTGTGCTGATCCTTGGCGCCTTCTTCGGACTGGCGCTGGCCACCGGCACGGCCGATTTCAGCCTGCAGCCGCTGCTGGGCCAACAGCTGGGTATGGGCCTTCAGCTGCTGCTGATGGGGGCCCTGCTGGTGGGGTTCGGCATCAAGATCCCGCTGTTTCCGTTCCACACCTGGCTGCCTGATGCCCACACCGAGGCCTCCACGCCCGTGTCCCTGCTGCTGGCCGGGGTGCTGCTGAAGCTCGGAACCTATGGACTGTTGCGCTTCTGCCTTGGCCTCTTCCCCGATGCCTGGCAGTTGATGTCTCCCTGGTTGGCGGGCTGGGCGGCGGTGTCGGTTCTGTTCGGCTCGCTGGCTGCGATTCAGCAGCAGGACATGAAACGGATGGTGGCCTACAGCTCCGTGGGCCACATGGGCTACGTGCTGCTGGCAGCTGCCGCTGCCACTCCGGTGAGTCTGCTGGGCGCGCTCTTTCAGATGGTGAGCCACGGCCTGATCTCCGCGCTGCTGTTCCTGCTGGTGGGGGTGGTGTACGCCACCACCGGCACCCGCGACCTGAACGTGCTGCGTGGCCTGCTCAACCCGGAGCGGGGTCTGCCGATCACCGGTTCACTGATGATCGCCGGGGTGATGGCCAGTGCGGGCATCCCCGGCATGGCGGGCTTCATCTCCGAATTTCTGGTGTTCCGCGGCAGCCTGGTGCCCTTCCCGCTGGCCACCGTCCTGTGCATGGTGGGCTCGGGCCTCACGGCGGTCTACTTCCTGCTGCTGGTGAACCGGGTGTTCTTCGGTCGCCTTTCCCCTCCGGCCGACGACGTCGACACGCCCTTGCCGGCGGTGCCCCTGGCCCGGCAGATCCCTGCACTTGCGCTCACGGTGGCGGTGCTGCTGCTCGGGGTGGCGCCGCAGGGACTGGGCACCCTTGCCACGGCCACCACGACGGCGATGAGCCGGGCGCCGCACAGCCTTGCGGCTCTGCCTGCCCCGGTGGTGCCTGATGGCCTGGTCGCCGGGGGGAGGGGGCGATGACCCGTCAGCCTGAAGCGGCAGCGATGCTGGAGCGCCTGCTCGCAGGGGTGCCGCTGCTCGATCACTCCGCCGAGCATCTGCTGGAGGTGGTGGCGGTGCTGGAGAGCTATGGGGAGGTGCTCGATGCCTACAGCCGCAACCTCATCCACCAGGCCCAGCGCGAGTTTCTCAATCCCTTCCCGGTGCTGCGCTTCCTCAACGGGGAGGTCACCCCGCAGCGGCTCTGGCGCCACCTGATCCACGACCGCATCAACTTCGAATACGCCGAATATTGCCAGCGCCTGATGCTCTGGCATGGCACCGGCGGCCTTGATGCCTACCTCGATTCGCCTGCCTTCCGGCAGCATTGCGCCGTGGTGATCGGCCACAAGCGCCGCCGTGATCCGCTGCTGGCCCTGCTGGATCCTCTGTTCCCGGAGTTCCTGCCTGAGCTGATCCGCTCGGCGGCCACCGCCAGCGCGCTGGGCCAGTTCTGGCGGGTGATGAGCGATCTGTTCCTGGATCTCGCCGCCTCCCACCGCCGCGGTGAGGTCGCCACGATCGCCGCTGTGGTGGCCTTCATCCGCGAGGGGCTGGTGGCAGCTGCCGGCCAGCCCATCTGCTACACGGTGGAGCTCGATGGTGTGCCGTTCGAGATCCTGCCGCCTGCCGCCGGCCTCACCTTCCTGAGTGATGTGGCGGTGCCCTACGTGGAGGCGGTGTTCCTGCGGGGCAGTCCGTTCCTCGGCACGGTGTCGTTCAACGCGCAGGCGCGCCAGATCCCGATCGATCAGGCCTGTTTCCAGTACGGCGCGCTCTATGCCGATCCACTGCCAACCATGGGTGCGGGCATTCCGCCCAGCCTGCTGATGCAGGACATGAGCCGCCATCTGCCGGCGGCGTTGCTGCAGGTGTACCGCAGCCGGGGCCGGGGGGAGGGTGATCTACGCGTGAAGATCTGCGCCAGTTTTCAGAAGGCGATGTTCTGCGTCACCAATGCGGCGATCGACGGCACCTTTCCCCATCCGCTCTCCAGCAGTGACCCGAGCGAACAACAGGCCAACCGGGCCTATGCGATGGCCTGGATCGAGCGGTTGCGGGTGGCGCGCATCGACTGCCTGCCTGACCGATTGGCCGCCGCGGCTGGATGATTTCCCTGCAGTAGGTTTCCCAGATGGAGCAACCCTGGACCCATCGGCAGCGACCCGAACGTCTGGAGCGGCGGCTGGAATTCGGCGACTACGAAACCACCCGCGTCTTCCTCGAGCAGCTCAACGATCTGTCCGAGCGGAGCGGCCGCTTTCCGGACATCAGCTTCGGACGCACCTACGTGAATCTCACCCTGCGCAGCGAAACAGAGGACGGCCCGATCGGTGAACCAGAAACCGCGTTCGCCGAGGCCATCGATCGTCTCGTGCCCTGATGGCCCCCTCCACCGTCGGCCCCAGCTCCGATCCGGTGATGGCGGATGACACCCCGGTGGATCTGCGGGCCGCCTACGAAGGCACCGGCGTGGGTGATGTGCTTGATCAGCTCGACCGTGAACTGATCGGGCTCAAGCCGGTGAAGATGCGGATCCGTGAGATTGCCGCCCTGCTGGTGGTGGAGCGGGCCCGCAAGCAGGTGGGGCTGGCCACGGCGGCCCCCAGCTTGCACATGTCGTTCACGGGCCATCCAGGCACGGGCAAAACGACTGTGGCCGAGAGGATTTCCGAAATCCTGCACCGGCTGGGGTATGTGCGCAAAGGCCATCTGGTCACGGCCACCCGTGATGATCTGGTGGGCCAGTACATCGGCCATACCGCCCCCAAGACGCGGGAGATGCTCAAGCGGGCCATGGGTGGCGTGCTGTTCATCGATGAGGCCTACTACCTCTACCGCCCTGAGAATGAGCGCGATTATGGCGCTGAGGCGATCGAGATCCTGCTGCAGGTGATGGAGAATAACCGTGATGATCTGGTGGTGATCTTTGCGGGCTACAAAGACAAGATGGATGTCTTCTATCAATCGAATCCCGGCCTGTCTTCCCGTGTAGCCAACCATATCGACTTCCCGGATTACACTGCTCCGGAGTTGCTGGCCATCGCCAAGTTGATTCTTGCCGGTGAAAGCTATCGCTTCAGCGATGAGGCCAGCATCGCTTTTTCTGATTATATCCAGCGGCGTATGTTGCTGCCGTTCTTCGCCAATGCCCGCTCGATCCGCAATGCCATCGATCGGGCCCGCATGCGCCAGGCGAACCGGCTGTTCAACCACATGGGGCGCGGCCTCACCAAGCGGGATCTGATCACGATCGAGGCGGAAGACATCACCGCCAGCAGTGTGTTCCAGGGCCGCGTCGAAGGCCTCGATCGCAGCCTGCCGCTCACCTGAGCCAAGGGCCGATCAGTGGATGCGGATTGGCGGCTGCAGATCACCACCAGCTTCTAGCGTCGGCGGCGGCCGTCGATCTGCAAGAGATCACGCACCTGCTGCAGCTGGCGGGCCAGGGAAGGATCGCTGGCCAGCTTCTTCTCCACCTGCTCCACGGCATACATCACGGTGCTGTGGTCCTTGCCGCCGAACACATCGCCGATGCGGGGCAGGCTCAGATCGGTGGTCTGGCGCATCAGATACATGCCCACCTGGCGCGCCTGGCTCACGGCCCGTTTGCGGCTGCTGCTGCGCATCTCGTCGATGCTGACACCGAACACCTCGGCCACCTTCTCCACCACCTGCTGCGGCGTCACCACCACCTCGTTGCCCACCGGATCGAGCATCGGCGCCACCGATTCCACCGTCATCGGCAGACCGGTGATCGAGGCGAAGGCCACGGCCCGGGTGAGCGCCCCCTCCAGCTCCCGGATGTTGGAGGTGAAGCGGCCCGCCAGGTACTGGATCAGGTCGCGCGGCAGGGTCATGCGTTCCTGCTCCGCCTTCTTGTGCAGGATCGCCATGCGGGTCTCCAGGTCCGGGGTCTGGATGTCGGCGATCAGGCCCATCGAGAAGCGTGAGATCAGGCGCTCCTGCAGGCGGGGAATCTGGCTGGGGGGGCGATCGCTGGCGATCACGATCTGGCGCCCCGCCTCATGCAGGGCGTTGAAGGTGTGGAAGAACTCCTCCTGGGTGTACTCCTTGCCTTCGATGAACTGGATGTCGTCCACCAGGATCAGATCGGCGGCCCGGTAGCGGTCGCGGAATTTCTGCATGCCGTCCTTGCGGATCGCCTGGATCAGGTCGTTGGTGAACGACTCTGTGGATACGTAGAACACGCGCGCGTCCGGGTCGATCTCGACGCGGTAGTGGCCGATCGCCTGCATCAGGTGGGTCTTGCCCAGCCCGACCCCACCGCACAGGAACAGGGGGTTGAACTCCCGCCCCGGCGCCTCCGCCACCGCCAGCGACGCCGCATGGGCCATGCGGCTGTTGGGCCCCACCACAAAGCGGTTGAACACATAGCGGGGGTTGAGCCCCGGCGCCGGCCGCCTGGGTGTTTCACCGCTGGCGGTCGCCGCCAGCACCGGGGCGCCGGAGGACGGGCCCGCCATCGCCCTGGCACCGGCCGCCACCGGCCCCCCTTCGCCGGCCATGGCCTCCGGCAGCCCATCAGGGCTTTGTTCAGCGACCGTCTGGGCGGTGGATACCTCTACGGCGACACCGTGCCCGGCGAGCTCGGAGGCGACGGCGGCAATGGTGGTGAGGTAGTTCTTGCGCAGCCAGCCGCAGGCGAAGCTGTTCGGCGCTTCCAGCTGCAGCACCCCGTTGCTGAAGCCGGCACAGCGGGCTGGACGGATCCAGGTTTCGAAGGTGGGCTTGCTCAGATTGGCCTGAAGCGAATCCTGAACCCGGTGCCACAGCTGATCACCCTGCTGCACCACCACCCCAACGCCCGGGGGCCGAATATAGGCAGAGACCTTCCAGGCGGGCGGCCTCCGTTGAGGCGCATCCTGACCTGGCTTGCCCGCCCGCGATGTCCCCTGTCCGCCTCCCCCGTCCGCGCCGGTTTCCACGGGCTGGCCTCACTGCCGGACTGCTGGGGATCGCCATGAGCGGCTGCGCGGTGAGCCTGCCGGACCTGCCCGGCTTGCCCCGGCTGCCGCAGCTGCCCCGGAGCGACCGTGCTCCCGCCCTGCCGAAGGTGAGCGATGCGCCGCCGGCGGGGCCGCTGCAGACCGGCAACAGCTTCATCGTCAATGCGGTCGAAAAGGTGGGTCCGGCCGTCGTGCGCATCGACACGGTCAAGCGGGTGATCAACCCGCTGGGTGGCCTGTTCGGGCGTGGCCCGGCGATTCAGCAGCAGCAGGGGCAGGGCTCGGGCTTCATCACCCGCTCCGACGGGGTGATCATCACCAACGCCCACGTGGTGGAGGGGGCCAACGAGGTGTCGATCACGCTGCCCGACGGGCGCAGCTTCACCGGCAAGGTGCTCGGCAGTGATCCGCTCACCGACATCGCCGTGGTGAAGGTGGTGGCCCAGGGTCTGCCTGTGGCGCCGCTGGGGGATTCCGCCCGCGTGCGGCCCGGGGAGTGGGCGATCGCGATCGGCAACCCGCTCGGGCTCGACAACACCGTCACCGCAGGGATCATCAGCGCCATCCAGCGCACCAATGCCATCGGCGAAGGCCAGCGGGTGCCCTACATCCAGACCGACGCGGCCGTGAACCCCGGCAACAGCGGTGGGCCGCTGATCAACGACCGGGGACAGGTGATCGGCGTGAACACCGCCATCCGCCAGGCGCCCGGTGCCGGCCTCAGCTTTGCGATCCCGGTCAACCTGGCCCGTCAGATCGCCGCCCAGATCCTGGAGAAGGGACGGGCCTCTCACCCCTACATCGGCGTGCGCCTGCAGGCGCTCACGCCCCAGCTGGCGCGCGAGATCAACGCCACCTCCTCCGAGTGCGAGCTGCCGGAAGTCCAGGGTGTGGTGGTGGTGGAGGTGCTGCCCCGCAGCCCCGCCGAGCAGGGGGGGCTCAAGCCCTGCGACCTGATCGAACAGGTGGACGACAAGGCCGTGCGCAGTCCTTCCGAGGTGCAGGTGGCGGTGGATCAGGTGCGGGTCGGCAGCGACATGACCATCAGGGTGCGCCGTGGCAGCCAGACCCTCACGCTCAACATGCGACCGGCGGAGCTCAAGACTCCTGGATGAGCGAGGCTGAGCCGGCTCCCTCACCCAGGGGGCAGCGTGTTCTGGTGGTGATGGCGCGCTGGCCCGCCCCGGGCCGCTGCAAGCGGCGCCTGGGGGCCAGCATCGGCGCCGTTTCGGCGGCCCGGATCCAGCGCCTACTCACCGCCCACACCCTCGTGGTGGCCGGGGCTCTGGCCGCTGCCGGCCGCTGCTCCAAGCTGCTGGCCGTGGAGGGGCTGGGCAGGCGGGCGGCAGGGCGTTGGGGGCGCGGCGCAGGCCTTGAGGCGGTGGTGCTGCAGGGGAAGGGCAACCTGGGCGTGCGCATGGCCCGCCAGTTTCACCGCGCCTTTCGCGCCGGGGCCCACCGGGTGGTGCTGATCGGCACAGACCTGCCCCTGCTGGAGGGCGCGGATCTGGCCGCTGCTTTCGTGGCGCTGGAGCACAGCCCCCTGGTGCTGGGCCCCGCCACCGATGGCGGTTACTGGCTGATCGGTCTGCGCCGGCCTGAACCGGCGCTGTTCTGTGGCATCGACTGGGGCTCGTCGGCGGTACTGGATCAGACCCTGCATCTGGCCCGCCAATGCCGTCTGGAACCCACTCTGCTGCCGCTGCGCAGCGACCTCGACCGCGTCGGCGACCTGGCGCCATGGCACAGCTGACGGCCGCCGCGCCGCCGGGGGGGATCGCCGTGGTGATCCCCGTACGCAATGAGGCGGCCCATCTGCCTCTGCTGCTGGCCGATCTGTCGCTGGCGCCACCGGGGCTGATCAGCGAACTGCTGGTGGTGGATGGAGGCAGCTCCGATGGCAGCGCCGGGCTGGCGCGGCTGGCCGGTGCGGCGCTGCGGCAGGCCGCCGGGGGCCGGGGTGCCCAGCTGGTGGCGGGGGTGGCCGCCACGGAAGCCCCCTGGCTGCTGCTGCTGCATGGCGATCTGCGTCTGCCGCCGCGCTGGTGGGAGTCGGTGCGGGCGGCGCTGGGGCAGGCCGAAGCCGCCTGGTACTTCCGTCTGCGGGTGCAGGAGCCGGGCCTGGCCCTGCGGCTGATGGAGGCGGCCGTGGAGCTGCGTAGCCGCTGGGCGTGCACGCCCTACGGCGACCAGGGGCTGCTGCTGCCGCGGCGCCTGCTGGAGCGGGCCGGTGGGCTGCGTCCTCTGCCCCTGATGGAGGACCTCGATCTGGTGTTGCGCCTGCGCCGGTGGGCGCCGGTCCGCTGCCTGGGACCTGTGGTGTGGGTGGAAGGCAGGCGCTGGCGGCGGCTGGGGGTGTGGCGCACCACCTGGCACAACGCGCGGCTCAGGCGTGCCTGGCGCCACGGCACCGAGGCCGGCGAGCTCGCCCGCCGCTACTACCAGCTTTGAGAGCGAATGGTCGGGTGATGGTTCAGGGGGAATACCAGAAGGCGCAGCGCCGCTGACGCGGCTCCAGTTCCCAGCCCTGCGACTGGTAGAAGCCCACCACGTCGGGGTCGGCGAACAGGCTCACCCGCTCCACCTCCATGGTGCGCAGGCGATCGAGCACGTAGGCCATCAGCTGCCGCCCCATCCCCGCTCCCTGATAAAGCGGGTGCACCGCCACATCCCACACCGTGGCTTCCAGCACGCCATCACCGGTGCAGCGGGCGAAGCCCACCAGCCGCGGCACGCGTGGATCGTGACGCCACAGCCCAACGCGCAGCAGGCTGTGCTGCAGCGCCTTGCGCACCCGCCGCAGCGGCCGGCGGCTCCAGCCCACCGCATCACAGAGTTTTTCGAGCTCCACCAGATCGATGTCCCGGTCTTCGCTCAACACCAGCTGCAGCTGCGGATTGGGCGTGGGGCAAAGGCGGAATCCGACGCCGTAGAAGCTGGAGAGAAGGGGGTCGGAGTCCAATCCTGAGGGCCGAGGCAACGCAATGGGACGATCCTGCCCGATCGGGGGGGTTCCGTTGCAGGCTGGAGGCCTGCTTCGCCCCTGGATTGCCCCGTTCCGTTCCGGCTGACCAGGGCGTCGCCCCCCCTCCCGCCGCTGCCGGGGAAGAGCGGCCACTGCTGGTGTGCCTGCACGGCTGGCTGCTGGCCGGTCGCCTCTGGGACCCGCTGCGCCTGGCACTGGACGGGCGCCAGCGGCTCTGGACCCCTGACCTGCCCGGCTTCGGTGGCACGCCCCGTCCCCGTTCCCTCCACCCCACCCTGGCCAGCTACGGCCGTTGGGTGGCTGACCAGTGCCTCAGCCTGGAAGAGCGGCGCGTGGTGCTGGTGGGCCACTCGCTCGGCGGCAGCGTGGCGCTGCATGCGGCGCCGCTGCTGGGCGATCGGCTCCTGGGGGTGATTCAGATCGCGGCGGGGGGCGGGGTGTACCAGCCGCGCGCCTTCAGCCAGTTGCGCAATGGTGGTCGGCTGTTCCTGCAGTGGCGCCCCAGCTGGCTGGCGGAGCTGCCGGGCACCGGCGCCATCCGCAGCCCCCTGATCGCCGAGCAGCGGGCGGCCCGCAGCCTGCTGGCCTGCAGCACCAACCGCGGCGCCGTGCGCCAGCTGCCGGCGTTGGTGGCCGGCCTCCAGGTGCCGAGCCTCTGGATTGCGGGCAGCCGTGACCAGGTGATGGAGCCCCGCTACGTACGCCATCTGGCGGGTTACTCCGATCGCCACGAGCTGGCCGAACTGCAGGGCTGCGGCCATCTGCCGATGCGCCAGTCGCCCCATCAGCTCGCCGAGGTGATCGAGAGTTGGGTTCAGAGCCTGGCCAGGCCACGCTCCTGAAGATCGGCCAGCTGGGCGTAGAGCCCACCGGCCTGGCGCAGTTCGCGGTGTGTGCCCTGCTCGATCAAGCGGCCGCGCCGCAACACCAGGATCCTGTCGGCGGCCTCCACGGTGGCCAGGCGGTGGGCGATCACGATCGCGGTGCGGGCATGCAGCAGTTTGTCGAGGTCGCGTTGCAAGGTGGCTTCAGTGGAGGGATCCATGAAAGCGGTGGCCTCATCCATCACCAGCACGGATGGGTCGCGGATCGCCACCCTTGCCACCGCCAGCAGCTGCCGCTCGCCCGAGGACAGGTTGCCGCCCCGCTCGCGCAGTTCGGTGGCCAGCCCATCGGGGAGGCGCCGCAGCAGGGCATCGAGACCGAGCTCGCGGCAGATCCGCTGCAGCTCGTCGTCGGGGATCGCCGCATCGAGGCGCAGGTTGTCGGCCACGTTGCCGCTGAACAGGAAGGTGTCCTGCAGCACCACGCCGAGCCGCTGGCGCAGCGTGAGGCTGGGCAGCTCGCGGATGTCGATGCCATCGAGCAGGATCCGCCCCTGCTGAGGTTCGTAGAGACGGCAGAGCAGGCGGATCACGGTGGTCTTGCCGGAGCCGGTGGGGCCCACCAGGGCCACGTGCTCGCCCGGGGCGATGCGGAAGCTGAGCTCGGTGAGGATCGGATCGTCGGGCCGGTAGGCGAACGAGACGTTCTCGAAGATCACTTCGCCCTCGCTGGCCCGTTCGCGGCCGGAGCGGCGGGCGGCGGCGGTGCGTTGTTCGTTGGCCAGATCGCTGATCTCGATCGGCTCCTCCAGCAGCTCACCGATGCGCTGCACGGCCGTGAGGCCGCCCTGGATCTGGGTGAAGCGCTCCGCCAGCTGACGCAGCGGATCGAACAGGCGCTGGGAGAACAGGATGAAGGTGGTCAGGGTGCCCAGGCCGATGGTGCCGTCGGTGACCATCCAGCCACCCAGGGCCAGCACGATCGCCACGGCCGTGAGGGCCACCCATTCGATGAAGGCGGAGATCGCACTTTCGTAGAAGATCGTGCCGTCGACCGCCTTGCGGTAAGCGTTGGTGGTGACGCCGAATCGGGCGCTGTTCACAGCCTCACGCCGGAACATCTGCACCACATCCAGCCCCTGCAGGTTCTCCTGCAGGTCGGCGTTGAGCTGGCTGAGCTCTTCGCGCACGCGGTAGTTGGCCTTGCGGTACCGCCCCTGCAGCCAGAGGATCACCACCACCACCGGGATCTGGATCACCAGCAGCAGGGCGCCGAGGCGGAACTCGATCGAGAGCATGGTGACGGCGATCACCACCAGGGTCACCAGGTCGGCGAGCACACCGATGGCGCCGCTGCCGAACACCTCGGCCAGGGCATCGACATCGCTGGTGAGGCGGGTGAGCAGCTTGCCCACCGGGGTGCGGTCGTGGAAGCGCAGCGACAGGGCCATCGCATGGCGGAACAGGTCGTCGCGGATGCGGGCGGTGAGGCGCTGCCCCACGGCCTGCACGCTGTAGCTCTGAACTCCCTGCAGCGCCAGGCGCACCAGCACCGCTGCCAGCAGGCACAGCACCAGGGTGCGCATCGCCTCCGACACGCTCTGGCCCACCAGCCAGGCGGCCCTGGGCTCGTTGCGAAGCACCGATATCGCCTGGCCCACCAGCAGCGGCTGCACGGCCGCCGAGAAGGCGACGGGAATCAGCAGCAGCAGCGTGAGCAGCAGCCGGCGGCGGTCGCGGCCCAGGTAGGGAATCAGGTTGAGCAGCCGCTGACGGTCGCGGGCGGCCATCAGCGCACCTCCAGACGGGCCGCCGCCACCCGGTCGATGATCGTCTGCAGCTGGCCCTGATCCAGTCGCAGGGCCAGGGGATGGCCGATCAGCCGGGCAGTGCTGTGGAACAGGTCCTCAATGGCCACCAGCCCGTTGTCGCGCAGGGTGCGGCCGGTGGCCACCAGATCCACGATCGCCTCAGACATGCCGGTGATCGGTCCCAGCTCCACTGACCCGGTGAGGTGAATGAGCTCCACCGGCAGGTCGAGCTGGTTGAAGAAGGTTTCGGCGCAGCGCACGAACTTGCTGGCCACGCGGCAGTGGGCCGGCAGATCGGCGGCCCGGCGGTAGCCGCTGCTCGCCTTCACCGCCACGGCCATGCGGCAGCCACCGAAACCAAGGTCGACCAGGGGGGCCACCGGCAGCTGGTGCTCCCGCAGCACGTCCTCGCCGACAATGCCGAGCTGGGCCTGGCCGTAGGCCACGTAGACAGGCACATCGGCGTTGCGCACCAGCAGGGCGCGGGCGATACCGCACGGGCTGGGCACCATCAACTGGCGGTTGTCGCTGTCGAGCAGGGCGGAGAAATCAAGACCGGCCGCGGCGAGGCAGCGCACCGAATCCTTCAGCAGGGCCCCTTTGGCCAGAGCAACGGTGATCATGGGCGTGCTCCGCAACCTGGACTTTACCGATGCAGACCTCCCGCAGCGAGCCGCCGGCCGTGGCAGCAACGGGCGGGCGGCCACCGGCGCTGGCCGTGTCGCTGATCCCGGTGCTGAACGACAACTACGTGTTCGTGCTGCACGATTCCCCCAAGGCGGAGGAGCCATCCGGCCGGGCGGTGGTGGTAGATCCCGCCGTGGCGGCGCCGGTGCGCGCCTGGCTGGAGGCCCACCGGCTGGAGCTGGTGGCCGTGCTGCAGACCCACCACCACTCCGATCACATCGGTGGCACCGCCGGCCTGCTGGAGCACTGGCCAGCCGCTGCGGTGATCGCCGCCGCCGCCGATCGCGACCGCATTCCGCTCCAGACCCTCTCGGTGCGGGGCGGTGACTGCCTGACCCTGCTGGGCCGGGCCGTGGAGGTGCTGGAGGTGCCGGGGCACACCCGCGCCCATCTGGCCTATGTGCTGCCCGAGGTGCCGGGCGGGCACGGGGAGCTGTTCTGCGGCGACACCCTGTTCGCCGCCGGCTGCGGGCGGCTGTTCGAGGGCTCGGCGGAGCAGATGCACCACTCGCTGCAGCAGCTTGCGCAGCTGCCGGACAGCACGCGCGTGTGGTGCGCCCACGAGTACACCCGCGCTAACCTTCGCTGGGCTGCTGCGCTGGTGGCGGCAGAGCCAGAGGCTGCCGCGGGCGCGATCACGGCACGGTTGGCGGCCGTGGAGCTGGCCCGCAGCCAGGGACAGGCCACCATCCCCAGCACGATTGCTCTGGAGCGTGCCACCAATTTGTTCCTGCGTGCCGGCAACGCCGCCACGCTCGCCGCGCTGCGTCGGCACAAGGACGGCTGGCAGGGCTGAGGCGTCAGGGGGCTCAGAGGCAGGGGAGCAGGGGCAGCCGCTGGGGAAAGAGCAGGGCCGGCTGCTGGGGCCGCAGGCCCAGGCGGCAACGTTCGGAGAGCTGGAAGGTGCGCTCCAGCGGCAGGCGCAGCCGCAGGCGGAACGGGGCCGCCTGGGGCTGTTCCAGCTCCACCTGCAGCAGCCATTCCCGCCCCAGAAACTCCCGACCCATCACCCAGGCAGTGCCAGCCGGATCGGGAGTCAGCTCCAGGGCATCGGGTTGCAGCAGCACCTCAGCCGGTGCCCCGTCCGGGCAGGGGGAGGCCGCCGCGCCGGAGAGGGGCGCGAAGGCCCCCAGTGGCGTGACCACCTGGCCGTTGCGCCACTGGGCCGGCAGCAGGTTGCGTTGCAGCACGAAGTGGCCCACGAAGGCGGTGGCGGGATGCTCCACCAGCTCCTGCGGCGCCGCGCACTGGTGCAGGCGCCCGTCCTTGAGTACCGCCACGCGGTCGCAGATCGCCAGCGCCTCCTCCGGGTCGTGGGTGACGATCAGGCCGCTGGCGCCGCAGCGGCTGAGCACGCCAGGCAGTTCGCTACGCAGCCGCAGCCGCACGTCCACATCCAGGTTGGAGAAGGGTTCATCGAGCAGCACCAGCTCCGGTGCGGGCGCCAGCGCCCGGGCCAGTGCCAGCCGTTGCCGCTGGCCGCCGGAGAGTTCGTGCGGATAGCGCTGCTCCAGACCCGCCAGCCCCAGCAACTCCAGCAACCAGGCGGCCCGGCTGCGGTCCTGGCGGGGCCGCAGGCCGAAACAGGTGTTCTGCCAGGCATCGAGGTGGGGAAACAGGGCGTAGTCCTGAAAGACCATGCCCACCCCGCGCCGCTCCGGCGGCACCCAGACGGCCGGACCGGCCACCTGCCGGCCCTGCACTGTCACCTGCCCCCGCGACGGCCGTTCGAAGCCGGCGATCAGGCGCAGCAGTGTGGTCTTGCCGCAGCCGGAGGGACCAAGCAGGCCCACCAGTTCCCCCGGGCCCAGGTGCAGGTCGATCGCTTCCAGCGCCCAGTCGTTTGCCTCGCCACGGGCGCCGCCGCGCCCGTAGCGGTGCCAGACACCATCGAGGCGCACCGGATCGGCCGGCATGGACTCAGCGGCTGCAGGTCGGTTCCCGGTGGCAGCGTTGGCAGCAGCTGCAGCGACAGCACGGGCAGCGGCCGCTGCGGAAACCCCGGTGGAGCTGGCGATAGGACACCCTTAAGCTCGTTTTTCCCATCTTCCAACGCCATGGGCGCCGGCCAGTCCATCGAGGCGATCCAGACTCCCGCCGCTCCTGAGCCGGTGGGCCCCTACAACCAGGCCGTGCTGGCGGGCGGCTGGCTGTTCTGCTCCGGCCAGATCGCCTTGGATCCCGTCAGCGGCGCGATGGTGGGCGACGGCGATGTGGAGGCTGAGACCCGACAGGTGCTCAGCAACCTCGTGGCGGTGCTGCGGGCGGCAGGCAGCGGCCCGGACCAGGTGGTGCGCACCACGGTGTTTCTGGCCGACCTGGCCGATTTTGCCCGGGTGAACGCGATCTACGCCGAAACCTTCCAGGGGCCTGTGCCCCCCGCCCGCGCCTGCGTGGAAGTGGCGGCCCTGCCGCGGGGCGCGCGGGTGGAGATCGACTGCATCGCGGTGCTCGGTTGAGGCCTGATGGGGCCGCCGTCAGGTAACGAACACGACATCACGTAGTCGACGTGACAGTCAGCAGCTGGCACAGGACCGACACTGTTCCTCTGCGTTACGACGTTCATGGCGTTCTCCCCCTTTCGTCGCTCTGCCCCCGCCGCCGGTTCGCAGCGGCTGTATCGCCTGGTCGACCGCCAGTGCGCTCCTCACCCGGTGCTCGACGACCACTTCGAGTCGATGGATGCCGCCTGGGAAGCGGCCCTGAGCTGGTGGGAAGAGCAGGCCTGTGCAGTGGAGCAACCGATCGAGATCGGCATCGAGGTGAGCACACCCCGCGGCGACTGGCGAACCCTGCGCTACCCTGGCGGCTGGCCCGGACTGATGCACTGAAAGAGTCGATAGTCTCGGCGCGTTGGTTGTCAATAAGTGCTGGAGGATGAGCGGGTCAAGCCGTTCATCACGATCACTACTCCCTTCCTCGTGTTCGGTGGCCCGTTCGCCACCGGCGCCTCGGCACCCACTTCACGCTGACCGGCACCATCGTGTCGCGCAACCGGGCAATTGAACACTCGTACTGGCAGAACCGGCTGAACATCTGGAGCCTCAGGCGGCTTCTAGCTGCTGCCGCAGCGGCGGCGGCAGCCTGATCCCGGAGAGAAAGGCGAGTGCCACCAGCAGGCACGAGGCCCAAAGGCAGGCCTGCAGGCCGCCCACCAGGAACAGGGCGCCCGAGAGCAACGTGCCCACCAGCCGGCCGGCCGCATTGGCCATGTAATAGAAGCCCACGTTGAGGCTCACCGATTCGGCATCGGTGTAGGCCAGCACCATGTAGCTGTGAATCGAGGAATTCATCGCGAACACGGCGCCGAAGGCGACCAGCCCCACCACCAGGGCCACGCTGGGATTGCCCACCTCGCGCCACAGGCTGATGGCGATCAGGGCGGGAATGGCGGTGAGCACGGCGCTCCAGAACTGCACCGCAGACACCCCTGGTGGGCCGCTTCTGCCCCAGCTGCGCCGCAGGGCCGGCACCGAGGCCTGAATGATCCCGTAGCCGATCACCCACAGGCCCATGAAGCCACCGGCCTCCCAGTATTTCCAGCCCAGCACCGATTGCAGAAACACCGGCAGGGCCACCACGAACCACACATCACGGGCACCGAACAGGAAGAAGCGGGCGGTTGAGAGCACATTGATGCCCTTTGATTTCGAGAACAGTGCGGTGATCGCCGGTTTCTCCTTCATGCGGCCGATCTCACCGGGCAGCACCAGGGTGAGCAGAAAGGCCAGGAACAGGCCGGCCGCCATCGCTCCCACGGCGGCGCTGAAGCCGATCGTGGCGAGCAGCACCCCACCGAGGAAGAAGCCCACCCCCTTGAGGGCGTTCTTGGAGCCGGTGAGGATCGCCACCCATTGGAACAGCTGGCTCTCGCCCCGGCTGTGGTCGTCAGGGGTTTCCGCCACCACGGTCTTGATGGCGCTTTTGGCGCTCATCTTGTTGAGGTCTTTGGCGATGCCGCTGATGGCCTGGGCCACCATCACGTAGGCCACGCTCCACCAGCGGGGCCAGTCGTCAGCCACCGGAATCAGCATCAGCAGGGCGCCCACCTGCAGCAATGTGCCGGCCCAGAGGGTGAGCCGCAGCCCGAAACGGGCCCCAAGCCAGCCGCCGTAGAGGTTGGTGACGATGCCGAAAAATTCGTAGAACAGAAACAGAAAGGCGATTTCCAGGGTGGTGTAACCCAGCTGGTGAAAGTGGAACACCACCAGCATGCGCAGCGCCCCGTCGGTGAGGGTGAAGGCCCAGTAGTTGGCCGTCACGATGCCGTATTGCTGCAGGGCAGTGAGCTGCTTCATGATTCGGAAAGCTCGCGGACCGCTGGCCCGACACCGGCTTCGAGCGCCGCCACGTGGCAGGCCAGATCGGCCATGCGGCAGCTGTAGCCCCACTCGTTGTCGTACCAGGCGAACACCTTGAGCTGGGTGCCGTTCACCACCATCGTGGAGAGAGCATCGATGATCGAGCTGCGGCTGTCGTTGAGGTAATCCACCGACACCAGCGGCCGCTCTTCGTAGCCCAGGATTCCCTGCAGTGGGCCGGCGGCGGCGGCGGCAAAGGCCCCATTCACCTCCTCCACACTCACCGCGCGCTCCAGTTCGAACACCGCATCGGTGATCGAGGCATTCGTGAGCGGCACCCGCACGGCGTGGCCGTTGAGCTTGCCCTGCAGTTCGGGAAAGATCAGACCAATTGCCTTGGCCGATCCGGTGGTGGTGGGGATCAGCGAGCTGCCGGCGGAGCGGGCGCGGCGGAGGTCGGATTTGAAGGCATCGATCACCACCTGGGTGTTGGTGATGTTGTGCAGGGTGGTGATCGAGCCGTGGCGAATGCCGAAGCTTTCGTGCACCACCTTCACCACCGGCGCCAGGCAGTTGGTGGTGCAGGAAGCGGCGGTGAGCAGACGGTGGCGGCTGGGCTCATAGAGGTGATGGTTGATGCCGAACACCACGTTGAGAGCTTCTGCGCCGGCGACCATGCCTTTCACCGGGCAGGCCACGATCACCCGCCTGAGGCCCGGCACAGTGAAGTAGGGCTCAAGGGTGTCGGGGGTCTTGATCTTGCCGCTGCATTCGAGCACCAGGTCCACGCCGGCGTCGGCCCAGGGCACGGCGGTGGGATCCTTGTGACGGCTGTAGCTCACGGCATGATTGCCAATGCGGAAGCCGTCGGCTTCGGCCTGCACCGCCTGAGGCCAGTGGCCGTGCACGGAATCGAATTCGAGCAGATGGGCAGCAGACGCAGCGTCACCGGCAGGATCGTTGACATGGACCAACGTGTAGCCCCCGGCGTCCGCACTGCGGTGGGCCGGGCGTTCCCAGAGGGCGCGGAACACAAGGCGGCCGATCCGGCCAAAGCCGTTGATGCCGATCTTCATCGCAAGGCGATCGCAAGCAGATCGACGTTAAATCAAGTTTGGTTGATGGATGCGTGTTGTGGGACACGCCGGGTGCCGTTGTGCCTGTCCGGCACTCCAGCGCCCCAGCTCCAGGCGGCGCGTTGGTGGAGGCCGCAGGCCCTGATGGGGGCCTGAAGCTGCCGAGAGAGCGGCCCGGGCGGGGTCCCAATGACGCACGTCATTCGGTGGTCGGCCGGGAGCTTCGGTGTGATTGGATATGCCTTAATGGGCATCACTCAGGATGAGGGATAGTGGCATGGCGAGTGGGCTCTCGGAAGCAGCCCGCAGCCGGATTGCCGACTTCTGCCTGATCGCCGACCTCACCGGCACTGATCTGCTTGTGCTCGCGTTGAGCAGCGGCCGCTTCGTGGCCTGCAATGACTCCGCACACACCCGGCTGGGCTACAGCAGAGCCGAACTGCTCACTCTCACCCCGGCCGCCATCCAGGCGGACCCTGACCACGATGTCGCCTGGGTGGCGGCCCGGCTCCAGGAACTGGTGGCCGCTGGTGGGGGGAGTTTTCAGACCCGTCACCGCTGCAAGAACCACACAATTCTGGATGTGGAGGTGAGCCACCGGGTGTTGACGCTCCAGGGGGAGCAGCTGGTGCTGAGCTCCGTGCGCGACCTCACTGAGGCGCATCTGCGCGACACCAGCGTGGCCAGCGCCTGCAAACTGCTGAGTGACGGGGAGGCTTTCAGCGGCATCGGCTCCTGGGAGCTGCGTTTTGCCGATGGCACCCTGCGCGGGTCGCCACAGATGCGGCGCTTGTGCCGGTGGGCGGACCACGAAACGGCCACCACGATCCTGGCCTATGGCGCCCTGGTGCATCCCTCCGACCGCAACCGCTGGCACAAGGAGTTGCAGCGGGCGGTCAATCTGGGCGAAGCGTTGTGCAGCCGCCACCGCCTGGCCTTTGCCGATGGCAGCGAAAGGCTGATGCAGGTGGATGCACAGATCACTTACGACACCAGCGGGGAGCCCCTGCGCGCTCTGGGCACCCTGCGTGACCTGAGCCGGGAGCAGAGCCTGCTGCAGCGCCAGATCGGGGAGCGTACCCACGATCCGGTCACCGGCCTTCCCAACAAGCTGGCCGCACTTGAGGAGCTCAACCGGCGCCTGCAGGGCCGCGGCTACAACAACTCCATGGCCGTGCTCAGCCTGGACATCGACGGCTTTCAGGACATCAACGACCAGTTCGGCTCCGAGGTGGGCGATCAGGTGCTGCAGGAAGTGGCCCGGCGACTTGAGGAGCTGATGGGATCGGAGGCCTGGCTGGCGCGCCTCAGCAGCGACGACTTCCTCCTCGTGCTGGAGGATTCGATCCATTCTCTCGGCGATGGCCTGATGGCCTGCCGTCACCTTCAGCAGCGCTGGGGCCGCCAGAACCAGTTGCTGGCTGATCTGCCCTTGCTGCCCAGCCTCTGCATCGGCCTCGCTTCCTATCCCGAGCACGCCCAGACCGGGCAGACGCTCATCCAATGCGCCAACACGGCGCTGTCGAAGGCCAAGAGCCTGGGTCGCAGCCAGGTGTGCGCCTACTCCAGCACGATCAGCCGCCAGATCCAGGAGCGCATCCACCTGAGCGGTGAGCTGGGCCAGGCCATTGACCGGCAGCAGTTCCGGCTGGTGGTGCAACCGCAGGTGCACTGCTCCCGCGCCCTGGTCGGCGCAGAAATTCTGCTGCGTTGGACCAACAGCCAGGGGATTCCTGTGGCGCCCAGCCATTTCATCCCTCTGGCTGAACAGAGTGGCCTCATCCTGCAGCTGGGCAGCTGGGTGTTTCAGCAGACCCTGCAGCACCTGGTGCGCTGGCGTGCAGCGGGCCTGCCGGTGCCCCGGCTGGCGCTCAATGTTTCGCCCCGGGAGCTGGAGTTGCCTGGCCGGCAGTACATCAGCTCGCTGATGGATGGGCTGATGGAGCACAACCTCAGCCCGGCGCAGCTGGAGCTGGAGATCACCGAGTCGGCCCTGCTGCAGGATCCGCTTGCCTGCCGCGAACACCTGCGGGTGTTGGCCGATCAGGGCTTTCGCATCACCATCGATGACTTCGGCACGGGCTATGCCTCGCTGGAGCTGCTGCGCGACCTGCCGGCACACCGCCTCAAGATCGACCGCACCTTCGTGAGGAGCCTCACCGCCTCAGCCGGTGATCGCACGATTGTGCAGGCCGCCATCACCCTGGCGCAAGGCCTGGGGATGGAGTGCATTGCTGAGGGGGTCGAGACAGAGGAGCAACGCCAGATCCTCGAGGACTTCGGCTGCAACCTTTACCAGGGCTACCTCTGCGGACGCCCTCTGGAGCTGGACGCCTTTGAAACCCTGCTCCGTGATCGCCTCGCCAACCCAAAGAGCGGAGATGACACCGGCCGTTGGCAGAGTCAGGTGAGCCTGCAGCCCAACCGGCAGGGAAACAGCACATCCGTGCCCAGCACGTTTGAACAACTGGAACTGCTGCGTTCCGCCTTCGATCTGGCCGACGACTACTTCATGCTGCTGCAGGTGATCCAGGGGGACGAGGATTCGATCACCGACTTTCTGATCCTGGAGGCGAATCAATCGGCCTGCGCCACGATGCAGCAGGAACGGGAGGCCATCGTGGGCAAGACCCTACTGACCATCTTTCCGCAGATGGAGCAGAACGGCCTTCTGGAGATCCACATCGATGCCGCCTCCCGCAGCACCCCTACGTTCATCAACGATTTCGTCTACAAGGATGACACCCTCATCCAGGCCCACCGCTGCTACGACATACAGATCCTGCCCACACGCGGCTTTCTTGTGGTGAGCTGGCGCGACGTGACGGATCGCCTCAGGGCCGCACGCACCCTGGCGAATTCTGCAGCCCTCTATCGCTTGCTCACCGACAACATCGTGGAGGTGGTGATGCTGCTCAATCAGCAGGAGGAGGTGGTGTGGGTGTCTCCTTCCCTGGAGCCGATGACGGGCTGGCGAGAAGACCAATGGAAGGGAAAGACCTTCTGCGAGCTGTTTGTGTCAGCCGAGGGTCGGCCAGAGCCCCTGCAGCTCGATGCCTGGCTAACGCCCCATGGCCCGATTCACCAGGGACGCCTGCGGCTGGCGGATCCCAAGGGAGGCTGGAGCTGGGTGGATCTGAGTGTGAGGCGCCTGCAGGAGGAGGGGCGGCGCAGCGGTGAGTCCAGCGCCGCTCCCGCGGGATCGCCGGCTGCGCTGAATCTGCACGAGGGCTATGTGATCACCCTGCAGCCTGTGGATCAGAAGGTGATCGAAGAACAACGACTGCTGCAACGGGCCAACCACGATCCCCTCACCGGCCTTGACAGCCGCGACGCCATCCTCAGCCTGCTGGAGCAACGCCTGCTGGATGACAAGACCCTCAGGGCCCAGCCGCTGGCCCTGCTGTTCTGTGACTGTGATGGGTTCAAGGACATCAACGACAGCTACGGCCATGCCTGCGGCGATGTGGTGCTCCAGAGCGTGGCGCGGCGTATCCAGCAGGTGATCCGCCACCGTGACCATGCTGGCCGCATCGGTGGCGATGAGTTTCTGGTGATCCTTGATGGGATTCGGGCGTTGGAGCATGCGATCGCGGTGGCAGAGAAGCTGCAAGTGGCGATTTCCAGGCCGGTCCCCTGGGGGGATCACAGCATCACCCCCTCGTTCTCCATCGGCGTGGCCCTGCACGGCGCCGGAGAGGATGCGGCCCTGTTCCTCAGGCGCGCCGACCGCAACATGTACGCCGCCAAAGCAGGCGGCCGCCACAGGGTGGTGGCCCTCTGAGCCTGGTGCCAGCGCATCATGGCCATCAGGCAGGGCTCTTCGCTGCGGCGGACGCCATCGATGCAGTGGGTGCCCGCTGGACCGGCAGTGAATGGTAGCGGCGAGGTGTGAGCCGCAGCCTGCTGAATCGAAGGCCTGGATTGAGTGTTGAGGGGAAAGAGAGGTGCCGAGAAGGGAGAGGAGTGCTGAGAAGCGACGAAGACTGCTGCGTAGCGCGAAGATTGCTGCGTAGAACGAGGATTGGAGTTCTGATTGGTGTGGCTGAGCCGTGAGTACCCCGTTGTGGGTTGTGTGTCTTTGTTCAGCGCTTGAGTGTAACGTTGAGTGGCGCAGTGCTCAGTTTGCGCTGCGGAGTGAATGGTTTGTGTGCTGAAAGACCCAGGCGGAGCCCTTCTGAAGCTGGCTCCCCACCATCCGCTGCGCCCGATCATCCTTATTCTGCAGCATCTTTACTCACCCCTCCATGCTTCGCCTCGTGGCTACGGATCTATGGGTGGCAGAACAGGCGCAGACGTATTTCGGCCTGAGCATCGGCGCCAGGATGACGGTGATTCGCCTGCAGGACACCGGCAACCTGCTCGTTCTTTCTCCGATCGAGCCCACGGCTGAGCTTGTGGACGCACTGACCACACTTGGCCGCATCGGCCATATCGTGGCGCCGAATTCCTTCCACCATCTGTATGCCAATGCGTTCAAGCTCTGCTTTCCGCAGGCCAGGTTCTGGGGGTCTGCCGCGCTCAAGGCCAAGTGTCCTGACCTGATGATCGATCAGCTGCTGACTGCTGAAGCGCCCTCCCCCTGGCCGGATCTGCTTCTGTGCCAGCTGCAGGGCCTGAACACGATGGCCCCCCTCGGTCCTGTACCTCTGGATGAAATTGCCTTGTGCCACGTTCCCAGCCAGACCCTTCTTCTCACCGACAGCGCGTTCAATTTCGACGCCTCTTTCCCCTGGCTCACGCGTTTCACGACCCGCATCGCCGGCGGTTTCAATCGCCTGGAGCCCACAATCCTCGAACGCCTCGCCTCATCGGATCGGCGTAGGGTGCGTGCCTCGATCGATGCGGTGTTGGCGTGGGACTTTGATCGCGTGATCGTTGCCCATGGCGCCATCGTTGAAACCGGCGGCAAGCCCATGCTGGCAGCGGCGTATGCGGGCTTTCGGAGCTGATCGCTGGTTCTCACCATTGGTTTGCCTTCTGTGGTGGCCGGCTCAATGGCGCTGGAGACGACGATGCGACCGTGCTGCTGGGGTGTTGCCTGAGAACAGCGCCGGTGCACTGGGCCACAAATGCATCAACTAGAATTGATCAACTATGCAGGAATGGTCCCGTGAGCGTCGCCACCACGGGCCTGCCGACGGAGCAGGCGCGCCAACTGCTCAAAGCCCTCGCTGATCCGCTGCGTCTGCAGGTGATCGAGGCCCTCGGCCATGGCGAGCGTTGCGTCTGCGATCTCACCACGGATCTGGGCCTGGCGCAATCGAAGCTGTCGTTTCACCTCAAGGTGCTCAAGGAGGCCGGGTTGCTCGCCGATCGCCAGGAGGGTCGCTGGATCTACTACCGCCTGCGCAGCGAAGCCCTCGTGGCGCTCCAGCACTGGTTGGCGGACCTGTCTGCAGACTGCGCCGCTCCCGCTTCCCCCTGCTGCTGATCCCTGGGCAGCTTCGAGCGATGGCTGAGTGTGTGGGTGGCGTGCATCAACCTTGTGCCATCGGCGCTGATCGATCGGTGAGACGTCGCGCCAGGACCTGATCCACTGCTGAAGTCGTCCGCTCTCTGCTCGTCCAGGCCTTGATGGCGTGAGCGTCCTTTGGCCGTTCAGCTCGCCAGCTCCCTTGTCCTTCCCATCGCCCTTTCTTGCATGGCCCCGGAATCCAACGACCATGGCAGACGGGCTGCCGATGACAAGGCCGTCTTGGCCCAGCTGTCGTTGCTCGACCGCTTCCTGCCGCTCTGGATCCTGCTGGCGATGGGTGGCGGCCTGCTGCTGGGCCGCTTCTTTCCTGCCATCCAGGGTTGGCTCGATGCCGTGAGGATCGGCAACACCTCCCTGCCGATTGCTCTGGGGCTGCTGCTGATGATGTACCCGGTGCTGGCGAAGGTGCACTACGAGGAGTTGGGCAGCGCGGCGCGGGATCGCCGCCTGCTGAGGCTCTCCTTGGTGTTGGTCTGGGGTCTGGGGCCGGCACTGATGTTCGTGCTCGCCTGGCTGTTCTTGCCGAACCAGCCGGAGTTCCGCACGGGGCTGATCCTGATCGGCCTGGCCCCCTGCATCGCCATGGTCTTGATCTGGATCGATCTGGCCAGGGGCGACCGGGAGGCGGCTGCCCTGCTGGTGGCGATCAATTCGATCGTGCAGGTTCTGGCCTATGCCTTGCTTGGTGGCTTTTACCTGAAGATCCTGCCCGGCTGGTTGGGCCTGGCCACTCAGGACGTGGCGTTTCAGATGGCGGAGATTGCCAAGGCGGTGCTGGTGTTTCTGGGGCTGCCGCTGGCGGCGGGCTACCTCAGCCGTCGCATCGGCCTCCGACTCAAGGGACCGCGCTGGTATGAGCAGCGGTTCATCCCGTTCATCAGCCCCTTCGCGCTTTACGGCCTGCTGTTCACGATCGTGGTGATGTTCGCCCTGCAGGGCCAGGCGATCACCTCCGACCCGCTCGCAGTGGCCGGCGTGGCCGTGCCTTTGCTGCTCTACTTCGCGATCATGTGGAGTGTGGCCTTTGCAATGGGCCGGCACAGCGGGCTCAGCTATCCGAAAACGGCAACCCTTGCGTTCACCGCCGCCGGCAATAACTTCGAGCTGGCCATCGCCGTGAGCATCAGCGTGTGGGGGGTCAGCTCCCGTCAGGCCTTGGCCGGTGTGATCGGTCCGCTGATCGAGGTACCGGTGCTGGTGGCACTTGTGTATGTGTCGTTGTGGTTAAGGCGCCGTTTCGAGGTTCGGGCCATGGACTGAATGGCGGCGCCACAGCCATGCCCAGATCTGAGGCGGCGTGTTGAAAGGTTGGGGTTGCGGTGGCGACTGCCATCTCCGACGTTTGCGAGCGGCAGTAACGGCTGATGGCGGACTGACACTTCATTCAATTCGCCAGGGTCATCCTGAAAGCATCACAGCCTGTTGGCGCCGGTGCTGCTTTCTGCTTCACAGCCGATCTGGTCCCTGCCGCTGGAGAAGGTGTACCCGGGGTTGCGCACCACCCCAGAAGGTCTCAGCCAGCCGGAGGCGCAGCAGCGGCTGGAGCGTTACGGCGCCAACAGGTTGCCGCCCCTGAAGCGCCGGTCCCTGGCCCTGCGCTTGCTCGACCAGATGGTCCACTTCATGGCCCTGCTTCTCTGGATCGCCGGGGTGCTGGCCTTCGTGGCGGGTACGCCGCAGCTGGGTTGGGCGATCTGGGCGGTGGTACTGATCAACGGCCTCTTTTCCTTCTGGCAGGAGTTCCAGGCCGAGCGCACCCTGGCCGCCCTCACCCGTGCCCTGCCCCGCCAGGTGCAGCTGTGGCGTGACGGCACGCTGGGTTTCCGCTCCGTCGAGGAGCTGGTGGCCGGCGACCGGCTGCTGCTGGAGGAAGGGGACCGGGTGCCGGCCGATTGCCGGATCAGTGTGAGCCATGAGCTTCGCGTCGATCTTTCGGTGCTGACCGGCGAATCGGCGCCCGTGGCCCGCCAGGCCATGGACCTGCCGGCTCACCAGGCCGAGCTGGGCCTGCCCACCGGCGAGCGGCCCAACCTGTTGCTGGCGGGCAGCACGATCGCCTCCGGCCGGGGCGAGGCGTTCGTGTACGCCACCGGCTCTGAAACCGAGTTCGGCCAGGTGGCCCATCTCACGGCCGGCACGCCGCGCAGCGTCAGCACCCTCGAGCAGCAGGTGGCCCGCATCGTGCACACGATCAGCACGATCGCGCTCACGATGGGCCTGCTCGCCTTCTCCTTGAGCCTGGTGTTCGTGGGCATGACGCCCCTCGAAAGCCTGGTCTTCGCGATCGGCATCATCGTGGCCAACGTGCCCGAGGGTCTGCTGCCCACCGTCACCCTGGCGCTGGCGTTGAACGTGCAGCGGATGGGCCGGCGCAAGGCGCTGGTGCGTCGCCTCTCAGCGGTGGAAACGCTCGGTTCCGTCAGTGTGATCTGCAGCGACAAGACCGGCACCCTCACCTGCAACCGCATGGCGGTGGAGGAAACCTGGCTGCCGGTTCCCGGCGAGGAGCTGCATCAGCTGCTGCTGCAAGGGGCCGCCCTCTGCAGCAACGCTCGCCTGGATGCCAGCGGTGCCGTGGGAGATCCCACCGAGACGGCGCTGCTGCAGGCGGCGCAGGCCGCGGGCCTCGATCCGGCGGAGCTGCAGCGCCTTCACCCCCGCCAGCGCGAGATCCCCTTTGATTCGCACCGGCGGCGCATGACGGTGCTGGTGAGCTGGCCTGACCCACCCCTGGCCATCGCCACTGGCGACAGCCTGGTGATCACCAAGGGAGCGCCGCTGGAGGTGCTGGAGCGCTGCGACGCCTGGCTCACCCCTGCCGGCAGCGAACCGCTCGATGCGCGTCGGCGCCTCAGTGTGGTGGCCGCCAACGACGACCTGGCCGCCAGGGGCTTTCGGGTGATCGGCGTTGCCCTGCGGGCCGCCGGGGCGGAAGAACTGCAGGCGACGCCAGGAGACCTGCTGGAAACGGGCCAGACGCTGCTCGGCCTGCTGGGCCTGTACGACCCGCCCCGCCCCGAAGTGCCCGATGCCATCCGCCGCTGCCGCGACGCCGGCATTCGGGTGACCATGGTGACCGGTGACTACGGACTCACAGCCCAGGCGATCGCGCTCCAGATCGGTCTGCTGGAGCCGCCCGCCCCCAATGGTCGCGGAGTCAACAGCCACCGGGGCAATGGTCAGCACCGGCTGTCCGGCGCCGACCCGGTACGGGTGATCGAGGGCTCCACCCTGGCCCAGATCAGCGACGTGCATCTGCGCCAGCTGCTCAAGTACCGCCACCGACTGGTGTTCGCCCGCATGGCCCCGGAGCAGAAGCTGCGGCTCGTGCAGGCCTACCAGGCCCTGGGTGAGGTGGTGGCCGTCACCGGCGATGGCGTCAACGACGCCCCGGCCCTGCGTGCCGCTGATGTGGGCCTGGCCATGGGCATTACCGGCACCGATGTGGCCCGCGAGGCGGCCGACATCGTGCTGCTCGATGACAACTTCGCCACGATCGTGGAGGCGGTCCGCTTCGGCCGCTCGGTGGTGGCGAACATCGGCAAGTTCATCACTTACATCCTGGCCTCGAACGTGCCCGAGGTCGCGCCGTTCCTGGCAATGGTGGTGCTGCGGATCCCGGCGGCCCTCACCGTGCTGCAGATCCTGGCGGTGGATCTCGGCACTGACCTGCTGCCGGCCCTGGGGTTGGGCTCCGAGACCCCCGAGGCGGGGGTGATGCGCCAGCCGCCCCGCCCCCGGGACCTGCCCCTGCTCAACCGGCCCCTGATGGTGCGGGCCTATCTGGTGCTGGGTCTGGTGGAAGGCCTGAGCGCGATGGCGGGGTACCTGCTGGTGTGGCGCAACAACGGCGTGGACCTGGCCGCCCTGCAGCAGCTGGCGCCAGACCTGCTCCATCACCGCGCCACCGTTGAGGTGCTGGCGATTCAGCACCAGGCCTCCACCGTGGCCTTCTCACTGATTGTGGCCGGCCAAATGGCCGCGCTGCTGGCCTGCCGCAGCGACAGGCGCCCCTTCTGGGACCTTCTGCCCATTCCCAATCCGTTGCTGTGGCTTGGCTTCTTCAGCGAGCCCGTGGTGGCGGGCCTCCTGGTGCTGGTGGCCCCGATCGCCGCTGTGTTTGAGCTGGCCCGCTTCCCGGTTGGCTACCTCGGCCCGATCGCCCTGGCTCCCGTGGCGGTGCTGCTCGCCGACACAGTGCACAAGTGGCTGATCCGCAGGCCGCTCAGATGTGCAGGTTCGGGCAGATTTCGCTGCCGTCGTCGACAGGATGGCGCTGCCAGCGGGCCAGCAGCTCCTTCAGCTCCGTCTTGAGGTGACGCAGATCACGGATCTGGTGATCGATCCGCTCGATCTGGTGCAGGAGCTGGGCCTGGATGCTGTCGCACGGCAGGGCGCCGGCGTCGTGGACGTTGAGGCAGGCCTGGATCTCCTCCAGCGTGAGCCCCAGGGTTTTCAGCCGCCGGATGAACTCCAGACGGCGCAGGCTGTGTTCATCGAAGAGGCGATAGCCACCCTCGCTGCGGCCGATCGCCGGCAGCAGGCCCAGGTCTTCGTAATACCGCAGGGTTTTCACCGGCACGCCGCTGCGCGACGCCAATGCCCCGATTTTCATTCCCCCTTGCCCCACGGCGGGACGCGCCATCGATCCCACTCTCCATTCGGCCGGTGAAGCTAGCGGCTGGAGCCGCTGATTCCGCCATCTGTGACTGGTCAGTCAGCAAGGATCTGCCGGCAGCGCCCACAGATCCGACCGCTCACCCCTGGCGCCAGGGTGTGCTCCTCCACATCGGTGGTGTAGTGCCAGCAACGCTCGCACTTCTCGCCGTCGGCGTGGGCGAGCCGCAGCCTGAAGCCGCCACCGGTGTCGTTGCTGTCGTCGCTGGGGGTGTCGCCATGGTCTTCGGCCAGCACCACCGCCGGCGCCGCGCCCTCCAGCTGCACCGCCGACACCAGCAGCCAGTCGGCCAGGTTGTCGACCTCCGGGTGGGCGCTGCTCTCCAGCAGCTCCAGGGCCTCGGCCAGAGCGGCATCAACGCCGCTCAGCTGCACCTGTGCCTCCAGCGACGCGCCCAGGGCACCGGCACTGCGGCAGCTTTCCAGCTGCCGGTTCACCCGGGCCCGCAGGGCCAGGATGCGCTCCATCGGCGCCAGCAGCTCCGGCGCGCTCCACGCGGCCGGGGCGGTGGGCCAGCCACGCTCGAACACCGAGGCTTCGGCCACGGGATAGGGCAGGTTCTGCCAGATGTCCTCCGCCATGTGGCACAGCACCGGGGCGATCAGCCCGGCCAGCCGCTCCACCACCAGCTGCAGCACCGTCTGGCAGCTGCGGCGGCGGAAGGACCCGGCTGCGCTCACGTACAGCCTGTCCTTGGCGATGTCGAAGTAGACGTTCGACAGGTCCACCACGCAGAAATTCTGCAGTGCCTGGAAGAAGCGATAGAAGGCGAAGTTGTCGAAATCGGTGCTCACCGCCTCAATCAGCGCAGCTGTGCGGTGCAGCATCCAGCGGTCGAGCAGGGGAAGCTCCGCCAACGGCACCGCGTCGCCTCCTTCAGCGCGGGGTCGTGGGTCGAAATCGTGCAGGTTGCCGAGCAGATAGCGGGCCGTGTTGCGCACCTTGCGGCTCACATCCGCCAGCTGCTTGACGATCCCCGGACCCAGTGGCACATCGGCGGAATAATCCACCGAACTCACCCACAGCCGCAGCACATCGGCGCCGTAGGCCGGCTCCTGCTTCTCATTCTTGCCGCCCTCCACCAGCACCGCCGGATCCACCACATTGCCCAGCGATTTGCTCATCTTGCGGCCCTTCTCATCGAGGGTGAACCCATGGGTGAGCACCCGCTTGTAGGGGGCACAGCCGTTCACGGCCACCGAGGTGAGCAGGCTGCTCTGGAACCAGCCGCGGTGCTGATCCGAGCCCTCCAGATACAGGTCGGCGGGGTAATTGAGGCGGGTGGCAGGCGGCTCCTGGGACCCATCAGCGGTTTCGCTGGCTTCAGTGGCCTCAGCGGTTTCGCCGGTCTGCAGGCCGCCCAGCACCGCCGCCCAGGAAGAGCCGGAGTCGAACCAGACGTCCATGGTGTCGGTGCCCTTGCGCCACAGATGCGCCTCGGCGGCATGGGCAGGGGGCAGCAACTCGGCTTCCTCCTTCTCCCACCACACATCCGAGCCGTGGGCGGCGATCAGTGCCTGGATGTGATCGAGGGTGGCCGCATCGAGCAGCACCTCGCCCGTTTCGCGGTGATAAAACACCGGGATCGGTACGCCCCAGGTGCGCTGGCGCGAGATGCACCAGTCGCCCCGTTCGCGCACCATCGCCTCGATGCGGTTGCGGCCACTGGCCGGCAGCCAGTCGACGGCGGCGATGGCGTCCAGCGCCTCGGCACGAAAGCCCTCCACCGAGGCGAACCACTGCTCGGTGGCCCGGAAGATCGTCGGTTTCTTGGTGCGCCAGTCGTAGGGGTAGCGGTGCGCGTAGCTCTCCTGCTTGAGCAGGGCGCCGGCCCCCTCCAGGGCCGCGATGATCGCCGGGTTGGCGTCCTTCAGCACGTTCAGGCCGGCGAACGGGCCCGCCTCGGCGGTGAGCGTGCCGCCTTCGTCCACCGGGCAGAGCACAGGCAGGCCCGCCTTGCGGCCGGTGTTGAAGTCGTCGACGCCATGGCCCGGCGCCGTGTGCACCAGGCCCGTTCCCGCTTCGGTGGTGATGTAGTCGCCGCCGATCACCACGGGGCTGCTGCGCTCCATCAGGGGATGGCGATACACGACCCCTTCCAGCTCGGCCCCCTTCAACGACAGCAGCGGCTCCAGCGGCAGCGCCAGGCTCTCGCGCAGGCTCTCCACCAATGCCGTGGCCACGATCAGGTGGCGGCCCGGCTCCACCCGGCACACCGCGTAATCGAGCGCCCCGTTCACCGACACCGCCAGGTTGGCGGGCAGGGTCCAGGGGGTGGTGGTCCAGATCGCCACAGCCAGGGCACCGGCAGCCGGTGTGGTGGCCGCTTCCGCGCTGGTGAGGCCGATGGCGGTGAGGCGTGCGCCCAGCCCCGCCGGCAGCTCCACCACCGGAAACGCCACGTAGACGCTCGGGGAGGTGTGGCCGTCGGGGTATTCCAGCTCCGCTTCAGCCAGGGCGGTGCGGGAGCTGGGGCTCCAGTGCACCGGCTTGAGGCCCCGGTAGATGTGACCCGCCAGCACCATCTGGCCGAAGACACCGATCTGGGCGGCCTCGTAGTGCTTCTGCAGGGTGAGATAAGGCTGGTCCCAGTCGGCCCAGATGCCCCAGCGGCGGAAGCCCGCCTTCTGGCCCGCCACCTGCTCGAGCGCATAGGCGTGGGCGCGGCGGCGCAGCTCGATCGGCGTGAGCCCGCGACGCTCCTCGCTGCCCATGCCCTGCAGCACCTTGAGCTCGATCGGCAGCCCGTGGCAGTCCCAGCCGGGCACGAAGCGCGCCCGTCGCCCCTTCAGCAGGGCGTACTTGTTGATGATGTCCTTGAGGATCTTGTTGAGCGCATGCCCCACGTGCAGGGCGCCGTTGGCATACGGCGGCCCGTCGTGCAGGGTGAACACCAGCCCGGGGTTGCTGCTGCTGAGCCGCTCGTAGAGGCGCTGCTCGGCCCAGAACGCCTGCAGTTCGGGTTCACGCGTCCTGGCGTTGGCCCGCATCCCGAAGGGGGTCTGCAGCAGGTTGAGGGTGTCCTTGTAGGACACCGGCGGGGCGGTCACGGCGCCTGGGGCAGCAACCGGGATTATCGGCCCCGGCATTCCCCGGCGGCAGCGGTGTGGTTGCGTGGAGGTCGCTTCTGATCCTGCGAGCAGGCTCAGCGGGCGCTGGGTCCAGTCGGAGGATCGCCAGCCAGATGCGGGGGCTCGGGTTCGGCGATGGGCTCCGGCGTCCGCTCGTGGTCGGTGCAGGTTTCGGTGTCTGCAGCCGCCGTGGCGCTGAGGCTGAGGTCGCCGGCGGGGATGCCCTGAGCGTCTGACTGGTACGGGGCTGGGCTGGGGTGAGTGGTCTCTGGGTCGTGATCGGCTGAAGGTTCGTTGCCGGCAACTGGCTCTGCGGAACCTGCGGGAGCACCCGCTGCAGGGCTCACCGGCCCAGGACTCTCCTGGGCAGCACTGGGCTCTTCAGCACTTGGCTCGGCAGTACTCACCGCTGTGGTGCCTGCCGGATCCGGCGCCGTTGCCGTCTCCGCGGTTTCCGTCCCCGACGGCGGGTCCTGATCGGCGGCGAGTGCTGCGCGCACGCGGGCGTCCACCTCTGCGAAGTCGCTCACCACCGCCAGCGGCGCTTCGGGGGCGTCAGCGGCCGGCGCTGGCGGAGCGGGAGCCGTGGGGGTCTCTGCGCCGGCAGGTTCGGGTCGCACCCAGCGCTTGGTGGTCTGGGATGGCTTGGCGGTGGTGGTCCTGCTGGAGAGGCTCGCGGAGACGGCGGCGCTGCGTTGCTTGAGCCAGCCGCCCAGCGCCATGGCCCGAGAGAACAGCAGCCCGCCGAGGGCGATCACGGTGGTGCCCAACTGGTTCAGGCTCGTCTGCCACCGCGCTGCAGACCAGAAGCTCTGGCGTTCCTCCTCGCTCAGCTGACGCCAGCGGCTCTGGCTCACCTCGGTGCTGAGCCGCCCGATCAGCAGCCCGCCGCAGAGCACCGCCAGCATCGGCGCGCCACTCAGCCGCTCGGCACTGGTGACCAGCACCAGGCCCAGCAGCAGCACCACCGCGCCCCAGAAGGCATCGCGTGGGCGGCTCAGCTCCGGCACCAGCAGCGGCAGGAGCAGCAGGGCGAGGCCGGCGAGCAGGGCCAGGGTTCCACCGAGGGTGGCAAGCATGGCTGTCGCAGCAGGGCGGCCCCATTCTGCGCCGCTGATTACAGTCGGTCCGCTGCCCACCTGGCGGAATTGGTAGACGCGCTGGTTTTAGGTACCAGTGGCTTCGGTCGTGGGGGTTCAAGTCCCCCGGTGGGCATGGCGCAGGCAACATGGACATGACAGGGAAGACGGATTGACGAAGCCGGCGCGCACGTGGCTGCTCGGGGCGCTGGCATTGGTGGTGGTGCTGCTGGCCATGGGGTCGCCGCTGCGGGCCACCCCGGCGGCCGTTCAGATCCCCTCACCGGCGCGCCCCACCTTCACGGCCTCACCGCCCTCCCTCGATCGCGCCACCTCGATGGTGGCGGCCGGCAGCTACGAGGTGGCGATCGTGCGCATCCTCGGCATTCCCACCCTGATGGTGGCGTCGCCGGTGGTGGGAAACGGCAACGGAACTGGCAACAGCAACGGCCATGGCAGTGACGCGGAGACCGGCCCCGATGCGGAGCGCCGCGCCCAGGTGATCGAGGGCAACCTCCGCTTGCTGTACAACCCCACCGCCCTCTGCACCAACAGTGAACGGCTGGCCGAGTGGAGCCTGCTGCGGGCTCTGGGGGCCAACGATCCCGCCTGTGAGGGCGGTCTGACCGATGGCGTGCGTGCCGCCTCCGACGACCTCACGGTGGAGGTGCGGCAGCTGCCCACCGGCGCCGTGATCCTCGAAGCCACGGTGCCGGAGCGGCCCCAGCCGCTGCCGCTGCTCACCGTGACCTTTGCCGACGCCACCATGAACGGCACCACTGCGCTGGAACTGGGCCGGCGTTGGCAGGAGCGGCTGCAGAGCCGCCTCCGCTACGCCCGCCAGGCGCTGCTGCCGCAGAGCCTGCGCCAGCGGTTGATGCTCTGCCTGCTGGCCATGGCCCTGGTGCTGCTGCTCACCGCTGGCACCTTCTGGCTGTGGCGCCGCAACCGCCTGGCCATCGCCACGCTCAAGGCGCAAGTGGCGGCCCCGGCGGCGTTCGCGCTGGCGGCTCCGGTGGCGTCAGCGGCCCCAGCGGCGGCTGCCACGCGCGGGCTGCGCCTGCAGCTGTTCGAGGCGCTGAGCCTCGTGCTGCTGGTGCTCGTGCTGCTGCAACTGATGACGGTGGTGGCGCTGGGCCTGATGGCCATTCCCGGCGGCGTGCCGCTGGCCCTGGAGGTGCTGCTGCAGCCTGCGCTGGTGGCGATCAAGGTGCTGGTGTTCGCGTTCACGGCGCTGCTGGGCCGCGCGCTGGTGTCGTTTCTGCTGGATCAGTGGGCCGCCAGTGGCCGGGTGCCCGCCGACCAGCTGGCCCGCCGCGACCAGCGCCACCACAGCCTCGAGCGCATCTTCCACCGGCTGGTGGATCTGGCCTGCATCGCCATCGCCGCCGGCTGGGTGGTGGTGGGCATCCCCGGCGTGCGCGAAACCTCTGCGTCGTTCCTGCTGGCCGGCGGCGCCGTGCTGGGCGGCCTGGCGATTGTGTTCCAGGGGCTGCTGCGGGATTTCGCCGCCGGCCTGGCGGTGCTGCTGGAGGATCGCTACGCCATCGGCGACTGGATCGAGATCGGCGACATCGAAGGCGATGTGGTGGATCTGAGCGTGCTGAGCACCCAGCTGCGCTGCCTCGATCAGCGGGTGGCTGTGATTCAGAACGGTGCCTTCGACCGGGTGGTGAACCACACCAAGATCCGCTCCGGCAAGTTGGTGGAGGTGCTGCTCTCCCATCGCATCGCCGACATCAACACCGTGCTGGCGGTGATCGCCGAAGAACTCGACGCCCTCGGCCGCGATCCGCTCTGGGGGCCGCTGCTGCTGGCGGCCCCCTTCCTGCGCGGTGTCACCGGCACCGGCCCGCTCGGGATCACCGTGAGCATGCTGCTCACCACCCAGGCTGGTCAGCAGTGGGCCTGCAGCCGTGAGCTGCAGCGGCGCCTGCTCGACCGCCTCCAGCGGGAACGGATTCCCCTGGCTTCTCCCGCGCCTGTGTTGGGGTCGGACTGATTGGCCAGGACGCTGGGTTGGCCCCAATCGCGGCAGCGGCGGCCTTCGATTGTTCGGCAGTTGTGAAGGGCGATCCTTTGTTCAGGCGATCACCAGTTGCGGAAAGCCCCGCCCCCGCCCCCGTTGACGAAGCCGCCGCCATAGCGGGCATTGACGAAGCCGCCGCCGCCGTTAACGAAGCCGCCGCCGCCGCCGCCGTAATAGGGGTGCCCATTGACGAAGCCTCCACGGTTGGCCGCGTTGGCAAAGCCGCCCCGTCCGCCATTGGCAAAGCCGGCTGCCAGCAGGGTGGGATCCTCCGTGCCGTGCCCATGGCTGACGAGGCCCGCGTCCAGGCCGCCATGGGCGCGGAAGGCGGTGGCTATGCGGCGCAGACGGTCCTCAACTGACGCCTCAGGATGGGAGGCAACCGGCGCGGCGGTGGCGACTGGCAGGGTGAGCGCCGCCAGCGCCAGCAGGAAACCCAGCACGCCGGCTCGGGAGTGAATGCTCATGGTTTTGCTTCCGGAGTGGTGTCAGCTGGGACGCGAATCTGCTCATTGGTGAGCAGCACCATCTGAAAATAATCTTTGATCACTTGCGACGGCAATTCCAGAATTCCACTGGGGCCCAACCAGCGATTCACGCTCTCGGTGGCATCACGATTGCCATTGATATAGCCCTGAAGCAACTTGGCTATCGCCAGGTTCATCAGGTTGCGGAAGGTGGAATTGTTCTCCGGAATGATGCACCCCACCGCATAGCGCTGCAGTCCCACCCCGGGCACCAGTGCCAGACCCTTGGCGCCCGTTTTCGCCACGGCGCCTGCCAGCAGGATGGAATCGCCAGCCAGTGCCTCCACCCGGCCCGCCTGCAGCGCTGCAACGGCGGCATCGATCTCGGTGAGGGGCACCCGCACCGCCTTGGGCGCATAGCTCTTGATCGTGGCATCACCCAGCGAGCCGGCCAGCACACCGATCCGCTTGCCTTGCAACGAGGCGGCCGTGCCATCGAGCCCACCACTGCGGGTGAGCAGGCGGATTCCCGACAGGCTGAAGGGGATCGAATAGTCGACGAACATCTCCCGCTCCCAGGTGAACTGGACGCCGCAGGCCAGGTCGGTCTCGCCGGTGTGCACCTGTTTGAACAGGGTGTTCGCGTCGGGGGCGGCAGTGAACGCCAGCCGCACCGGACGGTTCAGGTAAGTGCTGGCTTCGGCGGCGATCCGCTCGGCCACATCAATCGACAGGCCCACCAGCTGGCCCTTGCCGTCTACGAAGGAGTAAGGCACCAGGTCGGTGCGGCCGCCCATGGTGATCACGCCGGTGCGCGCCGCCCGCTCCAGCACGGTTTCGGCGTGGGCGTTGACTGGCCACACCCAGGCGGCAAGCAACGCGGCTGTGCACCACGCCAGCGACGGCCAGCGACGGCAGGGTTGTGAACGGCCGCCTGGGCGGCGAGGCAGGCAGGACAATCCTGGATGGCGGTGTGATTTCACCGAATCTGGCCCCACTTGCCGAATCCTGCCACCCGTCAGGCGGCGGCAGGGGATTTGTTCACGGCCCGGGCGCGGCCACAATGGCGCCATCTGCGCCCGACGACGCCCGTGCCCGGGCTTTCTGCCCCGCCCCGGCTGCACCTGGTGCTGGCAGGAGGGGGCCACAGCCATGCCCTGCTGCTGCGCCGCTGGGTGATGCGGCCTGCCCAGCGCCCGGCCGCTGCCCTGATCACACTGGTGAGCCGCGGCAGCACGGCGCTTTATTCCGGCCTGGTGCCCGCTGTGGTGGCGGGTCTGGTGCCCGCTGGCGCCGCCGCCATCGATCTGCGCCGCCTCTGCCGGCTGGCCGGCGTCACCTTCGTGCAGGCGGAGATCACCGGGCTGGATCTGGCCGAGCGGGCGCTGCTGCTGGCTGGCCGGCCGGCACTGCGCTTTGCGCGGCTCAGCCTGGATGTGGGTGCTGTCACGGCGCCGTGCGCCGGCGCCATGGCGGTGAAGCCGCTCGAACCCTTCCTGGCCTGGGCCGACGGCTATGCAGCGGCGGAAGGCCCCGTGCTGCGCGGTGGTGGCGCTGCGGCGGTGGAGCTGGCGCTGGCCTTCCGCGCCCGTGGGTGGCGGCCCCGCCTGCTGCTGCGGGGCCAGGGGCTGCAGCTGGGGTCGGTGGCCGCCAACCGCGCCGGCGAGCGCCTGCTGGC
>NZ_JAGQBN010000013.1:0-113185 GCF_024345655.1 Synechococcus sp. Lug-A | reverse complement strand
ATAGGCCGTGGGGAACAGCAGCAGACCGGACCAGCCGACAAACACGAAGCGGTCGCGCTTGAGCCAGTCATCGAGGACGTCGAACCATCCCCGAGCCGAAGGCGCGCGCCCTACAGCAATCGTCATGATGAAGAGGCTTCATGAAGCTTTACAAGGGCACTGTACGGAAATCAGCCGGCGGCCGGGGCTTCCGCCGCCCTGGCCCGGGGGCAATGAGTACTTGCACTCACCGGCTCCGTCAGCCCCAGGTCTTGCGGCCGCCCCGCTCGTCTGAACCGCACCGGAAGCAGCCCTGAATCCAGCCCCGAGCCAAACCGGAGCCAACCGGGAGCCGGCCGGCCCTTCAGCGGAAACCGCAGCGTCGCGCCATTCGCCAGAGTGGCGGCTGCCCTCACCGAAACCACCGTGTACGTCGTCGAGCTCTCGCTCAAGCTCAGCCCCATGCCCGTCTCGGTCCAGCGCAAGGAACTGGCCGACGCCCAGGCCCTGTATGGCCAGATCAAGGCGGTCTTGGAGAGCGGTCAACCGCGCGTGCTCGAACTCAGCTGCGAGAAAGCCGAGGAGAAACGGGTCAGCCTGCTGAGCAGTGAGCTGGTAGCCGTTCAGCTCTACGAACGTTCGGCCGCGGGTGGCACCGGCACCAAACGTCCCGGCTTCAGCGTCGACAGTTGACCAGCTCGCCACCGGCCCATGCCAGCGCCGGTTTCTCCGCCCCTGATCCTCCGCTGGTGGTGGAGAACCTGGGGTTCCGCTGGCCCAACGGCAGCCTCGCCCTTGACCACATCAACCTCGAGGTGCCCCGTCCAGGGCTGTGGATGCTCGTGGGGGGCAACGGCAGCGGCAAGAGCACCCTGCTGCGGCTGATCGCCGGGCTGCTCGATCCGCAGCGAGGGCGGATTCACCGCCAGCGCACGCCGGCTCTGGTCTTCCAGAACCCCGACCACCAACTCTTGCTGCCCAGCTGCGGCACCGACCTCCAACTCTCGTTGGCGGAGGGCCTCAGCCGTGAGGAGCGGCGCTGGCGGGTGGCCGAAGCCCTGGCCCAGGTCGGCTTACCTGGCCTGGAAGGGCGGCCGATCCACACGCTCAGCGGCGGCCAGAAACAGCGGGTGGCCATCGCCGGTGCCCTCGCCAGCGGTGCCGACCTGCTGCTGCTCGACGAACCCACCGCCCTGCTCGATCCAATCAGCCAGACGGAGGTTCTGGAGTTGATCCATCGCCTCTGCCACCGGCAGGAGCGACCCCTCACCGCCCTCTGGATCACCCACCGGCTGGAGGAACTCGAGCGCTGCGACGGGGCCGTGCTGATGGAAAGCGGGCGCATGGGCCGCTGGCAGGACGGGCCGGAACTATGCCGGCGCCTTCGCGGCAGGGTCTCCCTCTTGCCTGGCGGCGCGACCGAGGGGTAGGTTCACCGGGTTGCCATCCTCGGTAGCTCAGCGGTAGAGCGGTCGGCTGTTAACCGATTGGTCGCAGGTTCGAATCCTGCCCGGGGAGTTCCTGTTCGCCTTGCCGCAGCGCTGCCTGCCGGTTGTTCACGTTCCAGTGGCGCGGTTGCCAGGATCGTGTCCCATACTTCTGCGAAAGCAGCTCATACGGCCTCTTCGAATCCAACGGATTGCCGCTGTCACCCGCCCTGCGCCGCCCATGAAGCCCTGCATCCTGCTGATCGAAGACGACAGGGACATGCGTGAGCTGGTGGCTGCCCATCTGATGCACGGCGGCTTCCAGGTGGAATGCGCCGAAGACGGCATCAAGGGCCAGGCCCTGGCCCTGCAGGCCCATCCCGACCTGATCCTGCTCGATCTGATGCTGCCCAAGGTGGATGGCCTCACCCTCTGCCAGCGCCTGCGCCGCGATGAGCGCACGGCCGGGATCCCGATCATGATGATCACGGCGCTCGGCGGCACCAAAGACAAGGTGAGCGGCTTCAACTCCGGCGCCGACGACTACCTGACCAAGCCCTTCGATCTCGAAGAGCTGCTGGTGCGGGTGAAAGCACTGCTGCGGCGCATCGATCGCGCCCCTCTGGCCGAAAAACACAACGAGATTCTCAATTTCGGGCCTCTCACCCTGGTGCCCGAGCGGTTCGAGGCCATCTGGTTCGATCAAGCCGTCCGGCTCACCCACCTGGAGTTCGAACTGCTCCACTGCCTGCTCCAGCGTCACGGTCAGACCGTGGCCCCCTCACTCATCCTCAAGGAAGTGTGGGGCTACGAGCCCGACGACGACATCGAGACCATCCGGGTACACGTGCGCCACCTGCGCACCAAGCTCGAACCCGAACCGCGCAAACCCCGGTTCATCAAAACGGTCTACGGAGCCGGCTACTGCCTGGAACTGCCCACTGGCCCCCAGCTGGAACAGCAGGAGCGGCTGGTGCGGGAGCTTCGGCAGGACACGCGCGACCAGCTGCGCTCGCTCGAATCCGCCTGATTCCACCGACCATCTGCTGCTGAAGCGGCACCGACACAGCCGGAGCGCTGCTTCAGCGACTCCCCAGGCGCCTGTCAGAACTTCGCGCTGTTGTCCGTCAAGGGGCGTGTGGCGCAGGTGGCGGTCAGATCCCCCTGGAACCCCAGGCTCACACCAGCGATCCGCCCAGCTCCAGCAGCGCCACTTCCCAGGCCAGCCGGGGTTGCACAGCCCCCTGCAACTGGCGCCGGAGGCGCTCGATCCGCTGCTGATCGGCCTGGCAGAGATCGCGGCGCCAGCTCTGCAGTTGCCACCAGTCGAGCAGCCACAGCTGAAGATCGAGGTCCAGGGCTTCGGTGAGCTCACGGGCCAGGGCCAGCGCCTCCAGCGGTTGGCCCGGCCGCTCCAGCAGCCGCTCCGCCAGCCCCGGTGGCAGGGCCTGCCATTGCTCCCGGTGGCGCAGCAACGCCCCCGGCGAGCCGGCCGCCAGCGCGATCAGGCCGGCGGCCTCTGGCCCCTCCGCCACGGGTGAGAGATCGGCGCGGCGGTGCAGCACCGCCTGCAGGGAGGCCGGATCCAGCCGGCTGAACACGATCTGCTGGCAACGGGAGCGAATCGTGCTCAGCAGGCGCTCGGGCGCGCTGGTCAGCAGCACGAGCAGCCCGTTGCCGGGCTCTTCCAGGGTTTTGAGCAGGGCATTGGCCGCCCCCTCCGCCATCATCTCCACTGCCTCGATCACCACAAGGCAGTGGTCGCCCTCCAACGGCCGACGGGCCAAGAAACGGCTGATCGCCCGCACCTGCTCCAGGCGCAGCTGGGGCAGCGACCGCTTCGCCACTCCCTGGGCGATCGCCTCCGAACGGGGGATCAGCTGGCCCTGGTGCTGGTAGGTGGGCTCCACCCAGAGCAGATCCGGGTGGTTGCCCTCCTCCAGCCGGCGTCGCAGCGGGGCTGAACCAGCGATCCCGGCCAGGACGCCCTCGAGGAAGCGCAGAGCCGCCAGGCGCCGTCCCACCCCATCCGGCCCGCTGAACAGGTAGGCCGGCGCCAGCCGCTGGCGCTGCAGCGACGCGGCAAGCAGGGCCACGGCCTGGGGCTGGCCGATCAGGTCGGCGAACAGATCAGCCATCGCAGCCACCAGCAGCGGCGAAACGGCACCGCAGCAGCGCCGCAATCGCTTCCGCCACCTGTTCGGGAGCAGCGGCAGCCTCCACCCGCGCCCAGCCCCGCTGCGCCGCCAGCTGGGCGAATCCTCCAGCCACCCGCTGCAGGAAGGGCAGTCCCGCCGACTCGATCCGATCGGCGGGCCGGTGGCCGCGACGCTCCAGTGAGAGCGGCAGGGGCAGGTCCAGCCAGAGGGTGAGGTCGGCCGTCAGGCCGGCGGTGGCGATGGCCTCCAGCTGGCCGATCAACGCGAGATCCAGGCCACGGCCATAGCCCTGGTAGGCGGCCGTGGAGCCGGCAAAGCGGTCGCTGATCACCCAATGGCCCGCCGCCAGGGCGGGCGCGATGCGGGCCTCCACGTGCTGGGCGCGGTCGGCCGCATAAAGCAGCAGTTCCGCGGTGGGGCAGGGGCTGGCCGCCTCCGGCGGATGCAGCAGCAGCTGCCGCAGCGCCTGGCCCAGCGGCGTCCCTCCCGGCTCGCGGCACACCACCAGCTCCGCCCCGGGCGCCAGCAGGCCGCTGCTGGGCAACCAGGCCTGCAGGCGTTTGAGCTGGGTGGTCTTGCCACAGCCATCGATGCCCTCCAGCACGAGAAAGCGCCCCCTGGGGCGATCGGGGTCAGGCTGGACCATGCAGCAGCAGCGCGTTCACCACCACGGTGATCGAGCTCATCGCCATCAGCAGGGCCGCCAGGGGTGGGGAGAGCACCACACCGAAGCCTGGCAGCAGGACGCCGGCCGCGATCGGCAGCACCACAAGGTTGTAGCCGAAGGCCCAGAAAAGGTTCTGGCGCACCTTGGCCAGCGTGCGCCGCGCCAGCTGCAGCGCCAGCACGAGCGAGGACAAGCGGTCGCCAAGGATCACCAGATCGGCGGTGTCCTGAGCGATCTGGGTGCCGGTGCCCACGGCGATGCCGAGATCGGCCGCCGCCAGAGCGGGCGCATCGTTGATGCCATCGCCCACCATCGCCACCGGCCCCAACTGCTGCCAGCGCACGATCTGGTCGAGCTTCTGCTCGGGGCGCAGTTCCCAGGCAAGGGCGTCGTCCGGCAAGCCGAGCCGTTCACCGAGGCGCCGCACGGCAGGCTGCCGGTCACCGCTGAGCACGCCGAGGTTCAGCCCCATGGCACCGAGCTCCTGCACGGTGGCGACCGCATCGGCGCGCGGTTGGTCGTGGACCGCCACGAGGCCCAGCAGGCGGCTGCCAACCGCCACGGCCAACACCGAGCCGCCGTCGGCCTCCAGTGCTGTGAGCCGCTGGCGGAGCGGAGCGCCCAGACCAACCCCTCGCTGCTCCAGCCAGTCGAGGCGACCCACCCGGCAAGGGCCGCTGACCCCTTCCAGTTCCCCCTCCACCCCGGTCCCGGCGAAGGTGACGCAGGTGCTCACCGGCCAGAGAGGAAGCTGGCGGCGCTCCGCCTCCTGCAGCAGGGCATGGGCGAGCGGGTGGCGGGTCTGCTGCTCCAGGCTGGCCGCCACACGGATCAGGGCATCGGCGTCGACCAGCTCGGCCGCCAGCTGGTGAGCTGGATCCGTGGGGGACAGCTCGATCGCCACCACCAGGGGGCGGCCCAGGGTGAGCGTGCCGGTCTTGTCGAACAGCACCGCCTGCAGACGCGCGGCGGTCTCGATCGCATCGCCGCCCCGGAACAGCACACCAGCCCGGGCCGCCAGCCCTGAGCCGACTGTGATCGCCGTGGGGGTGGCCAGGCCCAACGCACAGGGGCAGGCCACCACCAGCACGGAAATCGCCAGCTGCAGGGCCAGGCTGAACGGGGTCTCGGCGGCGGCCCCAGCCAGCCCGTGGCTGGGGCCGCCCATGCCCATACCACCAAGGCCGTGCCCACCGAAGCTGTGAGCAGCCCCGGCCCCATGGCCCAGCAGCGGAGCCACCATCAGCACGTCCGGCCACAGGCGGGTGCCCCACAGCCACCAGAACAGGAAGGTGGCCAGGGCGAGAACAAGCACCAGCACGGTGAAACGGCCGGCCACCCGGTCCACCAGGCGCTGTATCGGCGCCTTGCGGGCCTGGGCCTGCTCGACCAGCGCAATGATCCGGGCCAGGGCCGTCTCCGCACCGGCGCGGGTCACCTCCAGCACCAGCGGCGCCTGCAGGTTGAGCATGCCGGCCGCCAGCTCACAGCCCGGGCGGGCCTCCAGCGGCAGGGGTTCACCGGTGAGACTCGACACATCCACCGCCGAGCAGCCCTCCAGCACCACCCCATCCACCGGCACCCGGTCGCCCGGCAGCAGTTGCAACCGATCAGCGGGCCGCAGCCCTCCCACCCGCACCTCTCGCGGGGGGCCATCGCCCACCAGCAGCAGCGCCGTTTCGGGTTGGAGCTGGGCCAGCTGCTCCAGCGCCCGGCCGGTGCGGAAGCGGGCCCGTTCCTCCAGGAAGCGGCCCAGCAGCACGAAGCCGAGCAGCATCACCGGCTCATTGAAAAAACAGGGCCAGCCCGCCGCCGGCCAGAGCAGGGCCGCCAGGCTGGCGAGGTAGGCGCTGCCCATGCCCAGGCCCACCAGGGTGTCCATGCTGGGCATGCGGTGCCAGGCGCTCAGGGCGCCGCGCACCAGGATCGAACGACCCGGCAGCGCCAGGGCCAGGGTGGCCACGAGGGCGTGGAACCAGAGCGCCGCCAGCAGGGCTCCGAGCGGGGACGCCAGCAGCGATGCCGGCAGGCTGCCCGCCTCCGCCAGATGGCCCAGCACCGACACCACCAGCAGCGTCAGCGCCGCGATCAGCTGGCGCCACTCCAGCCACCAACGATGGCGCTGGGCCAGCTCGGCCGCCGTGGGTGCCGGCAGCGACTGATCACGCAGGCGTGCCGCAAAGCCGAGCCCCTCCAGGCTGGCCAGCAGGGCCGCCACCTGGGTGTCGAGGCCTGGCTGCGCGGCCTCGACAGGAGCGGCCAGGCCCACCCAGGCGGTGTGGGTGAGCAGGTTCACGCTTGCCTGGTGCACACCGGGCACGGCCAGCAGGCGCTTCTCCACCGCACGCACGCAGCCCCCGCACTTCATGCCGTCCACCTCGAGCAGCACCGGCACCAGGGGGCAGGGAGACGGTGCAGCCGGAAGCGGTGAGACGGCGGGGCCGGGGGAAACCTGAACCACTGGGATCGGCAGCTGGGTTTCAGGCTAGGGATGGCCTCCGGCAGAAGCTGGCTCGCCGCGCAGGCGTCAGGATGGGTCCACAAACCAGACCGTTCCCGTGCCCCGCAGCCAACGCAACGACAACTTCATCGACAAGAGCTTCACGGTCATGGCGGACCTGATCCTCAAGGTGATTCCCACCAACCGGCGGGCGAAGGAGGCCTTCGCGTACTACCGCGACGGCATGAGCGCCCAGGGCGACGGCGAATATGCCGAAGCGCTGGAGAACTACGAGGAAGCCCTGAAGCTGGAGGACGACCCCAACGACAAGGCCTTCATCCTCTACAACATGGCGCTGGTGTTCACCAGCAACGGCGATCACCAGAAGGCGCTGGAGTTCTACGAGCAGGCGCTGGATCTCAACCAGCACATGCCGCAGGCCCTCAACAACATCGCGGTGATTCACCACCACCTCGGCTCCCTGGCGGAAGAACGGGGCGACACCGATGAGTCGGACCGCTGCTTCTCCCGCGCCGCCGACTACTGGACCAAGGCGATCCGCATGGCGCCGAACAACTACATCGAAGCCCAGAACTGGCTCAAGACCAGCGGGCGCGGCAACGTCGACGTCTACTTCTGAGCCTCGTCGGGGCGCCTGGGCAGGGCGTTGCCCGGGGCGGGGTGTGGCCTGGCCGGGGCAGGGTGGAGCCGCCGGCCCGGCTCAGTCGGCAGCAGGGTCAAACCCCAGCCCGGCCACCAGGGCCTCCGCCACAGTGGCGGCTTCCAGCAGCTGGAGATCAAGCCCGGCGGCGATCGCCCCGAGGCCGCTGCCGCGCGGCACCACCGCCCGGCGGAACCCCAGCCGCGCCGCCTCCTGGAGGCGCAGCTCCAGCTGGCCCACCGGCCGCAGCTGCCCCCCCAGCCCCAGCTCCCCTACCAGCACCGTGCCGGCCGGCAGGGTCAGATCGCGGTAGCTGGCCACCACCGCCGCGGCCACGCCGAGATCGGCCGCCGGCTCCTCCACGTCGAGGCCACCGGCCACCGCCAGGTAGCAATCGAAGCGTGAGAGGGGCAGCCCCATGTGCTTTTCAAGCACGGCCAGGATCTGGTGCAGCCGGTTGATGCCGATGCCGGTGGCCGTGCGGCGTGGGCTGGCGTAGCTGGTGGTGCTCACCAGGGCCTGCAGCTCGACCACCAGCGAGCGGGTGCCTTCACAGGCCACGATCGTGGCGGTGCCGGCGGCGGGGCCGTCATGGCCGAGGAACAGCTCGCTGGGATTGGTGACTTCCGCCAGCCCCCGGTCGCGCATCTCGAACAGGCCCAGTTCGTGCGTGGCACCGAACCGGTTCTTGACCGCCCGCAGCAGCCGGTGGCTGGCGAAGCGGTCGCCCTCGAAGGTGAGCACCGCATCGACGAGGTGTTCGAGCACCTTGGGCCCGGCCAGCATCCCCTCCTTGGTGACATGCCCCACCAGCAGCAGGGCGGTGTCCTGGCGCTTGGCCAGCCGTTGCAGGGCACCGGCGCATTCGCGCACCTGGGCGACCGATCCCGGCGCGCTGCTGAGCTGGTCGTCATGCAGGGCCTGGATGCTGTCGATGATCGCCACCGCCGGCCGCAGCGCCTCAAGCTCCTGCAGCACCAGCTCCAGATCGGTTTCCGCCAGCAGCTGCAGCCCGGCACCCGCCGGCACGGCCCCATCGGCCCCAACCGGCTGCTCCGCAGCGCCGGCATCTGGCGGGGCGAGCCGGCTCCAGCGCAGGCGAACCTGCTGCGCCGACTCCTCGGCGCTCACGTAGAGCACCGAGGTGATGGCGGCCAGCGCCTGGGCGCTCTGCAGCAGCAGAGTGGATTTGCCGATGCCGGGATCGCCCCCCACCAGAACCAGCGCCCCGGGCACCAGCCCGCCGCCCAGCACCCGATCGAACTCGGCGAAGCCGCTGGGCAACCGCTGGAGCGGCCGCTCCACCGCCATCAGGATCGATTCCGAGCGCCGGGGACGCCCTGGCGCCTGGGCCACCTTCTCGCCCGCACCGGTACGGGCAGGCGCGCCCTCAGGGGCGGCGCGGCGGCGGCGGCCATCAGCGGCGGGGCCGCTCTGTTCCACCAGCGTGTTCCAGGCACCGCAGCCATGGCAGCGGCCGAAGAACTGGCGGGTCTGAGCTCCACAGGCCTGGCAGATGAACAGCGGTGCGGATCGGGCCACGGCGGTGTGTGAAGAATGGTGGCGTTGGGTGAATTTGCCGCCCCTCCGACCAGTTCAGTGGTCAGGACTTGTGTACCCAGGCCGGCGCAACCATGACGGCTTCCTCCTCCGCCAAGGAAACCATCCTGGTCGTTGACGACGAGGCGAGCATCCGCAGGATTCTCGAAACCCGCCTCACGATGATCGGCTACGACGTCGTCACCGCCTGTGACGGCGTGGAGGCGCTTGAGGCCTTCCGCCATTCCAGCCCGGATCTGGTGGTGCTCGACGTGATGATGCCCAAGCTCGACGGCTATGGCGTCTGCCAGGAGCTCCGTAAGGAATCCGATGTGCCGATCGTGATGCTCACCGCTCTGGGCGACGTGGCCGACCGCATCACCGGCCTAGAGCTCGGTGCCGACGACTACGTGGTGAAGCCCTTCAGCCCGAAGGAGCTGGAGGCCCGCATCCGCTGCGTGCTGCGCCGGGTGGAGAAGGAGCAGGTGGTGGGCATCCCCAACTCCGGCGTGATCCAGGTCAACGAGCTGCGCATCGACACCAACAAGCGCCAGGTGTACCGGGGCGAAGAGCGCATCCGCCTCACCGGCATGGAGTTCAGCCTGCTGGAGCTGCTGGTCAGCCGTTCGGGTGAGCCCTTCAGTCGCGGCGAGATTCTCAAGGAGGTCTGGGGTTATACCCCCGAGCGTCACGTGGACACCCGGGTGGTGGATGTCCACATCTCACGGCTGCGTTCCAAACTGGAAGATGATCCAGCCAACCCCGAGCTGATCCTCACCGCACGGGGTACGGGTTACCTGTTCCAGCGCATCGTGGAAGCCGTTGCCTCCGAAGGACTCTGATTCAGAACTGAGACAACGCCGCGCCAAACCCAGCCGCGCGATCCGCCGGCTGGTGGTCTGGTATCGCCGCAATGCGACGGTCACCAGCCTGGTTGACACGGCCACCTCCTCAGCCAGCACTGCCGCCTCCGCTGCTTCCGCCGCCGCCTCGGTGGCCGGCTCGATGGCCTCGGCGGCAGGTTCGGTGGCCTCCTCCGCAGGCACCATGGCGGGATCGGTTGCCGGCACAGTGCTGCAGCCGCTGATGAGTTACCCCCGCCGGCGCCTGCAGACCGGTGGCGATGGGTCCGCTCCGATCCGCGACCGTGACCGCATCTGGATGGCCGTCGACGGCATGGGGGGAGACCATGCCCCCGGCCCGATCCTCGAGGGCTGCCTGGCCGCCGTGCGCTGCCTGCCGGTGAAGATCCGCTTCGTGGCCGAAGCCGCGGCGGTGCAGCAGGCCGCGGCCGCCCTGAACCTGGAAGACGACCTGCGCGAGAGCCTGCAGGCCGGTCTGCTGCAGCTGGTCGCCAGCGGCCCTTCGGTGGGCATGGACGAGGAAGCCACGGTGGTGCGCCGCAAGCGCGACGCCAGCATCAACATGGCCATGGACCTGGTCAAGAGCGGTGAGGCGGCGGCGGTGTACTCCGCCGGCAACTCCGGTGCGGTGATGGCCTCGGCGATCTTCCGGCTCGGACGGCTCAAGGGCATCGACCGCCCCGCCATCGGCGCCCTCTTCCCCACCAAGGACCCGGGCCGGCAGGTGCTTGTGCTCGACGTGGGCGCCAACATGGACTGCAAGCCGGTGTACCTGCAGCAGTTCGCCCTGCTGGGCAGCATCTACAGCCGCGACGTGCTCGGCATCCCCCAGCCCCGCATCGGCCTGCTGAACATCGGCGAGGAGGCCTGCAAGGGCAACGAGCTCACCATCAAGGCCTACGCCCTGCTCGCCGCCGAGCAGCGGCTGCGCTTCGCCGGCAACTGCGAAGGCCGCGACGTCCTCTCCGGCAGCTTCGATGTGGTGGTCTGCGACGGCTACACCGGCAACGTGCTGCTCAAGTTCCTGGAGTCGGTGGGCAGCGTGCTGCTCGATGTGCTGCGGGCCGAACTGCCCCGGGGCAGGCGCGGCAAGGTGGGCTCCGCCTTCCTGCGCAGCAACCTGGTGCGGATCAAGAAGCGCCTCGACCATGCCGAGCACGGCGGCGCCCTGCTGCTCGGCGTCAATGGGGTCTGCGTGATCGGCCACGGCAGCAGCAAGGCCCTTTCGGTGGTCAGCGCGCTGCGTCTGGCGCACCTGGCCGCCAGCCATGGGGTGATGGAAGATCTGCACAAGCTCAGCAGCGAGGAGAGCTCCGTTCCTGCCTGTGGTTGACTGAGCCGAACCGTGGGTGAGTCGGTGGCGCTTGGCCGGATGGGCGCAGGCATGGCGCTCGTGGGATGCGGCAGTTCGCTCCCCGCTCTGATCGTCAGCAACGACGCGCTGAGCCTTCGCGTCGACACCAACGATGAGTGGATCCGCAGCCGCACCGGCATCGCTGCGCGCCGTGTGGCCGGGCCCACGGAAACGGTGACGTCGATGGCCACCGCCGCCGCCCGCAACGCCCTTGATCACGCCGGCTGGTCGGCGGAGACGGTGGATCTGATCCTGCTGGCCACCTCCAGCCCGGACGACCTGTTTGGCACCGCGCCGCGGGTGCAGGCGGGGCTGGGGGCCACCAACGCCGTGGCCTTCGATCTCACAGCCGCCTGCAGCGGCTTTCTCTTCGCCCTGATCACCGCAGCCCAATACATCCGCGCCGGTAGCGCGCGCAAGGTGCTGGTGATCGGGGCCGACCAGCTCAGCCGCTGGGTCGACTGGGACGACCGGCGCACCTGCGTGCTGTTCGGCGACGCCGCCGCCGCCATCGCCGTGGAGGCCTGTGAAGGCGAGCGGGATGGCCTGCTGGGCTTCCGCATGCGTTCTGACGGCCGCCGCGCCGCCTGCCTGACCCTGGCGCAGCGGGAGGAGCGGCAGGCGCTGCTCGACGGCCACACGGCCCAGCGCGGAGGCTTCGCGCCGATCCACATGAACGGCCAGGAGGTGTACAAGTTCGCCGTCAAGGAAGTGCCGGCCGTGCTGCAGGAGCTGCTCGCCGCCACTGGCACCACCGCGGCCGAGCTCGACTGGCTGCTGCTGCATCAGGCCAACCAGCGCATCCTCGATGCGGTGGCCCAGCGTTTCGCCATTCCCAACCAGCGGGTGCTCAGCAACCTGGCGGCCTACGGCAACACCTCTGCCGCCACGATCCCGCTGATGCTCGATGAAGCGGTACGTGATGGCCGCATCCAGCCTGGCCACCTGATCGCCAGCAGTGGCTTCGGCGCCGGGCTGAGCTGGGGAGCGGCGCTGCTCCGCTGGCGTGGACCCGGCGGCTGAGGGGGCTGGCCAGGGCGTCGCCGTAATCTCAGATTCCGTTCAAGACGAACAGGATGGGCATTGCCTGGGTGTTTCCCGGCCAGGGATCGCAGAAGCTGGGAATGGTGGGCGATCTGCTCGACCTGCCCGGAGCGCGCGAGCGGTTTGCTTCTGCTTCGGATCTCCTGGGCAGGGATCTGCTGGCGATCTGCGCCGGTGAACCGCTCAGTGATCCCACCGCGCCGGCCGACCTGAACGACACCCGCAACAGCCAGCCGGCCCTGTTCGTGCTGGAAAGCCTGCTGGTCGACGCGCTCAAGGGGATGGGCCGCTGCGCCCATCTTGTGGCCGGACACAGCCTTGGGGAGCTGGTGGCGCTCTACGCCGCTGGTGTCTTCGACCTTGAGGCAGGCCTGGCCCTGATGCGGCAGCGAAGCGAGCTGATGGCCGCCGCTGGTGGCGGGTCGATGACCGCCGTGATCGGCTTCAACCGGGAGGAGCTGGACGAACGGATCGCCGCCAGCGAAGGGGTGGTGATCGCCAACGACAACAGCGCCTCCCAAGTGGTGCTCTCCGGCAGCACCGAGGCGGTTCAGGCCCTGTGCCAGAGAATCAACTGCAAGCGGGCGATCCCCTTGGCTGTGTCGGGGGCCTTCCATTCCCCCTTCATGGCAGAAGCCGCGGCCGCCTTTCGCCAGCTCCTGGAGCAGGTCCCATTCGCCAATGCGGCCATTCCGGTGCTCAGCAACACCGATCCCACCCCGGCCACTGACGGCGCCCTGCTCAAGGAGCGCCTGAGCGAGCAGATGGTCACGGGGGTGCGCTGGCGCGAAACCATGGACCAGTTCCCGCGGCTAGCGATCGAAACCGTGGTGGAGGTCGGGCCGGGCAACGTGCTGAGCGGCCTGCTGCGCCGGGCAGTCCCCGGCCTCGCCACCGCCCAGATCGGCGCGGCGGCCGACCTGGCGCTTTGAGCGAATCCAAAGGGCTGGATTCCTCCGATCCGCTGGCGCTGTTGAATCCCCGCCCCAGCCTTACCTACCGGCTGATCAGCTATTTGCTGGTGTTCCCGCTCTACCGGATCCTGTTCCGTGGGCGCACCAGCGGCAATCGAAATGTGCCCACGGAGGGTGCACTTGTGGTGGTGGCCAACCACGGCTCCCACTTCGACCCGCCGTTGCTGGGCCACGCCTTGGGCCGACCCGTGGCCTTCATGGCAAAAGCAGAGCTGTTCAGGGTCCCCCTGCTGGGCCCGATCATTCGCGCCTGCGGGGCCTACCCGGTGCAGCGGGGGGCCAGCGACCGCGAAGCCATTCGGGTCGCCACAGCACGGCTGGCCCAGGGCTGGGCCACCGGGGTGTTCATCGATGGCACCCGGCAGCTGGACGGCCGCGTCAACCAGCCGCAGGCGGGCGCTGCTCTGCTGGCGGCACGGGCCGGCGTGCCCCTGCTGCCGGTGGCGATCGTCAACAGCCACCGGGCCATGGGCGCAGGCCGTACCTGGCCACGCCTGGTGCCGATCCACATCCGTATCGGCCAGCCGATCCCGCCGCCCGCCTCGCGCCGTCGCGAAGACCTCCTGGCGACCACCCAGGCCTGCCAGGACCAGATCAATGCCTTGCTGAATGAGGGCCTGATCAGGCCCGGGTCTGAGCGTGCTGCGCTTGCGCCCAGTTCTTCAGATCCCGCCCGCTGAGCACCCACACCACGGCCCGCAGGCCGTCGCCCCAGCGCTTGGGGAGGCTCTCAGGATGGCAGTGCTCCCCGCAGGAGACCGCCACGGGCGTCAGCTGGATGCCGCGGCTGCCGGCCACCACCCGGCCGACCAGCAGGGCCCGGTCCATGTGATCACTGCTGGTGACCAGCAGCACGTGACGGATGCCGCCACGGCGCAGATCATCCACCACGGTGGTGAAGTTGGAAAGCGTGTCATGGGCGCGGTAATCCAGCCGGTATTGCTGCTGCCGCAGGCCTTCCTGATCGAACAGCCAGCGGGCGTATTCCGGGTTGCTGCCGCCGCTGACCACCACCGGCAGACGGTATTGAGTCGCCAAGCGCCCGGCCACCTTCTCGCGCTTCACGTCACCGCCCAGCACGAGGATGAGCTGGGGCGGCGAAGCCGGCGGCACCAGCAGGGAACGTCCCAGCCAGAAGCTGCCCGCCGTCAGCAACGTCAGCAGCACCAGGCGGCGCATCAACCCTCTCCCCCCACGGGGCTGGTGGGATAGATCGGCAGCACCGTGCTCCAGGGGGCCGGCCCGCCGGCCAACGCCGCCGCCTTGCTGAAGGCGAGCAACTGGGCCACATCGGCTCTGGCTTCCACCACCGCCGGCAGCCGTGGGCCAGGAGGCACGGCATCGGCGTCGGCGAACAGACGCGGCGGCTGGCGCTCCACCACCCCCCCTGGAGCCCCTGCATCGAGCACGTAGGCACCCGCCACCACACCTCGGCGCGGCAGCTCGTGCAGCAGCCAGAACGGATCGGCGGCCGTCTGCGGCTCTCCGTCCTGCCAGAGGCGCCGCGCCACCAGCAGGAAACTGCTGACACCATCCAGGGGCAGAGCCAGCTGCTGGGCCAGCGTGCGGGCCATCACCACGGTGAGCCGGGTGCCAGTGAAGCCACCGGGCCCGGTGGCCACCGCCAGCCGTGCCAGCTGCGGCCAGCGGCAGGCTGGCAATACCTCCTCCACGCAGGCGAGCAGATCGTTGGAGAGCCGGCGCCCCAGCGGGAAGGTGTGGATCAAGGGCGGCGTCTCCGGCTCCAGCAGCGACTGGAGCGCCACTCCCAGCACCTCGCTGCTGCTGTGCAGGGCCAGGCCCCAGGCAGGAGCGTCCATCACCGCGGGACCGCCGCCAGAGGACGCAGCCGTTGCCAGCGGCCCGGTTCAGCCTGGAAGCTGGCGCAGGACCGCACGTCCCATTCCACGCCCACGCGGTTCTCCGGCAGATCCATCACCTGCACATGGATGCGTGGATCCACCGGGCGAAAGTCGGGGGCAACGGCGAGATGCTCGACGCCGTGCTGGCGCTCCACCGCGTGATAGGCCTGGCAGCGGTCCACCCAGTGGCAATCCACGCAGATGCACATGCCTGAGTGGTCTCCGAATGCAGCCATTCTGGCGGGCCAGGCCAGCGTGCCTCTGGATCTGGCCGCCGCCACGGCTCTGCTGCGCCGCCGCCTGGCGACGGAACGCTGGCCGGTGCCTCCGGCGGCCTTCCCTGCGGGCACCGCCCTGGTGGGAGGCGCCGTGCGCGATGGCCTGCTCGGGCGGCTGGGGGAGCGGCCCGACCTCGATCTGGTGGTGCCGGTGGAGGCCATTGCCCTGGGCGAGCGGCTGAGCCGGGAGCACGGTGGTCGCTGCGTGGTGCTGGATCAGGAGCGCTCGATCGCCCGGCTGGTGATCCGGGGCTGGAGCGTGGATCTGGCCCGCCAGGCCGGCACGGACCTGGCCACCGATCTGCTGCGCCGCGACTTCTGTCTCAACGCCCTGGCCTTGCCCTTGGCGGCAAGCAGCCAGCTGCTCGACCCGAGCGGCGGCCTGACCGATCTGGCGGCGGGACTGATCCGGGCCGTGAGCGAAGCGAACCTGCTGGACGACCCGCTGCGACTGCTGCGAGGTGAGCGACTGGCCGCGGAACTGGGCTTTCACCTCGACGCCACCAGCGCAGCCTGGATCCAGCACCACAGCCGCCGGATCGACCAAGTGGCCGTGGAGCGCGTGCGGGTGGAGCTGGAGAAGCTGGCGGCGTGCGCCGGCGGCGGCGAAGGGCTGGCCCGGGTGCTGACGATCGGCCTGCTGGACGCCTGGCGCCAGCCGGACGCTGTGGAAGGCGGTGCAGCCGGCAATGAAGCCGCCGGTGCCGCATTGCGACAGCTCACCCCGGCGGCGGCCGCAGCCAGGGGCCTGAGCGAAGACGAAGCCCGCGTGGCCCTGCCCCTGGCACGCCTGGCCACGCTGCTCGACGCCGCCAGCTGGGGGCGGCTGCATGCCAGCCGGGCGCTGCAGCGGCGCTGCGGACTGCTGCGGAGCTGGCGGGCGCAGCTGGAGGGGCCCGGCGGGGTGCGGGATCCCGCCGCCCCGTTCGGCTCGGAACGGGAGCAGGTGCACTTTCACCGCGACCTGGAGGACGACCTGCCCGCCCTGCTGCTCATGCTGCCGCTGCCGTTTGCGCGGGAGTGGCTGCCCCGCTGGCGTGATCCGGGCGATCCTCTCTTTCATCCCAGGCCCCCGCTCGACGGCACGGAACTGCAGCAGCGGCTGGGGCTGGCCCCGTCACGGCGGCTGGGCGAACTGCTGGCCCACCTGACGATCGAGCGCGCCTTCGGCCGCCTGGAGAGCAGCGAGGAGGCCCTGGCGGCGGCGCGTCGCTGGCTGGCTGGACCGGCGCCGTGATTGACTGCTCTGTGTACAGGCATCTTCCATCGCTTCATCGAAGCCCGAACGGCAACGGTTGACGTCCAGTTCCTGAACGTCAGAAACACCTCCCCGATCGCTCTTTGGCGCCTCCTGCGCTGCCCTGCGTTTCGCCGGTGCGTTCACCCGATGGCGCAGGCCGCCACCTCCCTTCTCTCCCCCCTCCTCCCATGAGTGTTCGTCTCTACGTCGGCAATCTGCCGCAGACTTTCGATGCCGCCGAGCTCGATGCTCTGTTCACTTCCATCGCCGAGGGCGTGCGCTTCAAGACCGTTCAGGACAGGGAAACGGGTGCCTGCCGTGGTTTCGGTTTCGCCAATGTCGAGGATGAGAAACTGGCCGACACCGTGATCGAGCAGCTCAACGGCCACGACTTCGGCGGCAACAGCCTGCGCATCGAGCGCTCCGAGCGCCGTGACAGCCGCCCCGGCACCGGCGATCGCCGGCCCGCCGCCGGCGGTGCCGCTCCCGTGGCGGCCCGCAAGGCCGTCAACAAGGTGGTGCACAGTGACACCATCACCGAAGGCGCCCCCGATCCGCGTTGGGCCGGTGAGCTCGCCAAACTGAAATCCCTGCTGGCCAACCAGACAGCCACCACGGTCTGAGCCAGCACCCCGTTCCGCCGGTCGGCGGCGATGCTGCCTTGACCCACCCGCTGGCTTCCACCGCGCCAAGCCCTGCCTCCTCCTCCTGGACCTGGCAGGGTCACACCATCCGCTACCGCTGCCTCGCCGGCCCCGAACCGGCGGGGCTTCAACGTGTGGTGCTGATTCACGGGTTCGGCGCGAGCCTGGGCCACTGGCGCCACAACCTGCCGGTGATCGCCAGCCGCTTCTCGGTGTGCGCCATCGATCTGCTCGGATTCGGCGCCAGCGACAAGCCGCGCTCCCGCCTGGCCGATGAAGCCGAGCAGCCCGGAGCGGTGCGCTACTGCTTCGATCTGTGGGCCGAGCAGGTGGCGGATTTCGTGCAGCAGGTGGCCCTGCAGCACGCTCCCTCCGCCCGCGTGCATCTGGTGGGCAATTCCATCGGCGGCGTGGTGGCCCTAAGGGCGGCCCAGCTGCTGGTGGCCCGCGGCGTTCCGCTGGCCCAGGTGATCCTGATCGACTGCGCCCAGCGCACGTTGGATGAAAAGCGCGTGGCGGAACTGCCGCTGCTGGAGCGCTGGAGCCGTCCCCTGGTGAAGCAACTGGTGCGGCAGCGCTGGCTGGTGGCTCCCCTGTTCCGCGCCCTGGCCCGGCCTGCCTTCATCCGTCAGGTGCTGGAGCGGGCATACCCCAGCGGCGCCAACATCGACGACGCCTTGGTGGAGCTGCTGCACCGGCCCAGTACCGATGCCGGAGCGCCCGAGAGCTTCCGCGGCTTCGTCAACCTGTTCGACGACCACCTGGCACCGGAGCTGCTTGCCGAGCTCACCGTGCCGGTGCGCATGCTGTGGGGAGCAGAGGATCCGTGGGAAGCGCCAGCCGAAGCCGAATGCTGGGCGCGCCTCTTCCCCTGCGTGCAGGAACTGAAGGTGCTGCCGGGGTTGGGGCACTGCCCTCATGACGAAGCTCCCGAACGGGTGAATCCGATCCTGCTGGACTGGCTGCAGGCGGAGGCCGGGGCCACTGCAGAGGTTCAGCGGGCCTGGGAGATCACGTAGGAGAGCGGCAGGTCGAGCAGCTTGAAGGGCTTGGGAACGTAGGCCCGGTGGTTGAAAACGTCGTAGTTGAGTTGCTCGATCACTGTGAGAATGCCGCGATACAGCCGCAGCGAGGCCCACACCGGCCAGCGGGCATCGGCCGCCAGCCAGCGCACCCCCGCCTCCGAACGGCCGAACCAGTAGCGGGCGCGTTGCAACTGAAAGGCCATCAGGGCCCGCCAGTTTTCATTGAGCAGCCCCGCCATCAGGTCGGATTCCGAGTAGTTGAAGCGCTGCAGATCTTCCTGCGGCAGATAGATGCGGCCACGGCTGCGGTCTTCGCCCACATCGCGCAGGATATTGGTGAGCTGGTTGGCGATGCCAAGGGCCACCGCCGCTTCGGAGGTGTCGGGCCGTTCGCTCCAGGGGGCCGTGGTGTAGGCCGGATCAAGCCCCATCACTTCCTGGGTCATCAGGCCCACGGTGCCGGCCACCCGATAGCAATAGAGCTGCAGTTCATCAAAGCTGGCGTAGCGATGGCAGACCAAGTCCATGCGCTGTCCCTCGATCATGTCGAGGTAGGGCTGGAGCGGCTGGGGATAGCGCTGGATGGTGTCCACCATGGCCAGATCGAGCGCATCGTGCACCTCGCCAGCAAACAGGCGGCGGGTGCGGGCTTCCCAGCGATCGAGCCGCTCGGCGAGTTGGTCAGTGGGCAGCCGCTGCGCCTGGGGGCTGTCCATCAGTTCGTCGGTGCGGCGGCACCACACGTAGATCGCCCAGATGGCCCGCCGCTTGGCGGGGGGCATCAGCAGGGTGCCGAGATAGAAGGTCTTGGCCCACTGGGCGGTTTCCTGGCGGCAGGCCTCGTAGGCGTGCTCCAGGTTCAGGCCGGAGCGGAGGGAAGCGGCGGTGGGTGAAGCGGCCAGCACGCTCACACCGCCACCGGCTGCACCAGCGCGGACGCCTGCCGGCTGACCGCCTCGGCGCACAGCTTGCCGCTCAGCACTGCCCCTTCCATCGAAGCCAGATAGCGCTGCATCGTGTAGTCGCCGGCCAGGAAGAAGTTGGCGATCGGCGATTGCTGCGAGGGCCGCAGCTGCTGGCAGCCGGGCACGGTCTTGTAGACGGAGAGGGGGGTTTTGACCACCCGGGCCTTGCGCAGCTTGGCCTGGTCGTCGCCGTTGAAGTGGTCGGGGAAGAGGCGGCGCAGCTCCTCGAGGGTGGCGGCCACGATGTCGTCATCGCTGCGGCCGATCCACTCCGCCGCAGGGGCGAAAACCAGCTCGAGCATGGAGCGGTCGGGGTCGGCGTACTCGCGGCAGGTGTTGCTCATGTCGGCGTAGACGCTGAGCAGGTCCGAACGACTGAACAGAAGATGGTCGATCGCGGTGAGTTTTCGATCGAACCAGAGATGAATGTTGATCACCGGCACCCCCTTGAGCCCGTCGAGCTTCTGGAAGTAGGGCAGCTGGCGCCAGGGATCCGGCAGCAGGAGCTTGAGCGGATCCACCGGCAGGGCGCTGACGTAGGCATCCGCCTCCACCTCACGGCCGGGCTGGCCCTGGATGCCGCCGATCCGGAAGCTGCGCACGCTGCCATCGGCGGCCAGGCGGATCTCGCGCAGGGGGCTGTCGAGGTGCACCTCGCCACCGCGCTCCCGTATCGAGGCCACGATCGGCTCACAGAGACGCTCTGGGGGGTTGCCGTCGAGGAAGGCCATCTTCGAGCCGTTCTTCTCCTGCAGGAAGCGGTTGAGGGCCGTGAGGATCACCGTTGAGGAGATTTCATCGGGATTGATGAAGTTGAGCGCCTTGCTCATGGCGATGAACACTTCATCGTTCACCCGCTGAGGAATGTTGTGAAGGCGCAGCCATTCCGACCAGGAGTATTTGTCGCACTCCTCCACGTAGTCCTGGCCGCGGAGCATGGCGGGCACCAGGCCGAGCCCGAAGGCGATCTTCTCGGGCCAGGTGAGCATGTCGTTGTTGCCGAGGATGGCGGCAACACCGTTGAGAGGGGCGGGAAGGTCGGGGAAATCGAAACGGCTGTAGGTGCCTGGCGCCTCCTTCTGGTTGAAGATCATCGCGTGATCCTTCCACTGCAGGCGATCCTCGATGCCCAGCTCCGCGAACAGCTGCAGCATGTTGGGGTAGGCCCCAAAGAAGATGTGCAGGCCGGTTTCATACCAGTCGCCGTCTTCGTCCTGCCAGGCCGCCACCTTGCCGCCGAGCACGTTGCGCCCCTCGAGCAGCACCGGCGTGTGGCCGGCATCGCAGAGGTATTTGGCACAGGACAGGCCGGCGAGTCCTGCTCCGGCAATGGCGACGCGCATGCAAAGACGAAAACCAGACGCCAACCTAAAAGGATGCCCCCTGCCAACGTCGGGCGCCTGGCTGCCGTGGCCCTGCACGCACCGGCGGTTCCTAGAGTTGCGGCGGCCCATCTCCGTCCGTTCGCCTCCGTTCCATGGCCGACGACCTGCTGCTCAAGTCCACCACCCGTCATGTGCGGCTGTTCACGGCACGGCTCGAGGGGGGTGAACTGGTCCCCGACCCGCACCAGCTGACCCTCGACCTCGACCCGGACAACGAGTTCCTCTGGGACGCCGGCGTGCTGCAGAAGGTGCAGCAGCGTTTCCGTGATCTGGTGGCCGGTTTCGCCGGCGCCGAGCTCACCGAATACAACCTGCGCCGCATCGGTTCGGAGCTGGAGGGCACGATCCGCCAGCTGCTGCAGGCGGGCGAACTCCGCTACAACCCGGACGCGCGGGTTCTCAACTACTCCATGGGCCTGCCCCGCAGTGCCGCTTCCACATGACCCGCTCCCGTGATGGCAGCGCCTTCTCCAGAGGCGATGGCAGAGGCAGCCGCGGCCGCTCCAGCGCCGATTACGCCGGGTCGGACTACGCCAGCTCCGACTACGCCTACGACCGCCGCGGCTCCCGCTACGACGCCGCCCGTTACGACGCCGCCGATGAGCGGGATCCCGGCGACCGCTCCCGCGCCGCCCGCCCCACCCGCAACGGGGGTGGCGGCGGTGGCGGTGGTGCCACACCGGGTGGGGGTGGGGGCAAACCCGGAGGCGGCCCCTTCGTGTTCAACGTGGCCACGATCGCGGTGCTGGCCGGGGTGCTCGTGGTGGGCATCGGCATCGGCACGGCGCTCTCCAGCAACACCGTGGGCAACCAGGGGAACATCGCCAGCAGCCAGCAACTCGACCTGGCCGTGCCCGACCCCGAGTTCTGCAAGCAGTGGGGTGCGAGCGCCTTCGTGATGGACGTGGAGCTCTACACCACCATGAACCCAAGCAGCAGCTTCGTGACCCAGCCGACGCTGCAGCCGGGCTGTGTGATCCGCCGCGAGAACTGGAGCGTGCTGCAGAAGGAGGGCGCCGTCACCTCCGAGCAGATGCGCCAGTGCAAGCAGCGCATGAACACCTTCGCCTACATCGGCTCGATCCGCGACAAGCCGATCGTCCGCTGCGTCTACCAGACCGACATCAGCGGCAACAAGTTTCAGACCCGGGGCATTGCCGGCGCTGCCGACGACGCCGTGGGCATCACCCCGGAAGGCGACCAGTTCTGAGTCTGATCCCGAGCCCCCGCCTGCGGGAACCTTCGGTCTCGCTCAGGCGGGCTCACGGGGCGGGCTGAAGCACCGTGGTGGCGGCTTCGGCCGGAGGGCTGGTGCGGGGGGTCTGGCGCAAGGGGCTGTCGGGGCTGGCGAAGACCGGCAGCACCTCGCGGCGGAAGGCTTCCGAAGCCCTGGAGCAGTAGCGGGCCGGATGGGTGATCAGCTTCAGCTGGCGGCGCACCAGCAGGTCGGTCACGTTGGGACGGTGCAGGGATCCGGTCGCCAGTTCCCGCTCGATCGACACCACCGGCAGGAAGGCGGCACCCAATCCCGACTGCACGGCGTTCTTGATCGCCTCGAAGGAATTGAGCTCCATCTCGATCTTGAGACGCTGCACTTCCAGGCCGGAGCGGGCCAGCAGCTGGTCCACCATCTTGCGGGTGGTGGACTGGGCATCAAGACAGACGAAGCTGAGCCGGTAGAGGTCGTCCTTGTGGAGTTCCGGCAGGCGGGCGAGGGGATGGTTCACCGGCAGCACCAGGGCCAGTTCATCGCTGGCGTAAGGAATCACCTGGAGCAGGTCGTTGAGCTCGCCGGGCAGCTCACCGCCGATGATCGCCAGATCCACCTGGCCGTTGGCCACGCTCCAACTGGTGCGCCGGGTGCTGTGCACCTGCAGCTGCACCGACACGTCGGGATACTTCTGCCGGAACAGGCCGATCATGCGCGGCATCAGGTAGGTGCCGGTGGTCTGGCTGGCGCCCACGATCAGGGAACCACCCTTGAGGTTGTGCAGGTCGTCGAGGGCGCGGCAGGCCTCCTGGCACTGGCCCAGGATGCGGTCGCAGTAGCTGAGCAGGAGATGACCCGCCTCGGTGAGCTGGGCCTTGCGGCCGCCCCGGTCGAAGAGCGACACATCAAGCTGCTTCTCCAGGTTCTGGATCTGCAGGCTCACCGCCGGCTGGGTGACGTAAAGGCTGTCGGCAGCCTTCTTGAAGCTGCCTTCGCTGGCGATGGCCCGCAGGATGCGCAGCTGATCGAGGGTGAACGGCAGATCAGCCATGGAACGACCCCGGGGCTGGACGCCGGCATGAACGGAGAACTTTAGGAGCAAAGCCCGGGCCGCCCAGCACGCCATGCCGCGGCGGACGAAGCAGAATCGCCGCTGCAGCTTCTGCCCCGTGCTTTCCCCGCTCCACCACACCAGCCTGGTGATGGTTGCCCTGCTGGTGGCCTTTGCGGTGCTGCACAGCGGCGGGGCCGCCCTGCGCGTGTGGGGGGAGCAGCGCATCGGGGCCCGGGCCTGGCGCCTGCTGTTCGCGGCTGTGAGCATTCCGGCCGCTGTGGTGGTGGTGGGGTACTTCCTCGCCCATCGCTATGACGGGGTGCGGCTCTGGACCCTGCAGGGCACCCCCGGACTCATCCCTGTGATCTGGGTGGGAACAGCGATCAGCTTCTTCTTTCTGTATCCCGCCACCTACAACCTGCTGGAGATTCCCGCGCTGCTGCAGCCCCAGGTGCGCCTCTACGAAACCGGGATCATCCGCATCAGCCGCCACCCCCAGGCCGTCGGTCAGATCCTCTGGTGCGCCACCCACCTGCTCTGGATCGGCAGCAGCTTCATGGTGGTCACCTGCGCCGGATTGATCGCCCACCACCTGTTTGCCGTCTGGCACGGCGACCGACGCCTGCGGGCGCGCTTCGGCGAGGCCTTCGAGCAGCTCAAGGCGCGCACCTCCGTGGTGCCGTTCCTGGCGGTGATCGACGGACGCCAGACGCTTCAACTCACAGAATTCCTGCGGCCTTCCCAGCTGGGGATCGCCATCGCCATCGGCCTGTTCTGGTGGAGCCACCGCTACATCGGGCCTGCGGCCAGCGCCTTTCTGAACGGACCCCTGGGACGGACGCTGGGCTGATCGCACACCCACACACAGGCCGGCCGTGCCCAGGAAGCTGCCTACACTCGCGGGGCCGCTAACTGGAGCTGGATGACATCGGCCGCTGAAATCGCCTGGTTGATTCCCGTTCTGCCCTTGGCGGGGGCGGCGCTCACCGGTCTCGGGCTGATCAGCTTCAACCGCACCGTCAACCGGCTGCGCAAGCCCGTTGCCCTGCTGCTCATCACCCTGATCGGGGCGGCAGCCGTGCTGAGTTACGCCGTGCTGGCGGAGCAGCTGGCCGGAGCGCCAGCCACCGAAGTGCTCTTCAACTGGGCCAGCGCCGGCACCTTCAACCTGCAGATGGGGTTCCGGGTTGATGCCCTCGGCGCCGTGATGCTGTCGCTGGTGACCACCATCGCCTTGCTGGTGATGGTGTATTCCGATGGCTACATGGCCCACGACAAGGGCTATGTGCGCTTCTTCACCTATCTCGCCCTGTTCAGCAGCTCGATGCTGGGGCTGGTGATCAGCCCCAACCTGCTTGAGATCTATGTGTTCTGGGAGCTGGTGGGCATGTGCTCCTACCTGCTGGTGGGCTTCTGGTACGACCGCGAGGGTGCCGCCCATGCCGCCCAGAAGGCCTTCATCGTGAACCGCGTCGGCGACTTCGGCCTGCTGCTCGGCATCCTCGGCCTGTTCTGGGCCACCGGCAGTTTCGGCTTCGAGGAGATCGGCGCCGGCCTCTCCGCCGCCGTGGCTGAAGGCTCGCTCTCCAACGGCGTGGCGGTGCTGCTGTGCCTGCTGGTGTTCATGGGCCCGATGGCCAAGTCGGCCCAGTTCCCCCTGCACGTGTGGTTGCCCGATGCGATGGAGGGTCCCACCCCGATCTCCGCCCTGATCCACGCAGCCACGATGGTGGCCGCCGGCGTGTTCCTGGTGGCCAGGCTGCAGCCGGTCTACGAACCCTTCCCGCTGGTGCAGGCCGTGATCGCCGTGATCGGCACGATCACCTGCTTCCTGGGGGCCTCGATCGCCCTCACCCAGATGGATCTCAAGAAAGGCCTGGCCTACAGCACCGTGTCACAGCTGGGTTACATGATGCTGGCGATGGGTTGCGGCGCTCCCGAGGCAGGCATGTTCCACCTCGTCACCCACGCCTTCTTCAAGGCCATGCTCTTCCTCTGCTCCGGCTCGGTGATCCATGCCATGGAAGAGGTGGTGGGCCATGAGCCGGTGCTTGCCCAGGACATGCGCCTGATGGGAGGGCTGCGCCGCTTCATGCCGGTCACCTCCACCACCTTTCTGATCGGCTGCGTGGCGATCAGCGGCATTCCGCCGCTGGCGGGCTTCTGGAGCAAGGATGAAATCCTCGGCCAGGCCTTCAACGCCTTCCCGCTGCTCTGGGCGGTGGGCTTCCTGACTGCCGGCATGACCGCCTTCTACATGTTCCGGCTCTACTTCCTCACCTTCGAGGGCAGCTTCCGCGGCGGTGACCTCAGCGTCCGCAGTGCCCTGCTCCAGGCTGCCGGCAAGGCCCCGGAAAGCCATGAGGAGGGCCATGGCTCCCACGCCTCCCACCCGCACGAATCGGGCTGGCAGATGGCCGCACCACTGGCGGTGCTTGCCGTTCCCTCGGTGCTGATCGGACTGCTCGGCACGCCCTGGAACAGCCGCTTCGCCGCCCTGCTCAACCCCGGCGAGGCCGCCGAGATGGCCGAGCACTTCAGCTGGGGCGAGTTCCTGCCTCTGGCCGGCGCTTCGGTGACGATCTCCGTGATCGGCATCACCATCGCGGTGCTGGCCTACGCCCTGCACAAGCTGGATATGGCCACCGCCGTGGCCGCCCGCTTCCCCACCATCAATGCCTTCCTGGCCAACAAGTGGTACCTGGATGCGATCAACGACCGCCTGTTCGTGAAAGGCAGCCGCAAGCTGGCGCGTCAGGTGCTGGAGGTGGACGCCAAGGTGGTGGACGGGGTGGTGAACCTCACCGGCCTGCTGACCCTGGGCAGCGGCGAAGGACTCAAGTACTTCGAAACCGGCCGCGCCCAGTTCTATGCGCTGATCGTGTTCGGCGGCGTGATCGCCCTGGTGCTGCTCTTCAGCAGCTTCTGAGTGCGCGCCTCGGCGCGGGCTCTGTGTGTCATCCCATATCTGGGCGGTACTGGGCAGTTGAGCATTTCTACACTCCGTCCAGAACTGAATTCCCTGGCCAGTGCCGCTTGACCCTGCCGTTGCTCCGGAGGCCCTTGCGGCCCTGGGCACAGCCTCCACCGGGGCCTTCCCCTGGCTGAGCGTTTCGATCCTGATGCCGATCGGAGCCGCGCTGCTGATCCCCTTCATCCCCGACCCAGGCGACGGCAAGACCATCCGCTGGTACGCCCTCGGCGTTGCCCTGCTCACCTTTCTGGTCACCGCCGGGGCCTACCTGAACGGCTACGACCCCTCGGTGGCCGGGCTCCAGCTGGTGGAACGGGTGGAATGGCTGCCTGATCTGGGGCTGGCCTGGTCGGTGGGCGCCGACGGGCTGTCGATGCCGCTGATCCTGCTCACCAGCTTCATCACCGCGCTAGCGGTGCTGGCCGCCTGGCCGGTCACCTTCAAGCCGCGGCTCTTCTACTTCCTGATCCTGGCCATGGATGGCGGCCAGATCGCCGTGTTTGCTGTTCAGGACATGCTCCTGTTCTTCCTGGCCTGGGAGCTGGAGCTGCTGCCGGTGTATCTGCTGCTGGCGATCTGGGGCGCCAAGAAGCGCCAGTACGCCGCCACCAAGTTCATCCTCTACACCGCTGGCGGCTCGGTGTTCATCCTGCTGGCCGCCCTGGCCATGGGCTTTTATGGCGGCGGCACGCCCAGCTTCGAATTCACCACTCTCGCGGCGAAGGAGTTCGGCACCCGCTTCCAGATGCTGGCCTACGCGGGCCTGCTGATCGCCTTCGGGGTCAAGCTGCCGATCGTGCCGCTGCACACTTGGCTGCCAGACGCCCACGGCGAGGCCACAGCACCGGTGCACATGCTGCTGGCCGGCATTCTGCTGAAGATGGGCGGCTACGCCCTGCTGCGCTTCAACGTTCAGCTGCTGCCCGAGGCCCACGCCCAGTTCGCGCCGCTGCTGGTGGTGCTGGGGGTGGTGAACATCATTTATGCGGCACTCACCTCCTTCGCGCAGCGCAACCTCAAGCGCAAGATCGCCTACAGCTCGATCAGCCACATGGGCTTCGTGCTGATCGGCATCGGCAGCTTCAGTGCCCTTGGCACCAGCGGCGCCATGCTGCAGATGGTGAGCCACGGCCTGATCGGTGCCAGCCTCTTCTTCCTGGTGGGCGCCACCTACGACCGCACCCACACGCTTCAGCTCGATGAGATGGGCGGCGTGGGCCAGAAGATGCGCAAGATGTTCGCCCTCTGGACGATCTGCTCGCTCGCGTCCCTGGCCCTGCCTGGCATGAGTGGCTTCGTGTCGGAACTGATGGTGTTCGTGGGCTTCGTGAACAGTGAGGCCTACGCGCTCAGCTTCCGCATCGTGATGGCAGCCCTGGCGGCCGTGGGGGTGATCCTCACTCCCGTGTACCTGCTCTCGATGCTGCGCGAGATCTTCTTCGGCAAGGAGAACGTGGAGCTGGCGGCCCACACCCGCCTGGTGGATGCCGAACCGCGCGAGATCTACGTGATCTCCTGCCTGCTGGTGCCGATCATCGGCATCGGTCTTTACCCGCGCCTCGTCACCGACAGCTACCGCGCCTCGATCGAAGCGCTCGTGGCCCGTGAGGACGTTGCCCTCACCAAGGTGGTGGGCCCCACGCCCAAGGGGCTGATCCGGGGGGCGGTGGGCAAGCAGCTGGCCTTGGCGCCGCCCCTGCTCCATGCGCCCGCCCTGGGCTGAGCGAATCGAGATCCTGCCGGCTGCCCAGCACCATCACCAGCACTGTGCGACGGCTTGCGCCCAATTCCGCTGAGGTGCCGCAAACTGGTCGACGGGATCGCTCCGCTGAGGCTGCCACCGGCCTGCCAGCCATGCGCCCCCGATTCAGAGCCTCGACCCACCACCCGCCATGCGACAGCTGAATTTCCTGCTGATCTTCAGTTTCGGCCTCGCCACGGTGATGTTCACGCTGGAGAACACCGATCCCACCACCGTGCGCTTCCTGCCGGGAGCGGCGGTCACCCTGCCGCTGGCGGCCTTGCTGCTGGTGGTGGGTGGCATCGGCGCCACCGCCGCCTGGGTGTTCGCCGTGTGGATCGGCGTGGTGAAGAAAGTGGAATTGATGCAGGACCGCAGCGAAATTGACGCCCAGCAGGTGCGCATCCGCGAGCTGGAAGACGACCTGCAGCGTTACCGCGCCACCGTGGACGCCCAGCTGGCCCTGTTGCCAGCCGCCGGAGAAAGTTCAGGGGGATCCGCGGCAGCGGATGCCGCTGGCTGAGTCGCCTCAGACCGGGTACGTTTCCGGCAGATCGGGGAGAACTGTGCCGAACGCAGGCGCCAGGCTGGCGATCCGCCTGCTTCAGGAGGCCGCCGAGCGCGGTGACCTCGACCCCTGGGATGTCGATGTGATCGCCGTGGTGGACGGTTTCCTCGATCAGCTGCGTCAGCGCATCGAGGTGCCACGCCTGGTGGCCCTCAGCTCCGGCCAGGGCGGCAGCTATGAGCAGGATCTCGCCGCCACCAGCGAGGCGTTTCTGGCGGCGTCAGTGCTGGTGGGCCTCAAGGCCGAAGTGCTGGAACGCCAGACCTTTCCGCCCATTGCCCTGGTCGCCGATCCTTGCGAGAGCGAGGATCCGGGCGAGGACAGCTGGTCGCTGGGGATCCAGCTGCCCCATCGGCCGGAGCGACAACTCTGGCGCAGGCCCGTGGCACCGCCGCCGCTGCAGCGGCCCGTGAGCCTCGGCGAGTTGATCCGCCAGCTGGAAGACATCGCCGAGCGGCTGGAGAGCGATAGCGGCCCGCGGCGCCACAAGCCGCGCAGCCGCCCCTACAGCGAACGCGACGCGATCGAACAGGTGAGCGCCCTGGCCCACCGGGAGAAACTGCCTGAAACCACTGCCGCCCTGAGCTTCTTCCTGCAGCAGTGGCCAGAGGCCCTGGAGTGGGTGAACTTCGATGCGCTGGTGGAGGCCTGGAAAGACGCAGCGCCCCCCGATCTTGATCACGACCGGGTGGGGGTGTTCTGGGCGCTGTTGTTCCTCTGTTCACAGGGACGCATCGATCTGCGGCAGGAAGGGGGCCTGTTCGGGCCGCTGCACCTGCGCCGCGCACGCGAGGCCGAATGCACGCTTCCGCTTCCCAGTCAGAGCGCTGCCGCAACCGCCACAGGCTCCTGGCCGGCCGTGCCAGCTCCCTTGCCGGCTAGGCCGGCACTGGCAGCCTGACGCCCTTTATTAGGGTGCATGCAGAACCAACCGAGCAGTAAGGCGCCCATGAAGGCGATGATCCTCGCAGCCGGCAAGGGAACACGGGTGAGGCCCATCACCCACACGATTCCCAAGCCGATGATTCCGATCCTGCAGAAGCCGGTGATGGAATTCCTGCTGGAGTTGCTCCGGGAGCATGGATTCAACGAGATCATGGTCAATGTGTCGCACCTGGCGGCAGAGATCGAGAACTATTTCCGTGATGGGCAGCGCTTCGGCGTGGAGATCGCCTACAGCTTCGAAGGCCACATTCAGGACGACGGCGAACTGATTGGCGAAGCCATGGGTTCTGCAGGCGGCATCAAGAAGATTCAGACCTTTCAGACCTTTTTCGACGACACCTTCGTGGTGCTCTGCGGCGATGCCCTGATCGACCTCGACCTTACCGAAGCGGTGCGGCGGCACAAGAAGAAAGGAGCGGTCGCCAGCCTGATCACCAAGCGGGTGCCGAAAGATCAGGTGAGCAGCTACGGTGTCGTGGTCACTGACGACAACTCTCGAGTGCTCTCCTTTCAGGAGAAGCCCTCGGTGGAAGAGGCCGCCAGCGACATGATCAATACCGGCATTTATATCTTCGAGCCCCAGGTGCTCGACCACGTTCCCGCCGGCGTGCCCTTCGACATCGGCGCTGATCTGTTTCCCCGTCTGGTGGCGGCAGGGGCACCTTTCTACGCGCTGCCCATGGATTTCGAGTGGGTGGACATCGGCAAGGTGCCGGATTACTGGCAGGCGATCCGGAGCGTGCTGCTGGGGAAGGTTCGCAAGGTTTCGATCCCTGGCCGCGAGGTGCGGCCCGGCGTGTTCACAGGCCTGAACGTAGCGGCCGACTGGGACAAGATCAACGTGCAGGGGCCCGTTTACGTGGGCGGCATGAGCAGGATCGAACCGGGGGTCACGATCATCGGACCAGCCATGATCGGCCCCAGCTGCCACATCTGCGAAGGCGCCACGATCGACAACTCGATCATCTTCGATTACTCCCGCATCGGGGCCGGAGTCAGGCTCACCGAGAAGTTGGTGTTTGGCCGTTATTGCGTGGACAGCAATGGTGACCATTTCGACCTCCAAGAGGCCGCCCTCGACTGGCTGATCACCGATGTACGCCGCCAGGATGTGGCTCTACCCTCCCCCGAGCAAAAGGCCCTCGCCGATCTGCTGGGCAACGATCTCACCGCCAGCCAGCGCGGCGGTTGAACAACGCTGGCTGCGCCTGCCCCAGTGTCAGGCGGATGGGCATGCCGTGAGCGGATCGATCGCCTCGATGCCGGCGAGGCTGAGGATGTTGGGGATCCGCTCTTCGGCCTTCACAGCCATCAGGTGCACGCCCTGGGCGATCTCACGGAAACTCGTGACCTGCTCCGCTGCGATCCTGATCCCCTCACTGGCCGGATCTGCCGCTGCCGCAAGACGCTCGATCACGTGCTGGGGAATGGAGGCGCCGGGCACCACACGGTTGATGAATTCGGCGTTGCGGGCGGATTTGAGCAGAAACACCCCCGCCAGCACCGGGAGGCCCAGCGGCGCGGCGATCTCCTCGCAGAAGCGGCGCAACACGCTCGCCTCCATGACCATCTGGGTCTGGAGGAACTTGGCGCCAGCAGCCTGCTTGCGGCTGAGGCGGCGGCGCAGGCCGCTCCAGCTGGGGGACTGGGGATCGGCGGCGGCGCCGGCGAACAAGGCGGTAGGGCCATCAGGGAGCGAGCCTCCCAGCGGATCACGGCCGGCATTGAAATCGCTCACCTGCTGCAACAGCCGCACCGCCTCCAACTCGTTCACCGGCCGGGCGTTCGGCTGATCGCCGGCCCGCACCGGGTCGCCCGTGAGGCAGAGCAGGTTGCGGATTCCCAGCGCATGAGCGCCCAGCAGCTCTGCCTGCAGGGCAATGCGATTGCGATCCCGGCAGGCCAGCTGCAGCACCGGTTCGAGCCCTGCGTCGAGCAGCAGGCGGCAGAGGGCCAGGCTGCTCATGCGCATCACCGCACGGCTCCCGTCGGTGACATTGACCGCGTGCACCCGCCCCTTCAGCAGCCTGGCCATCGCCAGGGTGCGGCTGGGGTCACCGCCCCTGGGCGGCATCACTTCCGCCGTGACCGCGAACGCTCCACGCGCGATGGCCCGCTGCAGCAGCACGACAACCGGGAAACAACCAGCGCCCATCATGCGTGAAGAGCGGCACCATCCAGGCCCCCCAGCCGGCAGCACCCCCGTGACCGTGGCGGTGGGCGTCCGTGGGGAGGTGTTGGAGGGGCTGTCTAGGATGCGTCCAGTCAGGCGGAGTGCGTTGATGTCCGTTCGAGACGACCTCAGCGCGCCGCGAACCGGCTTATCCGAACGGGAGCTGGAGATCATCAGCCTGGTGGCCACCGGCCTCACCAATCAGGAAATCGGCGAGCAGCTGATGATCAGCAAACGCACCGTCGACAATCACGTCAGCAACATCTTCACCAAAACCGGCGCGAAGAACCGGGTGGCGCTGCTGAACTGGGCGATGGACAACGGCAAGATCTGCCGGGACGGCTTCAACTGCTGCAATCTGCCGGCCCCGTCGCCGGGGCTCTGAGGCCCATCGCCGCCAGTACGGCCCGGCGCTCGTCCTCAGGCCACTGCGACAGCGGCGTGATCGACAGGGAGGCATTGCTGAGCTCCAGGCGGCCGGTGACCTCCAGGGCGCACCAGGGCGGCACCACCAGGGGCTGATCGGCCCGCTCCAGCTCCACTTCCGCCAGCACCAACGGCGCATTCGGGGCCTCGAACACATCGAGTACCCAGTCGCCGCCCGGCAGATCGAGGCCATAGCGGGTCTTGCCGAGGCGATGGGCCGCCAGATTCAGCAACGCCTCCCCATCGGTGGCGGGAATCGGATACTCGAACTCGTGGCGGGCGATGCCGGCGGCGGCCGCCTTGATCGTGAGCCGGGCCTGGTCGGTGGCGGTGTCTTCCCCGAGGCGCACCCGCACGGTGACACCAGCGGCGTCGCGCGTGAGGTAGCCCTGCCGCAGCGGGCGGCTCCAGCGCACCTGTGGTCGCCAGCCGTCGCCATGCACCAGGAAGCGCCGCTCGATCTCCAGGGCCAACGCCGTTCTCCGGGGCCAACCCCTCCAGCATGGGCCGCAACAGACCCGTTGGGCGACGGCCTAGTTCGGCGACGGCTCCGCAGCGGTGAGGTCACCGGCCCAGTGCAGCTTGTGGCTGAGGGTGCGGTAGTAGGAGGGGCTCTGATCGAGCACCACCATCAGTGCGTCGTGGCTGGAGCGCTGCACCACGCAGCGGTCACCCGGTTCGAGCACGGTGGCATGGGCGCCGTCTTTCCAGAGCTTCACCCGGCGACTGGTTTCCCCCAGTGGCCACACCGCCAGCATCGCCCGGGGTGGCACCACGATCGGCCGACTGGAGAGGCTCATCGGGCAGATCGGGTTGACCACGATCGCGTCGATGCCGGGATGGAGGATCGGACCGCCCGCCGCCATCGAGTAGCCGGTGGAGCCGGTGGGGGTGGCGATGATCAGGCCGTCCCCGCGGAACTGGTCCACCACTTCGCCGTCGATCTCCAGCTCCAGCACGCAGGTGGGCGACACCTCATCAAGGCTGGGCCGGAAGTAGAAGTCGTTGAGGGCGCGGTGGATCGGCTCGCCATCCACGCTGCCGTCACTGCGCACCACCCGGCCCTCCAGCATCATGCGCCGCTCCAGGGCGAAGCGGTCATCGCGCAGCCGCTGCCAGAGGTTGTCCTCACTGGAGCCTGAGCTGAGCACGAGCCGCTTGCGCTCATGGGTGAGGAAGCCAAGGTGGCCGCCGATGTTGAAGCTCAGGATCGGCACCTGCAGGGGCGCCAGATGGCGGGCGGCCCCCAGCACCGTGCCGTCGCCGCCAAGCACGACGGTGAGATCGGGCAGGAGCGGTTCGCTGGCCAGGAGCCCCGGAAAGGGGTTGGAGGCCAGACCACTGGCGGCCACGGCCACATGCACACCCTGGTTGCGCAGATCTTCCGCGCAGATGCGGGCCTTGCGCTGGGCGGCCTGGCTGTGGGCACGAACAATCAGCCAGACCCGCTGGAGCTGCATGACGGAACGGTGCCGCTACCAGCGCAGCAGGTTGAAGCGCTCCATGTCGACGGTTTCGCGGTTGCGGTAGAGGGAGAGCAGGATGGCCAGCCCCACCGCCGCCTCTGCGGCCGCCACGGTGATCACGAAGATGGCGAACACCTGGCCGCGGATCTCCTGGCCATCGATGTAGCTGGAGAAGGCCATCAGGTTGATGTTGACGGCATTGAGCATCAGCTCGATGCTCATCAGCACGCGTACGGCGTTGCGGCTGTTGATCAGGCCCCACACCCCCGTGCAGAAGAGAACGGCCGCCAGCACCAGGTAGGCCTGGAGCGGCACATCGATGGGTGTTTCGATCGGCATCAGAGGGTCTCCTGAAGGGCGGAGGGAGATGGGGTGGGGGGATCGAGGAGCAGGGGCGGGCGAACCTTCTCGATCAGGCCCTGATCGACGTCTTCGCCGGTTGTGAGGTCGGTGCCGAACACATCGCGGCGGGCCAGCACGATGGCGCCGATCATCGACATCAGCAACAGCACCGAAGCCAGCTCGAAGGGCAGCAGGTAGTCGCTGAAGAGATGCTCGCCGATACGGATGGTGGCGCCTTCACCGAGGGAGGCCGGGCCTGGAACGGCCCAGGGGGTGGTGAGATCGACCCGGAGCAACAGCAGGAACAGGCCGAGGCAGACGCCACCGGAGAGCAGGCGCCGCAGGGCAAGACGGGGGATCTCGGAGAGGTCTTCCTTCTTGTTCACGAGCATGATCGCGAACAGGATCAGCACGTTCACTGCGCCCACATACACGAGCACCTGGGCGGCGGCCACGAAGCTGGCGTTCAGCAGCAGGTAGAGACCTGCCACCGAGAGGAAGACACCGCAGAGCAGGAAGGCGGAATAGACGATGTTCGGCAGCAGCACGACCCCGAGGGCTCCCAGCACCAAGGTGATGGAGAGCGCCACGAAGCAGATCAGCTGGGTGGTGGAGGCGATCGTCATCAGACCCCTTCCTCGCTGGCGGTGGTGGTGGAGCTGGACGCGGCCAGCACCTGTTCAGGCAGTTTGCCGGCCCGGGGGCTGGCGGGATCCACCGTGTGGGGATCGAGCTCGCCGGCGGGCAGATAGGCCAGCTCGCGCAGAGCCACCACGGCAGGGTCGCTGGTGACGCTGGTGGGCAGGCGACCGAGGGCGACGTTGTCGAAGTTGAGGCTATGGCGATCAAACGCCGCCAGTTCGTACTCCTCGGTCATCGAGAGGCAATTGGTGGGGCAATACTCCACGCAGTTGCCACAGAAGATGCACACCCCGAAATCGATCGAGTAATTGCGCAACTCCTTCTTCTTCGTTTGCTTGTTCATCGCCCAATCCACCACCGGCAGATTGATCGGACAGACCCGCACGCACACCTCGCAGGCGATGCACTTGTCGAACTCGAAGTGGATGCGGCCGCGGTAGCGCTCCGAAGGGATCAGCTTTTCGTAGGGGTACTGCACCGTGATCGGCCGGCGGCGCAGGTGATCGAAGGTGACCGAAAGCCCCTGGGTGATGGCGCTGGCGGCACCGACGGCGTCCTTGGCGTAGTCGCCGACCTTTTGGAGAAAACCGAACATGGGCGTGGCGGAATTCGAGGAGAGGGACGGAGGAGGAAAGCAGTGGGCTCAGCGGGCCTGGATCAAGGCCTGAGGGCCAGTGGGGTCATGATGGCTGGCCCGTGGCTCAACCGCCGAAAAAGGCGGGAAAGGCCAGTTTGAGCCCGGCGGTGACGAGCAGATTCACCAGGGCGATGGGCAGCAGGAACTTCCAGCCCAGATCCAGCAGCTGGTCGATGCGCACCCGTGGCAGGGTCCAGCGCAGCAGGATCGCGATGAACACCAGCAGGTAGGCCTTCAGCACGGTCATCACGATGCCGACAGACCCGGTGATGACCTGCACCAGCGGAGCGTCCACCGACTGGCCAAGGGCTCCGGCCAGCCATTCGACAGGCAGGGGGAAGCCCCAGCCACCCAGGTAGAGCACCGCCACCAGCAGGGCGGAGAGCACCAGGTTGATGTAGCTGCCCAGGTAGAAGAGGGCGAACTTCATGCCGGCGTACTCCGTTTGGTAGCCGGCCACCAGCTCCTCCTCGGCCTCGGGCAAGTCGAAGGGGAGGCGCTCGCATTCGGCCAGGGCACAGATCCAGAAGATCAGGAAGCCCACCGGCTGACGCCAGATGTTCCAGCTGAGGATGCCGGCGCCGCTCTGCTGATTGACGATGTCGACGGTGCTGAGCGAATTGCTCATCATCACGACGGCCAGCACGGCCAGGGCGAGCGGGATCTCGTAGCTGATCGACTGAGCCGCCGCCCGCAGGCCGCCCAGCAGCGAATACTTGTTGTTGCTGGAGTAGCCGCTCATCAGCAGGCCGATCGGCTGGATGCTGCTGAGGGCGATCCAGAGGAAGATGCCCACCCCCACATCGCTGATCACCAGGTGCTGGCCGAAGGGAACCACCAGCCAGGAGAGGATCACGGGGATCAGCACCAGCACGGGGCCGAGCGTGAACAGCAGGCCATCGGCCCGCTTCGGGATCACGTCTTCCTTGAAGAGCAGCTTGAGGCCATCGGCCAGGGGCTGCAGCACCCCGAGGGCACCGGCATACTCCGGGCCGATGCGCTGCTGGACGGCAGCGGAGATCTTGCGCTCCAGCCACACGTTCACCAGCACGCCCACCACGGCGGCCACCAGCACCAGCAGCATCGGCAGGGGCAGCCAGATGAGATGGGCGGCGGCGGGGCTGAGGCCGAAGCCCTCCAGGATGGTGGTGAATCCGCTCTGCAGGTCGATGCCGGGGGGCACCGCCGCCTCGAGGACCGGGGGAGGCGACAGGGTCGCGGCTGTGGTCATGATCTCCACGGCGTCCGAACTCGAAACCGAACCGACGAGGGCAAGTTAAGCGCCCGCACCGCTGGATCGGGTGTCGATGGGCAACCAGGTCTTGCCGGACGCCCCCGTGTAGATCTGCGTGGGCCGGTAAATCCGGTTGGCACCGAGCTGCTCTTTCCAGTGGGCCAGCCAGCCGGCCACCCGCGCGATCGCGAAGATCGGCGTGAAGAGGTCGCGGGGGATGCCGAGCTTGCGGTACACGAGCCCGGAATAGAAATCCACATTCGGATAGATCCCCTTGGCGCCGAGGCGGCTTTCAGCAGCCTTCTCGAGCCGTCGGGCCACGTCGTACATGTGGTCGTGGCCGAAGCGGTCGAACAGCTCCTCGGCCAGCTCTTGCAGGATCACGGCACGGGGATCCTTGACGCGGTACTCGCGGTGGCCGAAGCCCATGATCTTCTGCTTTTCGGCCACCGCCCGCTCGAGGTAGGCCTCCACCCGGTCTTCGCTGCCGATCTGGTCGAGCATGGTGAGCACGTCTTCGTTGGCGCCGCCATGCAGCGGGCCGGCCAGGGTGCCCACTGCCGAGGCCACCACCGCGTAGGGATCGGTGAGGGTGCTGGCGGTGACGCGGGCACTGAAGGTGCTGGCGTTGAGCGAGTGTTCGGCGTGGAGGATCAGGCAGGCATCGAAGATGCGGGCAGCCATCGGGTCAGGCACCCGCTCGGTGATCATGTACAGGAAATTGGCCGAGTACGACAGGTCGTCGCGGGGCTGGATCGGGTCCTGGCCTTTGCGGATCAGCTGGAAGGCCGCCACCATCGTGGGGATCTTGGCGATCAACCGCACCACCGCCTCCTCGATGTACTGGGGGTCGTCGAGAGCACGGCGCGAATAGAACAGGCCCAGTGAGGCTGCGCTCGACTGCAGCGCATCCATGGGGTGCCCGTCGGCCGGGAAGCACTTCATCATGTCGCGGATGCGGAAGCTCACCCGCCGGTGCATCTGCACCTCGTACTCGAAGCGCCGCAGCTGCTCGCCCGTGGGCAACTCACCCCAGATCAGCAGGTAGGCGGTTTCCAGGAAGCTGCTGTGGTTGGCGAGCTGCTCCACCGGGTAGCCCCGGTAGGTGAGCACGCCGTTGCGGCCGTCGATGTCACAGATGGCGGACTGGGTGGCCGGCACCCCTTCAAGGCCGGGGCGGAACGCCGGCATGGCCGGCTGGGCCGCGACAGGTTCGCTGGCCACCGGGGTGGCCGCTGGAGTTGTGGCGGAGTCACCGGCCGCTGAGAAATCCGTGACCGCCGGCGCCCCATCCGTTGCCATGCCGAGCTTCCACGCTGTTGATCGAAACCTAGATCCATTCCTGACAGCCGCGCCGTAACACCGCCGACCGGCCACCAGGGCCCCGTTTCAGCGGCGTCCGCGCCTCAGCCCTCCCCCAGCAGAGCGCGGGGGGAGAGCAGCAGGGTGAGCCGCGTGCGGCCCAGGGCAGCCTCCCAGCCGCGCGCCTCCCCGGAACCACCGGAAGGCACCGGAGCCTGCCAGGGAAGCGCCAGGACCACCACACCGGCCTTGCGCAGGCGCAGGGCGCCGGGAGGGGCGCCGCAGAGCCGGCAGGCCAGCTCGCTGAGATCGGGTTCATGCCCGACCAGCGCCAGGCGCCGCCAGGGGCTGGGCCGCTCGGCGCCTTCGCCCCCGGCGCTGAACCAGCGCTCCAGCAGCGGCGCTGGGTCACCACCCGGGGCCAGCTCCGCGCAGACCTCGAAGCGGTGGAGGGCCAGTCCGCCCTCGCGGGCCAGCTCCGCCGTCTGGTGCGCACGCAGCAACGGGCTGGTGAGCAGTGGATCCACAGCCAGTCCGAGCGTCACGAGACGGCGCACCACGGCGGCGGTGCGCCGGCGGCCGGCGGCGGTGAGCGCCCGTGCCTCGTCGTCCAGGCCGCGATCGGCCGCCAGCTGGCGATCGATCGCGACCCCATGGCGCAGTAGCAGCAGCTCCGCAGCGGCCATGGCCTCAGCCCAGCTCCAGGCGGCCATGCAGCCGCAGTGCCGGGGCCGCGGCTGCAGGATCGCTCTCCAGGCTCACGGCCAGGCCCTGCACAGTGGGAGCGAGCGGCTCGCCGGCCAGGCCGGTGAGCAGCAGCCAGGGGTCCCAGCGGGCCAGCAGCGCACGGGCCGACGGGGCGGCCATGGCCCACTGCAGGGGCGCGGCCTGATCCTCCAGACCCTGAAGCTGGGCCAGCCTCTCGCTGGGCGGCGCGGCCCCCTCCAGCAGGCCGGTGAGGGCGGTGATGCCCTCACTCCACCAGGCCACACCGCGCTGGTCGAGGCGGGCGCCGGCGATGGCGGCGTCCAGTTGGTCGGGGTGGCTGCGGGAATTGCCGGCGGTCAGCTGGGTCCAGAGCTGCAGCGTTTTGCCATTGCGGCTCAGCGGAGCAGCGATCAGGCCTTTGCGCGCCAGCACGTCGCTGATCGAGGCGATGGCGGGGCTGTCAGGAGCCGTGGCCAGCAGCCAGCCGCGGGAGCTATGGCTCAACAGCAGGGGGCCTGGATCCTGGGCAACAACCAGCGGGGGCAGCACCCCCGGCAGGCTCGCGAGGGCTTGGGCGAGGACAGGTGCCACCAGCTCCGACCAGACATCCGGAATGTCGGCGGGGACGCTGCTGGTGGCTTCAGGGCTGGGGATGGTGGTGTCTCCGTCACCATCGGCAGCGGCACTGTCCGTGGCGTCCCCATCGGAGCCGGCGGAATCCGGGCTGGAGGCGGTGGCCTCAGGGATCGCCTGGGCGACGGCGATGGCTGCCGCTGAGGCAGCTGTTCCTGGTGCAGCAGGAGCTGAGAGCAGGGCGGGGTTCTGGATCATCGCCAGGCTGTCCGAGGGCCCCTGCAGGCCCGCCAGCAGATCCGGCGTGGGCGTGAGCGCCAGTGCTGCGGGGGCGTGGCGCAGCTCAAGGCGGCCGTTGAGGTCGAGGGTGCGGCCTCGGGGCGCCAGAGCTGCCACCAGGCCGAGCACCTCCTGCTGTGCTGCGACGAAAGGGGAAGCAGCCAGCCAAGGGGTGAAGCTGTCGGGGCAGGCCACCACCAGGGCCACGCCCTGGCCGAGGGTGGCCACGGCGGTGGCGAGGCGGGGGTCGCCGGCCTGGTTGAGTTCGTCGATCTGGGAGACATCCAGCGCCTGCTCCAGCACCCCCCGACCCGAGGCGATCAGCACCAGCCGGTCGTCGATCAAGGCGGTGGCCAGGGGCAGGGCGTTCTGGCCCAGCAGGGCGCCCCGGCCGCTGATCAGCCCCATGCCTCGATAGGTGCTCACCTGCAGCTCGTTGCCGGCCAGGCTGCGGGTCTGCCAGAAGCGCTGCAGAAAGCGCCGAGCCCCCTCCGACTCACGGCTGCGCAGGGCCAGCAACCAGCCCGCCGGCTGTGACGCACCCGCCGGGGTGAGCAGCGCGACACTGGACTCCTCCCCCACCCAGCCGGCCAGTTCCTCGGCGTAGTCGAGGCCGGCAGCGGCGAAGGCCCCGTCCCGCAGCTGCTCAAGGGCGGCGGCGGCATGGCGGCGTTGGCGGGGCGGCGCCACGGCCCGGGCGTAGGCCCCGAGCTGGTCGGGCGGGACCAGCAGGTGCAGGCTCAGCGAGGCCTGCCGGGGGATGAAGCGAGCCGCCAGTGGCAGGGTGAGGGGTTGGTGCTGCAGGGCGAGGGGGCTGCTGCGCCAGAGCACCACCCAGCCCGCCGCTCCGATCAGCAGCAGCGTGACGGCCACGGCCAGGATCGCCGCCAGGAATGGGCGGATCTTCATGCGTAGCGCGCAGGAATGGCCTCATCCTTATGCATGAAGCCGCCTCCGTGCATCGTCAACGCACACCCGGCCAGCCACCACGCCCATGCCCGCACCCATGCCCCAGGAAAGCCAAACCACCCCCACCCCGGCCCCGCTGCAGGCACGGGATCTGCAGCAGCGGCTCAACGAGGGTGCCGATCTGCAGCTGGTGGATGTGCGGGAACCGGCAGAGCTGGCCTTGGCCGCGCTGCAGCAGAGAGTGATCCATCTGCCCTTGAGCCGCTCCTCGGAATGGGTCAGCCGGATCGACGCGCTGCTCGACCGCGAGCGTGAGGTGGTGGTGCTCTGCCATGCCGGCATGCGCAGCTGGCAGTTCGGCTGCTGGTTGATGGAGCAACAGGGTTTCGAGCGGGTCTGGAACCTGGAGGGGGGCATCGATGCCTGGAGCGTCCAGGTCGATCGGTCGGTGCCGCGTTACTGAGCAGCGCTACCAGACCGATGGCGCTGTACATGTCCTCGTCTTACCGCAGTCAGCGGAGCTGCGGCGGTAAGACGGGCTGGCCCAGATCGGCTCCAGCCTCTGACGCCGGAGCAGCTCCACAGTTTGTGGCGGTGATGGTGCTGAGCTGCGCAACCAGCAGGGACTGGCCGACCCGGCGGGTTCGGACCCCGCTCCTCTTTTGCACCTGCTGACGCTGGAGATCGTGGAGGGTGATCGCCTGCTCCAGCCGCACCACTCCATGAGCAACAGGGGCCGCGCCTGTGAGCGGAGTGGTCTCCGCGATCCTGGGCACGCTGGTGTGTGTCCTCAAGGGTCAGGTTGGATTCGCTGTCGACTGCGGCCGCTGCCAACGCTTCACTGGCTTCTGCCTGCTGCCATCCAAGCGATCAGCCATGAAGCCCGAACCAACACCTAGCGGCCTTGTTGCCCAGACAAAATGGTGTTCCTGTTGGCCAGCGGCGTCGTTGGTATCGGTTACGGTTCGCGCACCATCCGTTGACTAGCCCCTCGTTGCCTCACCTCAGCCGCCGCCATCAGCAGGTGTTGCAGGCAACGGTGCAGCATTACGTGGACACGGTCGAGCCCGTGGGGAGCCGCACCCTGGTGCAACGCTTCGGCTTCCAGACCTCACCTGCCACGGTGCGTTCGGCCATGGGGGCGCTGGAGCAACAGGGCCTGCTTGTGCAGCCGCACACCTCCGCCGGGCGTATTCCAAGCCAGCGCGGCTACCGCCTCTACGTGGACAGCCTGCTGCCACCCCCCGGTGCCGGAGCGCTGCAACTGGAGCAGGAACTGCTGGGGCTGAGCCTGCGCTGGGCTGCCCTCGACGATCTGCTGCTGCATCTGGCGCGGCGGCTGGCCGATCTCACCGGCCTGCTGAGCCTGATCACACGCCCCCAGGGCGATCGCTCCGCGCTTCAGGCCGTGCGCCTGGTGCCAAGCGGCGACCGCCTGCTGGTGTTCCTGGTGGAGAACGCCGTGATGACCAGCTGCCTGAACCTACATCTGCCACCGGCGGCGGCCCCCGAGCTGCTGCCGCTCGAGCGCTGGGTGATGGATCAGCTCAGCCTGCATCCGGGCCAGCCAATCCCCTGGAACGCCCTGCCGCCTCAGCTGCAGCGCAGCGGCTGGCTGCTGCGCGAGGCGCTCCGCAGCCACCGCATGGCCCGTCCGGGCGATGCCGACGGCGCCCTCGCGCTCGGGCTGGGGGGATTGCTGGGGCAGCCGGAATTCAGCCGCACCGCCACGCTGCGGCCGCTGGTGCAGCTGGTGGAGGAAGACCCCCATCTGCTGCTGCAACCTGACGGCAGACCCAGCGAAGGCGTCTGGATCGGTGCCGAAAATCCCCATCCCGCCCTGCAGGACTGCGCACTCGTGCAGGCCACTTACCGCACCGGCGACGGCAGCCAGGGGCACGTGGCCCTGGTGGGGCCGATGCGGATGGCCTACGCCACCGCCCGGGCGGCGGTGCGCTCGGTGGCCGCCAGCCTGCAGCGGTTGCTCAGTTGAGCGGCCGGCGGCTTGAGAGCATGGCGCCATGACTTACTGCGTCGGTTTCCTGCTCAAGGAGGGTCTGGTGATGTGCGCCGACTCCCGCACCAATGCGGGGGTGGACTACATCTCCAGCTACCGGAAACTGCACGTGTTCCAGCCGGCACCTGACCGGCTGTTCGTTCTTCTGGCGGCGGGCAACCTGGCCACCACCCAGGCGATCCTCAACTGGATCCGCCGCGACCTCAGCGCCGCCGCCACTCCGGCGGCCGTGGGGGCGCCGGCCAGCGCTGCAGCTGATGACCGGACCGCCGGACCGGACCTGCTCAGCTGCCGCCATCTGTTCGAGGCGGCGGCCTACATCGGCCGCCTGAGCGTGGCGGTGCAGAACGAGAACGAGAGCGCCCTCAAGCAGGTGGGCGCCAGCGGTGAGGCCACCTTCATCCTTGGCGGCCAGATCGCCGGCAACGACCACGGCCTCTACAGGATCTACGCCCAGGGCAACGCGATCATGGCCACGCCGGAAACGCCGTTCCTGCAGATCGGCGAGAGCAAATACGGCAAGCCTCCCCTCGATGTGGTGGGTGACTACGGGATGTCGCTGGAGGATGCCACCCGCCTCTGCCTGATTTCCCAGGTGATCACCCGGCGCTCCAACCTCACGGTGGGGCCCCCGTTCGAGGTGGCGCTCTATCCGCGCAATTCGCTGGCCATCTCCCAGCACCTGCGCCTGGAGCGGGGCTCCAAGCTGCTCGGCGAGATGGCCCGGATCTGGGCAGACAGCCAGCGCGATGCGCTCAGCAACCTGCCCCGGCTGCCCTGGGAGCCTCAGCCGGCCAGCTGATCCCCCAACCGGTCAGCCACGGTGTTCACGTCCTTGTCGCCGCGGCCGGAGAGGTTCACCACCACTTCGGTGCCCGGCGCCAGGGTGGGGCAGAGCTGCTCCAGCCAGGCGAAGGCGTGGGCGGTTTCCAGCGCCGGGATGATCCCCTCCAGTTCGCACACCAGGCGCAGGGCGGTGAGCGCCTCGTCGTCGGTGACGGCGGCATACTCCGCCCGGCCCACATCCCGCAGGTAGCTGTGCTCAGGGCCGACGCCCGGGTAATCCAGGCCGGCGCTGATCGAATGGGCCTCCTGCACCTGCCCTTCGCCGTCCTGCAGCAGCAAGCTCATGGCGCCATGCAGCACGCCGATCCGCCCTTCGGTGATCGTGGCGGCATGGCGGCCCGTGGCCACGCCCTCGCCGGCGGCCTCGACGCCGATCAGCCGCACGGAGGTGTCTTCCACGAACGGGTGGAACAGGCCCATGGCGTTGGAGCCACCACCCACGCAGGCCACCAGCACATCGGGCAGACGGCCGAAGGCCTCCTGGCACTGGCGCTTGGCCTCCTGGCCGATCACGGCATGGAAATCACGCACCAGCATCGGGTAGGGGTGCGGGCCGGCCACCGAGCCGAGGATGTAGTGGGTGGTTTCCACGTTGGTCACCCAGTCGCGGATGGCTTCGCTGGTGGCGTCCTTGAGGGTGGCGGTGCCGGCGGTGACCGGCTGCACCGTGGCGCCCAGCAGGCGCATGCGGAACACGTTGAGCGCCTGGCGGCGCATGTCTTCGGCGCCCATGTACACCACACACTCGAGACCGAAGCGGGCGCAGACGGTGGCGGTGGCGACGCCGTGCTGGCCGGCGCCGGTTTCAGCGATGACCCGCTTCTTGCCCATGCGCAGGGCCAGCAGGGCCTGGCCGAGGGCGTTGTTGATCTTGTGGGCGCCGGTGTGGTTGAGGTCTTCGCGCTTCAGCCAGAGGCGCGGGCCTCCTTCCGGGCGGGCGTAGTGGGCGGTGAGCCGCTCGGCTTCGTAGAGCGGCGTGGGGCGGCCCACATAGGTGCGCAGCAGGTGGTCGAGCCGGCTGGTGAAGGCGGGATCGGCCCAGGCCTCCGCAGCCGCCTGCTCCAGCTCCGCCAGGGCGGGCATCAGCGTTTCCGGCACGTATTGCCCGCCGAAACGGCCGAAGCGCCCCTGGGGAGTGGGCCGCACGGACACCTGAAGGTCGGCGGGATTAGGGGAGAGCGGGGGGAAGGTGCTGGTCACCGGTGCCGGGCGGTATCGGGCCAGCCTAGGAAGCGGAAGTCGCTGCCACGCTCCCGGGCGTCAGCGCTGCTGACCAGCTCAGGGGGGAAGCGGTGGTGGCGGCGTCAGCCGCGGCCAGGTCGACGGGGCACGCTGGCTGGGGGGACCGGCCGGCGGGACACAGGGGGCCTGCCCGGGCACCACGAAGCGCAAGGCCCGCACCTGGCCCGGCGCCGGCGGCCCGGTGCCGCCGATGGCGGCGTCAGGCGGCGGGGAGGGAGTCAGCCCCGCCGGCGGGCAGGGCAGGGGTTGGCGCGTGTCCAGATCGAGGCGAAGCATCTCCAGACGGAGAGGTGGCAGGTCCATGCCCGGCAGGTGCGCTGTGATGGAAGCGTCGCCACCACGATCGCCATGGGCAAGGGAAGCTGGCAGGAATTCAGCCGCGCCGAGAGCACGGCACGGCCGGCGGGCCCGGTGTCCCCGGCCGCGCCCCGCAACCAGCAACGGGTGCGGGTGCAGCGCACCAAGGCAGGCAAAGGCGGCAAGACCGTCACCGCCATCACCGGCCTGGAGTTGCCGGAAGATGACGCCCGCACCCTGCTGAAGCAGCTCAAGGCCCGTGCCGGCACCGGCGGCACCCTCAAGGACGGGGTGATCGAGCTGCAGGGCGATCAGGTAGGGCCGGCGCTGGAAGCGCTTACGGCAGCGGGCTTCCGACCGAAGCAGGCGGGGGGGTGAGCGGCTGGGGCTCCGGCAGCCCCAGCCGCCGGGCCAGTTCATCGAGAAAGGTTTTCAGGCAGCTCGCCACCGGCACCGCCAGCAGCAGGCCCAGCAATTCACCGAGCCCCAGCAGGCTGCCCACCCGGGCACCCACCGGCAGGCTGAGCAGCAGCCAGGCCGGCTGCAGACCCACGATCTGGCCCATCAGCCGGGGCTGAATCACCTGATCCACCACCTGCCCCACGCTGATGGCCGCCACCAGCACCTCCACGCCTGTGCGGGGGTCTTCAAGCACCAGCAGGCCGCTCACCAGCAGGATCGTCAGCGCGCTGGCATAGGGAACCAAGGTGGTGAAGCCGATCGCCACGGCAAACAGCACGCCGTAGGGGATCTGCAGCAGGGTGAACACCACGATCTGGGCCACGCTGAGGATCAGGGCCAGCACCACCTGGCCGCCGAAGTAGCCGCGGAAGGTGGTGACCAGGGTGTTCAGGACCATCGCCCGCCAGCTGGAGGGCAGCCAGCGGGCCAGACCGCGTGGGATCGCCTCGCCGCCCACCAGCAGAAAAACAGCCAGCACCACCACGATCAAGGTGTTGATCGTGAGGTTGAGCGTGGCGCCGAGCAGCCCAAGCAGGCGCTGGCTGAGCTGGCTGGCGAACTTGGTGGAGCCGGTGAGCAGTTCGCTGCTGAAATCGCTGAAATCAGCGGGCAGGCCATGGGCGGCGGCCCAGAGCTGGGTCTGATCCAGCAGCATCTGCCCCTGCACCAGCCAGCCGGGCAGGGCATTGAGCAGATCGCCGAGCTGCTGCACCAGCCGCGGCAGCAGCCAGAGGCTCGCCAGCACCAGCAGGGCAAGCCCCAGCCCGAGCACCAGGAGCAGCGCCAACACGCGCGGCATGCCGCGCTGCGTAAGCCAGCGGCTGGGGATGTCCAGCAGGAAGGCGATCAGGGCAGCGCCCAGGAACAGGGAGGGGAAGGGCGCCAGCGGCACCAGCACCTGCCGCAGCACGAACATGTTCAGCACCAGCAGCGGCAGTGTGAGCCCGAAGCGAACCCAGAGCGGCAGCGGCATGGTGAAGCGTTCAGCCATCGATCAGCTCCCCATGCCCTGCAGGTAGGCCGCGCTGCCCAGCTCCTGCAGACGCCGGTCCTTGGTGGTCACCTGGTCGTGGAGAGCACGGCGATGGGCGAGCACACGGTCAGCCAGCTCGGCATCGGCGGTGGCCAGGATCTGTGCCGCCAGCAGGCCCGCATTGGTGCCGCCACCGATCGCCACGGTGGCCACCGGGATGCCGGCCGGCATCTGCACGATCGAATGGAGTGAATCCACCCCAGACAGGGCCCGGCTCTGAACCGGAACGCCGATCACCGGCAGAGGCGTGAGTGCCGCCACCATGCCGGGCAGGTGTGCGGCACCGCCAGCGCCGGCAATGATCACCTTGAGCCCCCGGCCGGCGGCGGCTTCAGCGAAGGCCACCATCTCCAGCGGCGTGCGATGGGCGGAGAGCACGCGCACCTCCACCGCCACCCCGAACTGCTCCAGCACGGCCACCGCCGGCTGCAGCGTGGGCAGGTCGGAGTCGCTGCCCATCACCACGGCCACACGGGGACAGGCGGCCTGCCCAGGGCCGGTGGCAGCAGCGGAAGCAGACACAGCAACCACAGGGGGCAGGGCAGCGAGGATGGCATTCTCCCGCCGACCGCGGCCCGCCGCTGACGTTGATGCGCTGGCTCAGCAACGTTCGCCTCCCGGAGGCCGTGCCGCCCTGCAGCCCAGGGCGCTGGCGCGTCGGCGTGGACACGGCCGGAACGATCGCCTGCCTTGAACCACTGGAGGCGGGCAGCGCCGCCGCAGGCGACGACTGGAACGGCGACTGGCTCAGCCCGGCCGGGGTGGACCTGCAGATCAACGGCGGGCTGGGACTGGCCTTTCCAGAGCTCACCGACGCGGATCTGCCCCGCCTGCTGGAGCTGCTGGAACTGCTGTGGCGCGATGGCGTGGAGGCGATCAGCCCCACCCTGGTGACCTGCGGCGTGGCGCCGCTGCGCCAGGCCCTGGCGGTGCTGCGGACGGCCCGCGCCCTTCCCGCCCCTGGCCGGGCCCGGCTGCTGGGGGCGCACCTGGAGGGTCCGTTCCTGGCGAAGGCGCGGCGGGGCGCCCACCCGGAGGCGCACCTGGCGCTGCCCAGCCTCGCAGCTCTGCAGGCGCGAATCGAGGGGTTCGAATCCGAGATCGCCCTGATGACGCTGGCGCCGGAGCTGGACGGGGCCGAAGCGGTGATCGCCGCCCTGTGTGCGCAGGGGATCGTGGTGAGCCTGGGCCACAGCGAAGCCAGTGAGCGGCAGGCGCAGCACGCCTTCGAGGCGGGCGTGGGCATGCTCACCCACGCCTTCAACGCCATGCCCGGCCTGCACCACCGGGCGCCGGGGCCGGTGGCGGCGGCGGTGCTGCGCGGCGACGTGGCCATGGGCCTGATCGCCGACGGGGTGCATGTGGCGCCGTCGCAGGCGGTGCTGCTGCAGCGGCTCGCGCCGCAGCAGGTGGTGCTGGTGAGTGATGCCCTGGCGCCCTACGGGCTGCCGGAGGGGCGGCACCGCTGGGACAGCCGCAGCCTGCTGGTGGAGAACGGCAGTTGCCGGCTGGAGGACGGCACCCTGGCGGGGGTGACGCTGCCGCTGCTGGAGGGCGTGGTGCGGCTGGCGGGCTGGAGCCGGGCGCCGGGGGCGGCGATCGCCGCGGCCACCGTGCTGCCCCGGCGCGTGCTGGGTGATCACCGCCCCGTGCAGGAGCTGCTGCTGGGTCAGCCGCTGGCGGAGGCCCTGCGCTGGAGCGGTGGCGACGCGGACCCGCTGCGCTGGTGCCGTGCCGGCGAAGCCACCCGCACTCCTTAGGATCCGGCCACCCACACCCCCTGAGCGCATGGCCGCCGAACCGCTGCTGGACACCGACGCGGCGCCCACCACCAGCGAGAAGGCAGCGGAGAAGCTGGAGGTGCGCGACTACTTCAACAGCACCGGCTTCGAGCGCTGGAATCGCATCTACAGCGACAGTGACGACGTCAACAAGGTGCAGCGCAACATCCGCATCGGCCACCAGAAGACGGTGGATCAGGTGCTGGCCTGGCTGCAGGAGGAAGGCGACCTGGCCGGCCGCAGCTTCTGCGACGCCGGCTGCGGGGTGGGCAGCCTCAGCCTGCCGCTGGCCGGCCTGGGGGCCGGCAGCATCTCGGCCAGCGACCTCTCGGAAGCCATGGTGCAGGAAGCTGGTCGCCGCGCCGCCGCCGCCGGCATCGATCCCGCCCGGCTGACCTTCCACACCTCCGATCTGGAGAGCCTCAGCGGCCGCTACGACACGGTGGTGTGCCTCGATGTGTTCATCCACTACCCCCAGGCCGCCGCCGAGGAGATGGTGCGGCATCTGGCCGGTCTGGCAGAGCGGCGGCTGATCGTGAGCTTCGCCCCCTACACGCCACTGCTGGCGTTGCTCAAGGGGATCGGCCAGCTGTTCCCCGGCCCCAGCAAGACCACCCGCGCCTACACCCTGCGTGAAGACGGCATCGTGGCCGCCGCCGCCGCCGCCGGCTTCCAGCCGCTGCGCCGCAGCCTCAACCAGGCGCCCTTCTACTTCTCCCGCCTGATCGCCTTCGAGCGGGCATGAGGGCCGCCGCGGAGGCCGCGGCGGCAACGCCGAAGCGGGAGCCGGTGGCCTTCATCGGCCTCGGCGCCCTGGGAGCGCCGATGGCAGCCCGGCTGCTGCAGGCGGGCCACCCGCTCACCGTGCATAACCGCAGCCGTGAGCGGGAGCTGCCGCTGGCGGCTGCCGGCGCCCGCCGGGCCGCCTCGGTGCCGCAGGCTGCCGCCACTGCTGCGGTGCTGTGCCTCTGCCTCAGTGACGACCGGGCCGTGCAGGCCGTGCTGCTGGAGCAAGCGCTGGCGGCCCTGACCCCCGGCGCCTTGGTGATCGACTTCTCCACGATTGCTCCCGCCACCAGCCGCGCCCTCGCCACCCGCCTGGAGGCCGATGGGATCACCTACCTCGATGCACCGGTGACCGGCGGCACCGAGGGGGCCCGCGCCGGCAGGTTGGCGGTGCTGGTGGGCGGCAACGCGGCGGCGCTGGAGCGGGCCCGGCCGCTGCTGGAGGCGGTGGGCAGCTCGATCAGCCACTTCGGCCCCGTGGGCGCCGGGCAGCAGGCCAAGGCGGTGAACCAGGTGCTGGTGGCCGGCAGCTATGCCGCCGTGGCGGAAGCGATCGCCCTGGGCCGAAGGCTTGGGCTGCCGATGGCAGAGGTGTGCGCCGCGCTCGAAGGGGGCGCGGCCGGCTCCTGGGCCCTGCTCCACCGGGCGGGCAACATGCTCAGCGATCACTACCCGTTGGGCTTCCGGCTCGCCCTGCACCGCAAAGACCTGGCGATCGCCCTGGCGGAAGCGGCCGCCGCCGGGCTGGAGCTGCCGCTCACCACCCAGGTGGCCGCGATGGAAGACACGCTCATCGCCGCCGGTCACGCCGAGGAGGATGTGTCGGTGCTGGCCCGCTGGTTCGAGGCCGGCCACTGAGCGCCGGCCACTGAGCATCAGCCGCCAGCTGCCGGGGCGAGCTCCAGAGCTGGCGGCAGCTGAGCCTCCAGCTCCAGCCAGGTGCCTTCGGGCCGGGGCAGCACGAGTCGGTGGGCGTGCAGCTGGTAGCCCCCCAGGCCCGGCAGGGCCTGGGGGCGGGCCTGGCCGCCGGGCAGGTAGAGGGGATCGCCCAGCAGCGGCGTGCCGACGCTGGCGGCATGGATACGGATCTGATGGGGGCGACCGCTGCGGATCGCCACCTCCACCAGATGGGCCTGCGGGCGCACCTGCAGCAGGTGCAGCTCGCTCCAGGCCGGCAGGGGCGCCGCCGCAGAGTCCGCAGCGGAGGCGGCCGCCCACACCTGGCCCAGCAGCGGATGGGGCCAGCGGCCGATCGGCGTGTGGATCTCCAGCCGCTCGCCCACAGCGATCGGCAGGGGGCCTGCCTGCGTGAGTGCGCGGTAGAGCTTGCGACAGCCGCTCTCGGGGGCAGCGGTGCTCTCGCGCAGCAGGGCGCTGAGCCAGGCGCGGGTGGCCGGCTGGCGGGCCAGCACCAGCAACCCGGAGGTGAAGCGGCCGAGCCGATGGACGGGCCGGGGCACGCCGGTGGTGGCAGTGGCGGCCGCGTCCCGCTGTCGCCGCTCGATCAGACGCAGCACGGTGTGCTCCAGGAAGCCGCCGGCCGGCAGCACCGGCAGGCCGCTGGGCTTGTCGATCACCAGGATGTCGCCGTCGTCATGGACGACCTGCCACTGATCCGGCACCGGCGGTTCTTGCCAGGGGGGCCGATGCCACGCCAGCCGATCCCCCGGCGCGAGGCTGCCATCGGCCCGGAGCTGCTGGCCGTTCCTGTGGATCTCGCCGGCCTCCAGCCGCGCCTGCCACACCTGTTGATCGGAATGGCGGTAGCGGGCGGCGTAGAAGGCGGAGATCGTCTGGCCCGCCGTGGCGCTGCCGGCCCGGTCGGTGTAGATCCAGCCCTGGTTGAGCGACCCTGCAGGCACGGGCTTCAGGGGGATTGAGGAGAAGGACACCCTGCCCGGGCCACGACCGGTGCTGGAGCTGCCGGTGGCTATCTCATTCCACCAGGCTGTTTTCGAGCGCGTAGCGGACCAGTTCGGTACGGCTGGTGGTGCCGGTCTTGGTGAACAGGCGGCTCACGTACTTCTCGACGTTGCGGATCGAGGTTTCCAGACGGCGGGCGATCTCCTTGTTCATCAGGCCTTCGGCCACCAGCTGCAGCACACTCGCCTCGCGGGGCGTGAAGTCGAGCTTGACGCCGGTCGGCGCCTTCTTGCCACCACCCCCCTGCAGCAGCGAGCGGATCTCGGTGATCTGGCGCGCCATCTGGCCGATGTCGGCATCGGCGTAGCGGGCGGCCTCGGCCAGCAGCCGCTCCTGGCGCCGCACCATGTTGCGCACCCGGGCCACCAGCTCGTCAGGGTCGAATGGCTTGGGGATGTAATCGTCGACGCCCGCCTGGAAGCCCTCGATGCGGTCGGCGGTCATGCCCTTGGCGGTGAGGAAGATCACCGGCGTACCCCCCAGCCGCTCATCGCCCCGCAGGCGCCTGAGCAGGCCGTAGCCATCGAGGCGGGGCATCATCACGTCGGTGAGCACCACATCCGGCACGATCTCCTGGGCCACCTTCCAGCCTTCTTCGCCGTCGTTGGCGGTGACCACTTCGAAGCCCTCGTCCTGCAAGTAGGCCTGCACCGCGGTGCGCAGCCCCGGCTCGTCGTCGACGAGCAGCAGGCGCGGCGGCTGGGCGGCCACAGGGGTGGCGGCGCTGGCCTCGCCGGAATGGGCCGCGGCGGTGGGCTCCAGACCCTGTGCAAAGGGGTGGTCCGGGGAGGCGTCGCCGTCGGGTGCGGCTGCTGGGATGGCTTGGCTCATGGACCCACCGGTGGTGCCGGAAATCTATCCAGGGCCGCCAACCCGGCTGCGGGCCGGCTTCAGAGCGATCCTGCGGGCAGCAGTTGCTCCCGTTCCTGCAGGTTGCCGCTGTATCCCAGCTGCAGCGCCACGGCACGCAGCCCATCCGGGTCCTGGCCCGCATGCTGTGGGTGGCACGAGGCCCACCAGACGAGATGGTCCCGGCGGTTGACGCTGGTGATCACCCCGCCGGGGTTGAGCTGGCGCAGGATCAGCTGGCGGCCGTCATTGGTGACCCGCATCGGCGCCGTGACGGAGCAGCCGATCGTTTCGCTGCGCACCTTGACGTCGTTCGGCAGCTCCTCCCACACCTTGATGCGCAGCAGACCGGGGCGAGCCGGATCAGCGGTGACTGCATAGACCCCCAGCGCCTGCACGCCCCCGGGCACCACACGCTCCACCAGCAGTGCCATGCCCGGCGGGCGGTTCTGGGAAGGGATCAGCACCGGCACGCCCTGGCCATGGGCCGCGGCCACCACCAGGACCATGGAGCTGAGGGCCAGTGCGCAGCGAGGCATCAGCAGGAGAGCGCAGGGGCAGGACAGCAAGCCAAGGATCTGGCGCCTGCCGCCATTCTCCACGCTTCTTCCCGGCCAGCGCGTCCACATCGAAGCCACAACGCCGCTGTGATCGTGCGGCGCCACTGCTACAAGGGAAGCGGGGTCGCCGCAGCGTCCCGACCCTTCTTCCCAGCCCCAGGCGATCCCGTGACCCATCCCTACCTGGACTACCAGGCCACCACCCCCTGCGAGCCGGCGGTGGTGGAAGCGATGGCGCCCTACTGGAGCGAGCTGTTCGCCAATCCGTCCAGCCGCCTGCACCGGCCGGGGCTGGAGGCGGCCACGGCGGTGGAGCGGGCGCGGGAGCAGCTGGCGGCGCAGCTGGGGGTGTCGATCGAGCGCGTCGTGTTCACCAGCGGCGCCACCGAAGCCAACAATCTGGCGCTCAAGGGGCTGGCGGAAGCGCGGCAGCACCTGGGCCGTCACCTGATCACGGTGGCCACGGAGCACAAGGCGGTGCTCGACACCATGCGCGAGCTGGAGCGGCGCGGCTTTGCTCTCACCGTGCTGCCGGTGGGCGCCGATGGCCTGCTGGATCTGGGTGATCTGGTGGCGGCGCTGCGCCACGACACGATCCTGGTGAGCGTGATGGCCGCCAACAACGAAATCGGCGTGCTGCAGCCGCTGGCGGCGATCGGTTCGCTCTGCCGCGCCAGCGGTGTGGCGTTTCATTGCGATGCCGCCCAGGCCTTCGGCCACATGGCGCTGCAACCCGACGCCCTCGGCATCGATCTGCTCAGCATGAGCGCCCACAAGTTCTACGGGCCGAAGGGCATCGGCGCGCTGGTGGTGGGCGAGGGGATCACGCTCAACCCCCAGCAGCACGGCGGCGGCCAGGAAGGGGGCCTGCGGGCCGGCACCCTGCCGGTGCCGCTGATCGTGGGCATGGCCAAGGCCGCCACGCTCGCCCTGGCCGACCGGGAGGAGCGCGAGGAGCGGCTCGGCGCCCTGCGGCAGCGGCTGCTGCACGGCCTGCTGGCGATCGAGGGCGTGGCGGTGAACGGCAGCCTTGAGCAGCGCCTGGCTCACAACCTCAACGTGCGCATCGTCGGTGTCGATGGCAACCGGCTGCACAGCCTGTTGCGGCGCCAGCTCACGGTGAGCGGCGGCTCGGCTTGCAGTGCCGGCAGCCCCTCCCATGTGCTCGCCGCCCTGGGGCTCGACCGCGCCGCGGCGGCGGCCTCGGTGCGCTTCGGGCTGGGCCGCGGCACCACCACGGGCGACATCGATCAGGCGATCGCCGCTGTGGCCGCCGCGGTGGCGGAGCTACGCCAGGCGCCCGCCGCGGTGACCGCGCTGGACACGGAGGCGCTCAGGGCGCCAGCACCGTGCTGAGCAGCACAAAGCCCGCCACCCCCAGCAGCGCCAGCAGGAACTGAGCCACCCGGCTCACCAACATGCCGGCCACCACCGCCAGCCCCACGAGCAACGCACGGCGCAGCCGCTCCAGCCCCAGCGGCCCCAGCGCCGACGACGCCGACACCAGCTCCCCGAGGGTGGCCCCCAGCAGCGGCCCCACCAGGGCACCGAGCAGCGGTCCGCCCACCGGCAGGGCGGGCAGCAGCCCCAGCAAGCCCACCACCAACCCGAGGCCGGCGCCGATGTAGGCCCAGCGGGTGGCCTGTAGACGGGCCGCCCCCAGCACCACCCCGAGCGCGTCGGCCCCCCAGCCCAGCAGCAGGATCAGGCAGGCCAGCAGCAGGGTGGGCCAGGCGGTGCTCCAGCCCGCCGCCCACACCCACAGGCCGGCCCCGAGCGGCAGGAAGATCAGCCCCGGCAGCACGGGCAACAGCGTGCCGGGAATGGCCACCAGCTGCAGCGTGAGCGCTACCCACCACAACGCATCGAGCGAAGCCATCAGCGCCTTGCCGCCAGCCGCAGCTTGGCGGAGCGGCTGCGGGGATTGGCCTCCTGCTCTGCCGCCGTGGCGATCAGCGGCTTGCGCGTGCGCCGCTCGAGGCGTTCATCGCTCAGAAAGGCCGTCTTGACGCGGCGATCTTCGAGCGAATGGAAGCTGATCACCGCCAGGACACCGCCCGGCAGCAACCACGGCGGAGCCTGCTGCAGGAAGCGGTCGAGGGCGCCGAGTTCATCGTTGACGGCGATGCGCAGGGCCTGGAAGGTGCGGGTGGCGGGGTGAATGCGGCCGCGCCGGGCCGCTGGCGGGTAGCAGCCGGCCACCAGGTAGGCAAGGGCGCTGGTGCCGCCGCCCGTTCGGTCCGCCGGGCTCCAGGGGCGCTGCTCGACGATGCGGCGGGCGATCCGCCGCGAGAGCCGTTCCTCGCCGTAGGCATAGATCAGATCCGCAAGGTCCTTCTCGTCGAGGCGGTCGAGCAGCTCGGCGGCACTCTCGCCGGCGCTGGTGTTCATGCGCATGTCGAGGGGGCCATCGGCGCGGAAGCTGAAGCCGCGCTCCGCCACATCCAGCTGGGGACTGCTCACGCCCAGATCGGCCAGCACCCCGTGCACAGGGGTGGCGGGGGCGTAGGCGGCGAAATTGGTGGCGATCAGGCGCACCCGCTCGCCGAACGGGGCCAGCCGCGTGGCGGCGGCGGCCAGGGCGGTGGCGTCCTGATCCAGACCGATCAGCTGCAGGTCGGGATGGGCCTCCAGCAGCAGGGCGCTGTGGCCGCCACCGCCCACGGTGGCATCGATCACGGTGGCGCCAGGAGGCAGGTCGCTGAAGGCCGCCAGCACGGCATCGGCGAGCACCGGCAGATGGTGGAACCCGGAGGGGGCGTCTGGCGGCAAAGGCCCTGGTTGCGGCGATCCCTTCCTAAGATCCGGCGGATCGCTCGCCCGCCCCGGCGCCATGACGCAGCTCGAAACACGCACCGAGCCGATGGTGGTGAACTTCGGGCCTCACCACCCCTCGATGCACGGGGTGTTGCGGCTGGTGGTGACCCTCGACGGCGAGGACGTGGTGGACTGCGAGCCGGTGATCGGCTACCTCCATCGCGGCATGGAGAAGATCGCCGAGAACCGCACGAACGTGATGTTCGTGCCCTACGTGAGCCGCTGGGACTATGCCGCCGGCATGTTCAACGAGGCGATCACGGTGAACGCGCCGGAACGGCTGGCCGACATCCCGGTGCCGAAGCGGGCCAGCTACATCCGGGTGCTGATGCTGGAGCTCAACCGCATCGCCAACCACCTGCTCTGGCTGGGCCCGTTCCTGGCGGATGTGGGCGCCCAGACCCCTTTCTTCTACATCTTCCGCGAACGGGAGATGATCTACGACCTCTGGGAAGCGGCCACCGGCCAGCGGCTGATCAACAACAACTACTTCCGCATCGGAGGCGTGGCTGCCGATCTTCCCTACGGCTGGCTGGAGAAGTGCCTCGATTTCCTCGATTATTTCGGCCCAAAGATCGATGAATACGAAAAGCTGATCACCAACAACCCGATCTTCAAGCGCCGGATCCAGGGCCTCGGCGTGATCAGCCGTGAGATGGCCATCAACTGGAGCCTGTCGGGCCCGATGCTGCGCGCCTCCGGCGTGCCCTGGGATCTGCGCAAGGTGGATCACTACGAGTGCTACGACGACTTCGACTGGGACGTGGCCTGGCGCACGGAAGGCGATTGCTACGCGCGCTATCAGGTGCGCATCGAGGAGATGCGTCAATCCCTCAAGATCCTGCGGCAGGCCTGCAAGGGAATCCCAGGCGGCCCCACCGAAAACCTGGAGGCCAGGCGCATGAGCGAGGGTAAGGGGGGTGAATCCTTCGGCTTCGACTATCAGTACATCGCCAAGAAAGTGGCCCCCACCTTCAAGATCCCCGGTGGTGAGCTCTACGCGCGGCTGGAATCCGGCAAAGGGGAGCTGGGCGTGTTCATCATGGGCAACGACGACGTCACCCCCTGGCGCTGGAAGATCCGCGCCGCCGATTTCAACAACCTGCAGATCCTGCCCCACATCCTCACCGGGGCCAAGGTGGCCGACATCATGGCGATCCTCGGCTCCATCGACGTGATCATGGGCTCGGTGGATCGCTGAGCGCTTCGCGCCGCCGTGATCCGCAGCGGAGCCGGCGCCAGCGCTGGCTCGATCAGTTGCGGCGCTGCGGGGTGGCCCTTCCGGCCTTGCTAACCGGCTATCTCTGGCTGAAGGGCTGGCACGCCGGCCTGCCGGGGCTGTCCTGTCCGCTGCGGGCGCTCACGGGGATTCCCTGCCCCACCTGCTTCCTCACCCGTGCCACGGTAGCCGCTCTCAACGGCCAGCTGGCCACCTCGGCTCAGCTGCACGCCTTCGGGCCGCTCGCCGCGGCCGCCCTGGTGGTGTGGTCCGTGGCAGCGTTGCGCAGTGGTCAACTGGTGCCCCGGGCTCTGAACGAACGTCATCTGGTGCTGGCTGCCGCGGCATTGCTGCTCTACTGGGCCGCACGGATGCTGTTCAGTTACGGGCTCGGTCTGCCTGCGTTTCCAAGCGGGTAGCCCACTCCAGCTCAGCGGATATGGGCGTGATGCTTCCGGGGAGCTAGCTGATGGCTCCCTGGTGATACGCGGAGTTCTGGATGTAGAAGGTTCCCACCGGCACGGCCACGAGAGCTCCGAGGCCACAGGTGCAGACGGAAACGATCAGTACGACCAGCCAGGTGAGCAGCTGGATGCCGGCAAACGTGCGACCGCGCGGTGAGCGATACACCGCCTGGAACGAAGACACGAAGGCCTCCACGATCGGCTGATCACTGAGGAAGATCCTGTTCACGAACACCGGCGTCACCAAGGCCACGGCAATACCGGGCAGGATGCAGAGCAGGAAGCCCACGGTGGTCACCACCGAAAACAACGCACCGGCGAGCAGGTAACGCAAGGGCCGCTGCAGCAGGGCGCGGAAGGCCACCTGAGAGGAAATGTTCTCGCCGCTGTCGTAATGCATGGCGGGCACGGCCACGAACAGCACCCCCACCAGATTGGAGAGGATCGCGAACGGCACCTGGGAGAGATTGCCCAGCCAAACGGCCAACGACCCCACGGCTTCAGCATCGGTATTGCCGCCGGCCAGACCGATCCCGATCAACGAAAAGATCACCGATACGACAAAGCCGATCACAGCGATGACGATGGTGGCCACCCAGATCAGCAGGATGGTGGGGATGTGGGCCACAAACGCCGCCCAGGCCTTGTTGATGCTGGGCGGCTCGTAAGCGATCTCGGCGGCCAAAAGAAAAAACAACGCACTGAGGGGAACGTAGTCGTGGTGACCACAGCCGACAACAGACCTGTCATGAACGGCGGAAATCTCCCTCCGACACGCAAGCACGACACGGCGCTGCAGGCCTCGTCCGCCACTCCGGCGGCGTGCGTGGCGTGACCGCCACGCCGGCTTTGTGGGGCGGCCCACCAGGATGGTCAGACGGCGGGAAGGATGGAGGAAGGTGATGCAGCCAGGGGAGGGTGCGATCAACCCGGAGTTGGGGGAACCCGGCACCCGCCAGGATCCCGCCGACTGGCTGGAGCTGCGGCGAATGGTGCGCTTCGGCGACACCGATGCCGCCGGCGTGATGCAGTTCCACCAGTTGCTGCGCTGGTGCCACGAAGCCTGGGAGGAAAGCCTGGAGCGCTTCGGCATTGCGGCCGCAGAGATCTTTCCGACCCCCGCCGCCACGCCCGCCCGCGCGCTGCCGGTGGTGCACTGCGACGCCGACTACCGGCGGCCCCTCGTCTGCGGCGCGCCCCTGCGGATCAGGCTGGAGCCGCAGCGCCTGGAGGCATCGAGCTTCGAGGTGGCCTATCGCTTCACTTCTGAAGGGCGTGAAGTGGCGCGGGCCCGACTGCGCCATGTGGCGATCGATCCAACGGTCCGGCAACGGCAGGCGCTGCCGGATGCGGTCGAACGGTGGCTTGCGGCCTCAGCACCGGCTGCGTCATCAGCTTCTGCAGCGCCACTGGAGCCGGCAACACCACCAGCGGAGTCCGCTCCGGGCTAGCGGCCGAAGACCCACAGCAGCCCCGCCAGCTGGAGCGGCAGCAGGGAAGCGATCAGGGTGAGGGGATGGAGCGGTTCCAGCGCGAGCCCGGGAGCCAGGCTGACGCTGGCCACGCCTCCCACACCAAGCACCACGAGCAGCAGGGCTCGACGTGCTGTGCCGGCGCGTTGCTTCGCCATCAGAACCACTCCTTCTGGGCATCGATATAGGTGGCCTTGAAGTCCTGCGGGGTGGCGGCGAGATAAATGATGCCTTCGATCAGGCCGATCACACCCATCACGAAGCCGCCGAACCCGCAGGTGAGCACAGTGACGAGCAGCATGATGATGCCGGCCTTGGTGTAACCGAGCATGAACTTGTGAATGCCCAGTGCACCAAGAAAGAGCCCCAGCAGCCCTGCCACCAGTTTCTTGTTGGCGATCTCGGAATCAGTCAGGTCAGCCATCGGTGGCAGTCAACGCGCACCCTCTTTAGCGGGGTTCGGGGTTGATTTCATGCTGTTGCCGCAACCATTCATGCCAGCGCGGCCGCTGCCACTTGCCCGTGTCGGTGCGCGCCAGGGATGTGCAGGTCCACCAGTGCAGCGGCCGCTCGGCCGGCGGCAGGCGGCGGGCGAGCTCCATCAGGCCTTCGCGCAACGGCGCAGCAGCTCCGACTGGCAGCGGGCGGACCAGGGCCACCAACCGCTCCCCCCAGAGAGGATCCCGCACCGGCAGCAACAGCAGATCCGCCAGTGGCAGGCCGGCGGCGGCGGCCAGCCGCTTCAGCCGCTGCTCCACCTGCTCGGGAAACACAGTTTCGCCGCCGCTGTGGATGGCTCCGTCGAGCCGGCCCAGCACCTGCAGACCGGCCGGTGTGAGCTGCCCGGCATCGCCGCTGGCCCACCAGCCCTCGGCGCCGGCTTCAACGAACGGGCGCAGGCCGATGCCGTCGGCAGCCAGCCAGCCCGGACTGAGCCGCCCGCAACGCAGTTCGATCGCGCCATCGGCAGGGTTCAGGCGCAGGGTCACATCGTCGAGGGGGTGGCCGCAGCCCCCATCGCCGGCCAGGAAGCGCTGCGGCGGCAGCGCCGTGACCATGGCGGCGGTTTCGGTGGCCCCATAGCAAGGGGCGAGGCGGATCTCCTCGTGCCTGGCCCAGGCGGCCAGATCCGGAGCCAGGGGGCCCCCACCCGTCCAGATCACTGCCAGGCCCCGCAACCAGCGCCGCCCTGCCGGATCCGCCAACAGGCGCTGCAGCTGGGTGGGCACCAGCGACAGCAGCACCGGACGATCCGTCGGCAGAGGCACCGCCTCCGGCAGCTCAGCCGGCGCGCGCAGCAGCTGCGGCGGCAACCAACGCCACTGGCCGCCCCACTGCCGGGCACGCAGCACCGGCATCAGGCCGCTCGTGTGCTGCAGCGGCAGCGGATTGAGCTGCAGGCAGGCGGCGGGATCGAGGCCCAAGGCCTGCAGCCAGGCGGCCGTGGCGCGGGCCGAGGCCTGCAGATGGGCCAGTGGCTGCACGCACCAGCGGCGCCCGCCACGGCTGCCGCCGCTGCCGATCACCACCCCCGGCGCCGCCAGCGGCGGGCAGCCGGCCATGGCCGCCACCAGCTCTTCCCCTTCCCCTGCCGCACACAACCCCACCAGTTGCCCCCGCTGCCAGGCGGCCAGCAACCGGGCCACCTGCGGCTCAGGCGCCACCTCGGCGTGCACTTCGATGCTGAGGGCCATCGTCATGCCCGATCAGGCGTCACAAGCTATGGCCTTCCTCGGCCCGCTGGCCGGCGCCAGCCGCCTGCCACACTGTTTCCGGATCGGCGGCGCACAACGCTGAGGCCTGCGCCCAGCCGGGCGCCAGGCCGGGAGCGGCGGGGGTGGCGCTCCGGCTCTGCAGCGCCGCCAGATGCCCCACCAACCGCTGCGCGATGCCCGTTTCGAAGGCCGTGCTCAGCACCACTGCACTGGCGCCGCCGTCGCCCTGCTGCAACGCCGCCAGCAGCTGCCGGGGATCCCCTTCCACGGCAGGCCGCCGCACCTGCCAGCCCGGCCAGTGGCGGCGCAGGGCGGGATCGAGCTGCAGCGACTCATCCAGCGCCACCGGCACCCGCCGTGCCAGCTCCTGCAGGCCGGGAAGGTCAGTGGGAGCCAGGGGCTGCTCCAGCCATTCCAGGCGCGGATCCTCTGCCAGCCGCTCGGCCCACTGCCAGGCCGTGGCGCGGTCCCAGCCGCCGTTGGCATCCAGGCGCAGGCGACTGCCGGCAGGCAGGCGCGCCAGCAGCTGCTCCAGCAGCTCACGCTCGACCTCATCGCCAGCGGCGGCCACCTTCCACTTGCAGGTGAACGGCGGCTCCGCTCGCCGATCGAGCGCCGCGTCCAGCGCCGCCACCGCCGCTTCCCCTGCCGCCAGGAGCACGGCGGAAGGGGGCGCCGCCAGCCAGCCGCCGGCGGCCACGCCCAGCAGCCCATCGGCTTCCGCCAGGGCCAGGCCGAGCGCGAAAGCCAGCTCGGGCGGCAGGGAAGGCAGGGACGCCTCCAGCTCCTGCCGGGGCAGAGCGCTGCCGAGGGCCTTGATCGCCGCGGCCAGCGAGCGCTGGCGCTCCTGGGCGGTGGCTGGGGTGAAACACAGCGGCGCCGCTTCTCCCCAGCCAAGGCCGGCTGGGGCGGCCAGGCCGGAGCTGGAGGTGCCATGGCCGGAGGCGCCGATGCGGGAGTTGCCCGGGCCTTCGGCCTGGAGCCGCAGCAACCAGCCGTGCTTTTCGGCCATGGCGCCCTGGGCCGTGACCAGCGGACGCGCCAACGGCAGCCGGAAGGGCCGCCAGGTCAGCGTCACCAGCGGCTCAGCCATGGCCCCACCGCCAGTCCACAGGCCAGGCCGAGTCCGTTGAGGGCTTGAAACTGAAGCGCCAGGAACTTGCTGCTGGTGATCCGCTCAGGGGCGGCGTGGTGCTCCCGCAGCAGCTGGATCAAGGCGCGGGCCGGCGGCAGGCCCACCACCCCGAGCAGGGCCGTGAGCGGCCAGCGCCCCAGCAGCACCGGCGCCCACTGCAGCGCCAGGGTGAGGGCCACGAACCAGGGCACCAGCGCCGCCGCCGGTGCCGTGCCGAGCCGCACCACCGGCGAGTGCTTGCCATTGGCGGCGTCTTCCGCCACCTGGTGGAAATGGGAGCAGAACAGCACCAGGGTGGTGGCAATGGCAGGCCCGCCGCCAAGCAGCAAGGCGGTGCGCCAAGGGATCGCTGTGGCCGTCGCGGCGGGGGCGAGTGCCAGCAGGGCGGCGGCTGTGGCCAGCGGCCCGAAGGCCAGCCAGCACAGCGGTTCCCCCAGCCCCCTGTAACCCAGCCGCAGCGGCGGCCCCTGGTAGGCGTAGCCGAGCCCGCAGCAGGCCAGCACCAGCGCCAGCACCGCCGGAGTGCTGCGGGCCGCCACCACGGCGATCAGGACCAGACCCAGCCCCAGGCAGCCATTGGCCAGCACAGCCACCTGGTCGCGGCGGCCGGTGAGGTTCACCACTGAATGGGGCTTGCCGAGCCGGTCCACGCCGGTATCGGCATCAAAGACATCGTTGGCCAGGTTCTCCCAGCCGAGCAGGAGTACAGCCGCCACAAGGAACCCCAGCAGCTGGTCCCAGCGCGGAACCTGTCCCTGGCCGGCCAGCCAGCCAGCGGCCAGCAGCACGGGCATCACCGCCACCGAATACATCGGCCACTTGATGGCTGCCTTCCACAACCGGCGACGGGCAGGATCCGCGCATGCGTAACGGCTTGCGACGACCTTGGGGTCGGACATGGGCAGCGGAGACGTCGGACCGAAGAGGACCCATACATTTGAGCAGCTTCCGCCCGCCGCTCCCGGCCCTCCCCCTGGTGCAGGTCGCCCCTTCCTTCACCGATCTGCTGGCAGCCGCCGCCCTTGGGGCACGGCAGCTCGAGGAGGAGGGCGTGCTCAGCCTGGCCCTGCCGATTCCCGCTCGGGACCCGCTGGCGCTCCTCCCCCACCTGGGTGATGGTCATCGTTTCCGCTTCCTCTGGGATGGCGCCCCCGGGCTCTGCCTGGCGGCAACGGGCCACACAAACAGCCTTGTTCTGAGCGGTCCACGCCGCTTCGAGATGGCCCAGCGGTTCAGCGCCGTGAGCCTGAGCCGGCTGGTGACGGTGCCCCAGTTCTGCCCCGCCGCGGCGCGGCCCCGGGTGCTGCTGGCCTTCTCCTTCTTCGACAGCCCGCTGCAGGAAGGCAATGGTGTAGCCGGTGTGGAGGCGGTCCTGCCCCGCTGGCAACTCAGCCGCCAGGGCCGCCATTGCTGGCTGAGGTTGCAGCGCAATCTGGGCGGGGATGTCACCACCCGAGCGATGGCCGAAGAGCTCTGGGAACAGGCCCGCCGTCTGGAACAGCTGCCGACGGATCACGAGGCGGAGCTCCCCCTGGGCAGGGGCCCGGGCATCGCCAGCCGTTCTCCCTGGGAAGCGGGCTACCGCGAAGCGGTGACGCGTGCCCTGGAACTGGTGGAGAGCGGTGCCCTGCGCAAGCTGGTGGTGGCGGTGCGGCAGCAGTTGCAGCTCGACCGCCCGCTGGATCCACTCCAGTTGCTGGCCCATCTGCGACGCCATCAGCCCGGCAGCTGTCGCTTCCTGTGGCAGCAACGGGAAGGTGCAGCCCTGATCGGCGCCTCGCCGGAGCGGCTGCTGACCGTGCGCCAGGGCCAGCTGCGCAGCGACGCCCTGGCCGGCACCGCCCCCTGCGGGCCGCTGGCCGACCAGCTCAGCCGGTCCGTCAAAGACCGGCACGAGCACGAGTTGGTGGTGGAGGCGATCACTGAGGTGCTGGCCGGCGCCGGACTGTCGCCGCGGCGGCCGCGCCATCCGCGGCTGGCTCGGCACGGCCAGCTGGTGCATCTGCACACCCCCATCACCGCAGCCCTCGGGGACCAGCAGTTGCTGGCCCTAGCGGCGGCGCTGCACCCCACACCGGCGGTGGCGGGGCTCCCCCGGCGGGAAGCGATGGCCTGGCTGCGCAGCCTGGAACCGTTCGAACGCGGCCACTACGCCGCCCCGATCGGCTGGATCGACAGCGCTGGCGACGCCGAGCTGCGGGTGGCCATCCGCAGCGGGCGCCTGCACGGTGACCAGCTGGAACTCACGGCGGGTGCGGGCCTGGTGCGGGGTTCGGAACCGGAGCGGGAGCTGCAGGAAGTGGCCCTGAAACTGGGTGTCCTGCAACAACAACTCAATCTGCCGCTGGATCCAGCGATCCCGCACATACGCAGGCGCGCCAGTAGCAGCCTGCAGGGGTAGAGGGATAATCACACGCAGTTCAACAGTGCCGCACAGACGGGATGACGACGAGGGAGCGGCTGCAGAAGGTCTTCAAACACTCCCGGATGTTCAGAAGCATTCCGTCCAGCTGCATCGAGGCTCTGAACCCGCAGACAGGCACGATCAAAGAAGGCGATCTTCTCTTCCGAGAAGGGGAGTCAGCCGACTTCGCCTATGTGATTGAAGCAGGAATTCTCGGCCTGTTCAGCGGCGGACTGGAGCACACCACCTGCTGCTTCCGCAAAGTGGTGCAGGGGGATCTGGTGGGTGAATACGGGTTGTTCTGTGATCAGCCACGATCCGCTTCTGCGATCGCGCTGACCGATCTGAAGTACTTCCAGTTCGGCAAGGAAGATCTCCAGCAGATGCTGCATCAATCGGCTGATTTTCAGACTCAGCTGTTGGCATCGCTGGCCGAAGCCGCCTCCATCGGCAGAGATCCAAGGCAATCTCCTCTCAATACCATTCTGATTCACAATGTCCACCCGGAGTCCTTGCTCACACGCCAGGTCCTGGTGGAGCTGGCCAGCCATCTACGTAGCCAGGCAGGCAAAACCATCCCCTTAGAAAACCCTGTCATCACATGTCATTGCAGCAGCGAGGCTGAACTTCACCACCAGCTCACGGAAGCCACCAAAGCGCGCGATCTTCAGGTGTTGATCACGGACGATCCGCTGGCAGTGAGCTGGAGGAATCAGAAGTTGATCGACCGGCTGGTGATTCTCAGTGATGGCAGCGTTGACCATGCCGATCTGCCCAGCCGTATGGATTCGGAGGCGATTCTGGTGCGGCTCTGGCCCATGGAGCAGGATTGCCCCAGCACGCAGGGCTGGTTCAGCGACAAGAGTTTTGCCTTCGTGCTCAACATCAAAGCTGCCAAGCAAAGCCATTTGGAACGGCTGGCCCGCACGGTGCTGCGCCTCCAGAACATTCTGGTGCTGGGCGGTGGTGGTGCCAGGGGATTTGCTCATGTTGGAGCGATCGCTGCCCTACAGGAACTTCCGGTGGACGACATCGACATGGTCATGGGCGTGAGCATTGGAGCGCTCGTTTCCTCCTTGGCAGCCTTTGAGCTGACCGCGCAGCAAATCCTCGGACACCTTGAGCGAGTGATCATCGACGCCAAGCCCTACACCATCACCATTCCCCGCGACTCCCTGTTTTCGTTGTCCAATTCCCAGCGTGAGCTCGCCGCCTTCTTCGGTTGCTCGATGATTCAAGACAGCTGGTTGGTGCTGCAGTGTTTCTCCACCAATCTCTCCACCAATCAACTTCAAGCCTGGACAGCTGGCGACATTCCCACCGCTGTGATCGCCAGCATGTCAGTGCCGGGAATCTTTCCACCCGTTGAAGACACCACTGGCGAACTGCATGTGGATGGCGGAATCCTGAATAATCTTCCCATCGCTCCGGCCCGGCACCTGACCGATGGCAGGATCATCGCCATCTCGCTGGATGTAGAGCCGGATTCCGCCAATCAATATGGTGTGAACCGGCAGCGGCGCAGACCATCCCTCGGCAAAACCATCATCAACGCCATGATGTGTGCCTCCCACGCTGCTTCCCAGTCACAGGAACACCTTGCCGATGTGGTGCTGAGGCCTGAGATCGGGCACTACCCCTTCATGGAATGGAAGAGTTACAGCCAGATCTTTGAAGCTGGCTACAACCATGCGCGCAGCCAACTCCCCAGTTCACTCGCTTCGGGAAACACCCCCCAGACGCCGAGCAAGCCGAGCAGCTTCTGAGCGAGTGGGTCGAGCGCTGCGCGCTTAGCCATCAGCCACCCACCAAGTCAGCTTGGCCGTTGGATCGGCATCCAGCGCATCGGGATTCCACTGGTGCTGGTCTTCCTGCCCCGCTTGCTGCCAGGGTTGTGAAGCACGGCATCACATCAGCAAGGCCAGTCCCTCGATGTAGTTGTCCACCTTGGGCAGCGGTGGCTTGCCATGGCTGAGCAGTGTCTTCTCTGCGATGGCCGTGGCCTCGGGTAGCCGGTCGTAGGGGATCGACGGGTAGGCGTGATGCAGCGAGTGATGCGGCAGGCCTCCCATCAGCACGTTCACCAGCGGACCGGCGGCAATGTTGCGCGAGGTGTACAGCTGAGTGAGCTCATAGGTGGTGTTGGCGTGCCAGAGCCTGTGGTGCTCGATCATGCCGCGCACCTGCATCAGTCCGCCCACGAGGCGCTCCACCACCACCAGCATCAGGATCAGCTTGATCACCTCGCCCTGGCTGATTGCCCAGGCGAACATGCAGGTCTGCACCACCAGGATGCCGATCAGGTCGTTGACCATGCCGGCGACAAGGCGTGAATGGCTGTCACGCAGTTTCCAGCCGAACCAGAACATCGACACAATCAATTGCAGGCCGCCGAACACGAGCACGCTGATCCAGAACGGGTGCTGAAAGTGGAGACGCCGCAGCGCACCGGCCCTGGCCTCCTCCTCCTCGGACGGTTCCCGCCGCTCCGGGTCGCGCAGGTCCATCCCATTCATGCGGTGATGGAGCTGATGCAGATTGCGGTAAGTGCGATAGGGCCAACCGATCGGCCAGCTCAGCGCGCAGCCCACGGCCTGTTCAATGTCACCGAGGTCAAGCAGGGTGGAGTGGCTGATGTCGTGGGTGCTGATCATCACAAAGGCGTAGAGCAGCGTGCTCGCCACCAGCCAGGGCAGGGCCAGAAGCAACCGGGGTTCCTGCCAGTACATCCACAGACAGGCGAGCGAAGGCACCAGCAGGGCGAACAGACGCAGCCAGCCGAGGCCTTGATTCACCTTGAACAAGGGCTGAACCAGGTCCTCGATGCCTTCGGTCATCAGGCGGTCAGCGCGACGCTGCTCCTTACTGAATCCGGTGTCCTGATTGGAATCGCTACCCGGGACCAGGCTGGCGTCGGACGTCATGGTTCCGGTCGCGAAGATGGACCCAGAGACTAAACCCGATCCACGAATCAGCAGCAACGGCTCCTCTGGTGGACGGGCCCTGGCGGATGGCCAGGCCTCAGACCTTCAGGAGCCGCTCCATGGTGAGATCGGCCACGGGCACACCGCCCAGCCGTTCGATCTCGCGGATGCCCGTGGGGCTGGTCACGTTGATCTCGCTCAGGCGGCCGTCGATCACATCGATGCCCACGAAGAACAGGCCTTCCGCCTGTAGCACCGGCTCCAGTTCGGAGCAGATGGCGGTTTCGGCGGCGGTGAGGGCCGTGGGTTCAGGGGCGCCGCCCACCGCCAGATTGCTGCGGAACTCGCCGGGCAGGGGCCGGCGGTTGATCGCCCCCAGCGGCTCGCCGTTCACCAGCAGGATGCGTTTGTCGCCGGCGGTGACGGCCGGCAGGAAGGCCTGCACCATCACCGGCAGTGTCTGCTGGTGGGTGACCAGCTCCAGCAGGGCACGCAGGCCCGGTGCGGCGGCGGCGGTTCGCACCACGCCCTGGCCGGCGCGTCCCCCCAGCGGCTTGAGCACCACCTCGTGGTGCAGGGCGGCGAAGGCGGCCAGCTGCTGGGCATCGGCACTCACCAGCGAGGGCGCCATCAGGTGGCTGAAGCGCAGCGCGCCGAGCTTCTCATTCCAGGCCAGCAGGGCTGCGGGCCGGTTGAGCACGCGCACGCCCTGGTGCTCGGCCCGCTCCAGCAGCAGGGTGGCGTAGAGGAAGGCTTCATCGACGGGGGGATCCTTGCGCATCCACACCACCGGGAAGTGATGAAGCGGCAGCCAGAGCGGTTCCCCGGCGCTGAACCAGGGATCGGGCACCTGCCAGCCGTCACCGTCGGGGTGCATGGGGGCGAAGGTGACGGGGCGGGCGCGCACCAGCGGCGTGCAACCGGGGCCAGCGGCGCCGGCCCGCTCGCCTTCCACGGCCAGCTCGGCGATGGTGCAGACCCACACTTCCTGGCCGGCCCGCTGGGCGGCCTGCATCAGGGCGACGCTGGAATCCTTAGCCGGCCGCAGCCGCTCGATGGGGTCGACGACGAAGAGCTGGGAAGCGGGCGCCGGGGTGCGTGCTGTGGCCCCCACCCCTCAGGCTCCCTGCAGCAGGGGATCGAGGCGGCCGGTGCGTTCGAGGGCATGGAGCTCGTCGCAGCCGCCGATGCCCCGATCGGCGATGAAGATCTGGGGCAGGCTGGTGCGGCCATCGGCGCGGTCGGCCATGGCGGCGCGGGCCGCGTCATCGCCATCGATGCCGTATTCGGTGTAGGCGACCCCTTTGCGATCCAGCAGCGCCTTGGCGCGCATGCAGAACGGGCAGAACCGCCAGGTGTAGATCTCCACGCTGGGGCTGGCGGAGGAGGGAGCGGGGGATACCGCCATCAGGCTGGACCGGTGCTTTGGCTGGATCCTAGGAGCGGCCCCGGTCGGGGAGCGCCGACGCGGGCGTGGCAAGCAGGCGCGGCTGATACGGTCGAATCCACCACGCCCCAGGCCCGCCGGTGCTCGATCTCACCGATTTCAAGCGCGATCTCTCCGAACTCACCGACCGCCTGGGCCATGCCCAGGACTGTCTTTGACGTACCGGCCCTGAACGCGCGCCAGCAGGACCTCGAGCAGCTGGCCTCCCAGCCCGGCTTCTGGGACGACCAGCAGCAGGCCCAGAAACAGATGCGCCAGCTCGATGAGGTGAAGGCGCAGCTGGAGCAACTGCAGCAGTGGCAGGCGGCGATCGACGACGCCCGCGCCACGCTGGAGCTCTACGACCTGGAACCCGACGAGGAACTGCTGGGCGAGGCCAACGGCGGCCTGCAGAGCCTCAAGGGCGCCCTCGACCGCTGGGAACTGGAGCGGCTGCTGAGCGGCCCCTATGACAAGGAAGGCGCCGTGATCTCGATCAACGCCGGCGCCGGCGGCACCGATGCCCAGGACTGGGCGCTGATGCTGATGCGCATGTACACCCGCTGGGCCGAAGACCACGGCATGAAGGTGTCGGTGGACGAACTCTCGGAAGGGGAGGAGGCGGGCATCAAGAGCTGCACGATCGAGATCGACGGCCGCTACGCCTACGGCTACCTGCGCAACGAGAAGGGCACCCACCGGCTGGTGCGGATCTCGCCCTTCAACGCCAACGACAAGCGCCAGACCAGCTTCGCGGGGGTGGAGGTGATGCCGAAGCTGGACGAAGACGTGAAGCTCGACATCCCCGACAAGGATCTGGAGGTGACCACCTCCCGCTCGGGCGGCGCCGGCGGCCAGAACGTGAACAAGGTGGAGACGGCCGTGCGGATCCTGCACATCCCCACCGGCCTGGCGGTGCGCTGCACCCAGGAGCGCTCCCAGCTCCAGAACAAGGAGAAGGCGATGGCGCTGCTGATGGCCAAGCTGCTGGTGATCGCCCAGGAGCAGCGGGCGTCGGAGATCGCCGACATCCGCGGCGACATCGTGGAAGCGGCCTGGGGCAACCAGATCCGCAACTACGTGTTCCACCCGTACCAGATGGTGAAGGATCTGCGCACCGCCGTGGAAACCACCGATGTGCAGGGGGTGATGGATGGCGATCTCGATCCCTTCATCCAGGCGCTGCTGCGCCAGGGTGTGGAGATCGCCGCCGATGAGGCCGCCTGAGCCCCGTTGATCCCCTGATGGCCAATCCCCAGATGCCTGAGAGCAGCCCCCCGGACGCCCCCGGCGCGACCACGGCAGCTCCCGCAGTGCCACCGCCGAGCTTCGTGAAGCTGGCGATGCGCAACATGGTGCGCAAGGGGCGTCAGAGCCTGCTGCACTTCGGGCTCACCGCCGTGGGGCTCAGCTCCCTGCTGCTGCTGCTGGCCTGGTTCGGCCGCCCCACCCTGCCGCAATGACGCTGCCAGCCGCCCACGGCAACCTGCCGCTCCCGCCCGACCTCGACCTGGCCTTCTCCAGCGACGACGACCTGCCGGACGATCTGCTCGCCGCCGCCGGAGATCTGGCCGATCCGCTGGCGGGGGCCGATCTCTGGCACGGGGCTCTGAGCGTGTGGCTGGCGCAGCTGCAGGGCGAACTGCCGCCCGAGCTGGCAGCGTCCTCCTACAGCCTCGGGCTCACCCTGGTGAACGATGCGGCGATGGCGGAGCTGAACGCCGACTGGCGCCAGAAGGAGGGCCCCACCGATGTGCTGGCCTTCGCGGCCCAGGAGGAGGCGCCACCGCTGCCGACCGGCGACGACGACGAGGACAGCGAGCCGCTCGAGCTCGGCGACATCGTGATCTCGGTGGAGACGGCCGCGCGGCAGGCCGAGGCGGCGGGCCAGAGCCTGGCGCGGGAGCTCACCTGGCTGGCCAGCCACGGCCTGCTGCACCTGCTGGGCTGGGACCACCCCGACGACGCCCGCCTGGAGGCCATGCTCGCCCGTCAGGACCAGCTGCTGGAGGGCATCGCTGCGGCGGCGCCAGCAGAAAGCGGCGACGCCGGCCCGGTGTGCGAGCCGTGACCGGCAGGGGGAGCGTGCCAGTGAAACCAGCGGTAAGGTTCGACGCAGGCCCGAGTTGCGGCGCCCATGACCACGCTGCTGCCACGCTCCACCGAACCGATGGCGAGTGAAGCTCCTCGCCGGGGGCGCGGCCGCCGGGGCGGAGCCTGGAGGGTGGCCGGCGATCTGCCGCTGAGCCTGCGCTACGCGATGCAGGGGCTGGGCTACGGCTTCGTCAGCCAGCGCAACTTCCGCATCCATGTGATCACCGGCGCGGTGGTGTTCGGCCTGGGGCTATGGCTGCAGCTGAGCCTGGATCGCCTGGCAGTGCTGGTGCTCACGGTGGCGGCGGTGCTGGTGCTGGAACTGCTGAATACGGCGATCGAATCGGTGGTGGATCTGGCGATCGGGCGCCGCTTCCACCCACTGGCCAAGATCGCCAAGGATTGCGCCGCCGCCGCCGTGCTGGTGGCCGCCCTGGCTGCCGTGCTGATCGCGGCGCTGCTGCTGGTGCCGGCCCTGCTCCTGCGGCTGGGGCTTTGAGCCGCCCAAACCGCCGCTCCCTGGCGCGGGTGGGTTGAATGGCGGCAGGTCCGGCAGCCGGGATGCTTCTCGTTCTCGACAACTACGACAGCTTCACCTTCAACCTGGTGCAGTACCTGGGCGAGCTGGCGGCGCAGCACCCGCTGGCGGCCGAGCTGCGGGTGGAGCGCAACGACGCGCTCACGCTGGAGCAGATCCGCCAGCTGGAGCCGGCCGCGATCCTGATCTCGCCGGGCCCCGGTGACCCGGATCAGGCGGGCGTGTGCCTGGAGGTGCTGGCGGCGCTGGGGCCGACGGTGCCGATCCTGGGGGTGTGCCTGGGGCACCAGTGCCTGGCCCAGGTGTACGGCGGCAAGGTGGTGCGCGCCCATGAGCTGATGCACGGCAAAACCTCACCGGTGCTGCATACAGAGGTGGGGGTGTTCGAGGGGTTGCCCAACCCGCTCACGGCCACCCGCTATCACAGCCTGATCGCCGAGCGCGAGAGCCTGCCCGACTGCCTGGAGATCACCGCGTGGCTGGAAGACGGCACGATCATGGGCCTGCGGCACCGGCAGTACCGCCACGTGCAGGGGGTGCAGTTTCACCCGGAGAGCGTGCTCACCCAGAGCGGCCATCAGCTGCTGGCCAACTTCCTGCGGCAGGCCGCCAGCACGACGAGCGGAACCAGTCGGTAGGGCTCGCCCCGGCAGCGCTGCTAGGTTCCGCCAAGATCCGGCGCCATCGGGGCGCAAAGCAGCCCATGGCGTCCGACTCCCCGGCACCGGCCCCGTCCCGGCGCCGCCTGCTTGCCCAGCTGCTGGTGGGGGGCTTGACCCTGGCGATGCCCTTGGCCCTGGCGATGCCGCTGGCCGGCCATGCTGCCGGTGGGGTGAGCATCACCAGCTACGGGCACAGCGCCCTGCTGATCCGCGGCGGTGGCGCCACGGTGCTGCTGAATCCGTTCAAGGCGGTGGGCTGCGCCGCCGGGCTGCCGGAACCGAGGGTGAGCGCCGACGTGATCCTGGCCAGCAGCCGCCTGCTGGATGAAGGGGCGCCTGTGGCCACCGGCCGCTTCCTGGTCAGCCCGGGCTCCTACCGGGTGGCGGGTCTGCGCATCGAAGGCTTCGCTGCCCCCCACGACCGCCTCGGCGGCCGCCGCTTCGGCATGGCGACGCTGTGGCGCTGGAAGCAGGGAGGACTGGAGATCGCCCACCTCGGCGGCACGGCCGCGCCGCTGAAACCGGAAGACCGCGTGCTGCTCGGCAAGCCCGATGTGCTGATCATCGGTGTGGGCGGCGGCGCCAAGGTGTACACAGGCGCCGAAGCCGCTGAAGTGGTGCGCGAACTGCAACCACGCCGCGTGATCCCGGTGCAATACGTGAGCGGCACCACCCCCGCCAGTTGCGACCAGGGCAGCGTGAAGCCCTTCCTTGATGCCATGCCCGGCACCCCCGTGCAGCGCCCGGGCCGCACGGTGACCCTGGGGGCGCCCCTGAGCGACGCCACGCAGATTCTGGTGTTGCGCTGAAGACGGGCGAAGGCGACGTCATGGGTGGGCGGCTTGATCAGACAAGCGGCCTGCTGACCAGCGAGCCTTAGGCCTCAGCCATGGAGCCCATGGCCACCGGGTACTGCGGAGCTGCTGACTCCGATCAGGCGCCGAGCCCGCTCCAGCAGCTGCGGAAGTTGTTCCGCCAGCGTTGCTGTCCGCTCATGGTTGGCCAGGAAGTGGTCGAGTTCTCGCTCCATCTGCAGCAGATAGCCCTGCAGCAACCCCACATGCTCCTTTTCCAGGTCAAGGGAGCGTTCAAGCTGTTCACAACGCTCCTCCAGCTGGCGGTGTCCTGCGCTCGCCTTCAACCCCTGGCCTTCCAGAGCTGACAGGATCCGGGCCAATGGCATTGGTCGGCGCCAGTCGACACCCTCGGCGTGGCCGCTGGCATCGGCCCATTGCTGGGCGTCAAGCCAAGCCTTCAGCAGGCTCGGGCGGGCCTCCAGCAGTGCACGCGTGGCCAGTTCCATGGCGCCGCTCGACACCCCGCTCGCCAGGATCCCGCGGCGTTGCCCAGTGGCCAACTCTGGCAGTTCTGCGGCCAACAGCGCTGCCCCATCGCCACAGATGTTGATCAACTGGATCCGTTCCCGCCAGCGCCGCTTCAGTGCCGCCGATCTGGAGAGATCTGTCTGCCATTGATCAAGTGCGGCCTCCAGCTCCTGGGGAGCGTCAGAGCGCATCACCACGTCCGCCAGTCCGTCCGCCAGTTCCCCGTAGCAGATCCAGATGCGTGTGGACTCCCCCACTGCCGCAGGTTCCTGACAGGCAAGCTCCTGCAGCGAAGGAGCCCCAGCCGCCTGGCTGTACATCAGTCCGCTGCCGGGCAGGCCATACAGCCAGAGGGCGCCATGGCCGTCGTAGGAGCTGGTCTGGGGCGATAAACCCATGGATTGGTGGCCATCGCCGATCCCGTGGCTCCATCCTGCCGCCCTTGCCTCACGGCTGCCCGGCCAGCTCTTCGGTGGTTGGCTGCTGGCCAAGGCCAGACAATGGGAGCACACCACCAGGGGCTCGCCTTGCGGAGGGAAACACTGCTGGAGAGTCTGCGCCGGTTCCCCGGTGATGCCGGGATGATTCAGCGGCTGGGGCAAGAGCTGGAGGCCAGCGGCGATTGGCCATTGATGGTTGAGGCGCTTCAGCCCCAGCTCCAGCATGTGAAGGCCGGCACACCGCTGGAAGCGCAGATCACTTACCTGCTGGCGAAGGCCTCCCTGGAACTTGGCGATGAGCGGCGCGCCCTGGCGCTGATTGGCCGCTCCCTGCTCGGACGCCCGGATTTCGCCTTCAGCCACCACATCAAGGGTCGGGCGCTCGCCCGGCTGCAGCGCTGCGCCGAAGCGATTGCCGCGCAGCAGCGCTGTGTGGAGCTGGCACCCACGTTTTGCTGGGGTTGGTTTGAGCTCGGTTGCCAGCTGCGGCACCAAGGCGATCTTGAGCACGCCATGGGCAGCCTTCGCCGCGCCCTGGCTCTGCAGCCTGCTGAGAATCAGCACCACCACCGCCTCATTGAACGGGCGCTGGGCGAGGTGGAAGCCGAGCTCGCCCAGCGGGAACGCCAGGAAGCGGCCTTGTCGCTCTGGCCGGATCGTGCGCTGGTGCCCCAGGGACAACGGCTCCCATCACTGGACGAAATCGAGCTGCAACTGGAGCAGTTCCGCCTGTTTCTCCATCGCCACGAAGCCCAGCGAAGCCGCTGAACCGGCAACACGTCAGTCCCAGCCGGGGATCTGCAGTTCGCGGGGGCGGCCATCGTGGTGCAGTGCACTGCTCGCGCCCGGCCAGCACAGGCCTGGGCCGGCCATGGCTGCAGGCCAGCGTTGCCGCAGACCGGTGAGGCCGGCATGGCGGGCCGCACGGTCATCGCCGCGGCTGTGGCGGCTGCTCCCCTCGGCATGAACAAGCACCGCCTCCGGGGTGAGCACATGCCGCAGGCCGAAGGCTCCAAGCCGCAAGCAGAAGTCCACATCGTTGCCTTCCACCGGCAAGGCTGGATCGAATCCACCCGCCTCAAGAAACAGCGGCCGCCTCACCATCAGGCAAGCGCCGGTGAGGGCGGGCCAGGTGGTGAGAAAGGAACTGCGGGAGCGGTGCACGTGATGGTCTGGCGGCAGATCGCGGTAGGGGTGGGCACAGCCATCCCTGCCCAGCCCCGGCAGCACCCCGGCGTGCTGCAGGCGCCCTGCAGGCGTGAGCAGCAGGGCGCCTGCGCAGCCCACCACCGGGCGCAGCGCCTGGGCCGCCAGGCTTTCGAGCCAGCCGGAGTGGTGCCCACGGCGCTGCAGAGGGTGCACGTCGTTGTTGAGAAACAGCAGCAGATCTCCACGGGCGGCGCGGGCTGCCCCGTTGTTGAGCAGGCTCCAGTTGAACGGGCCATCGCCATCCAGCCAACCGGCCCGCAGACCTGGCCGCTCCTGCCATCGACGCTGCAGCTCGGCGCTGGCCTGCTGGCGTGAACCGTTGTCGACCACCCACACCTCAAGGCGCAGCCGGGGCGTCTGCGCCCGGTCAACCCCATCGAGGCAAGCCGCCAGCAGATCGGGGCGATCGCGGCTGGGCACGATCACGCTCACCAGCGGTGGCGAGCTAGGCAGGGCCCAGGTGAAACGGAAACCGGCCACCCCGCCAGGCTGTGCTGATCCCGGCGGCACCACCGTGTGGGGCGTGACGGCCGTGACCGCCTCACCCAGCTCGCGCAGGTGGCGGTGCAGCAGGTTGGAGCGAGCGATCGCCGGCCTGGCGGAGGGCTGGCCGCCTGCGGCAGCACGGCAGTGCACAAGGATGCGCGGCAGGGCAACCAGGCGCGGCTGGCAGGCGAGGGCCTGCAACTGCCAGGCAAACAGGGCGTCGGGTGCGGCAGGTGGTGGTGACAGGCCGGCCTGCTGCAGCCAGTCGAGCCGCCACACGCTCAGCCCATCCAGCCAGGGGGTGCTCCAGAAGCTCTCCGGCTGCCAACCCGGCTTGAACCAGGGCCCAAAACGCTCGCCGGTTGGGCTGATCAGGTCTTCGTCGGCGTAGAGGCCATCGGGGAGCCGTTCACCAGCGTCCTGCCGGCGCTTCAGTTCGGCCGCCACCCAGCCCAGAGCCCCCGCCCGCAGCTGGGCACCGGCACCGACGCAGACCTGCCAACCAGGCAGCGGATCAGCCGGCTCGAGAGGGGGCAAGGGCGGCTCCAGCTGCCGGCACCAGTAGCGGTAAGCGGCGGGGCCCAGCCCATCGGCGAGGGTCTCGCCGTCGAGAGCGGCGAGGCCCTCCAGCCGTTGCCGGCGGCGAGCGATCCAGGGCTGGTGCGGCAGGGCTGCCGCAGCCGCGGCCATGGCCCCGGCGGCAGCCGGCCAGTCGTTCTGCTCCTCCAGCAGTTCCGCCAGAGCGAAGGCGTTCCAGCCGAGGCCTGGATCGCAACGGGTGCTCTCTCGCTGCAGGCGAATGGCCTCCGGGCGCCGCCCCTGGCGCGCTCGCAGGCGGCCCAGCAGATGCAGGGCTGCGGCATGGCGCGGTTGCAGGGCCAGGCATTCCCACAGTGCAGCTTCCGCCTCAGCCCAGTGCTCCCGCTCGAGAGCCTGCTCGCCGAGGGAATACCAGTGCTGCGGTGTGGAAGCCAAGGGGAGGCCACACTGGATGGGTTGCCACAGCTCAGTGTCGCCCCTGGTTGTGAATCTGTGGGGCCATCTCGGCGGTGGGTTCGGCCTGGGCGAGGGTGCGCTGTGCACGGCGCGAGCCCTGCGTGCCGCCGGGCTCACGGTGCAGCTGCGCCACCTGCCCCTGGCAACCCATGCCGATGGAGCTGAGGGCGCCGCCGCGGGGTCAGCCGCCGCCGCGATCGATCTGGTGCACACCAACCCCAATGTGCTGCGGCAGACCGATGGCCTGGCGGAGCGGTTGCAGCTGGAGGCACCGCTGCGGATCGGCTTCTGGGCGTGGGAGCTGGAGGCCTTCCCCGACGGCTGGGAGGTGGGCTTCCCAGGCCTCGATCAGCTCTGGTGCCCTTCGCCCTTCTGCGCTACAGCCCTTGGCCAGCGCAGCCCGGTGCCGGTCACGGCGTTGCCGCATCTGATCGATTGGCAACGCGCCGACCGGCTGGCGCAGTTGCGCGCCGGGCGCAGTGGCTGTGGGGAGCCCTTCACCGTGCTCTATGCCTTCGATTTCTGGAGCACCCGCGGCCGCAAGAATCCCGACGGCGTGATCGAGGCCTTCCTCGCCGCCTTCCCGGCAGGCGGTGCGCTGGAGGCGCGGCTGGTGCTCAAGCTCGCCAGTGCCAGCCAGTTTCCGGAGGCCACCGCCCAACTGGTCGAGCGCTGCGCCGGCGATGCCCGCCTGCAGCTGATCACCAACCACCTGTCTGCGGGCGCCTTTGATGCGCTCTACGCGCAAGCCGACGTGGTGCTCAGCCTGCATCGGGCCGAAGGGTTCGGACTGCTGTTGGCCGAAGCCATGGCCGCTGGCATCCCGACGGTGGCCAGTGGCTATGGCGGCAATCTCTGCTTCATGCCCCCGGGAAGTGCGGTGCTGGTGCCCTGCCGCCGGGTGGCGATCCAACGCAGTGAGGGCGACTACCGGGCCGGTTGGTGCTGGGGCGAACCGGATCTGGAGGTGGCGGCGGCGGCCCTGCGGCGGCTGGCCGAGCATCCGGCCCAAGCGGCCCAGCTGGGCGCGGCGGGGCGGCGGGCGGTGCGGCAGGCCCTCGATCCAGCGGCCCTCGCCGCCGTGGTGGCCGAACGGATCGGCTGCCTGCTGCGCTGGGGGGGCCGGGCCGAGCTGGTGAAGGCCCTGCCCCCCAATCACCCGCTGCGCCGGCTTCAGTGACCCTCGGGCTGCGGCAGGGGCGACTGCAACCGTTCGAGCCGCTGCCGCAGGGGAGCTGACCAGGGGGTATCGATGGCCTGCAGAAGCTGCATGGCCCTGTCGAGGTCCAAGCAGCTGAGGCGCCGCATGCAGACCAGGGCCCGCACCGTCTGATCGGCGGCGCCATTGGCGCAGAGCCACTCAGCGAGTTCGGGGGCCAAGCCGGAGCTGGCGGCGGCGCAGGCGCCCTCCTGCCAGCCGGGTTGCTGCTGGCTCGCCAATTGCTGCAGACGCTGCAGCGCCCGCGCCGGATCGAGGGGCACCAGCACCTCCAGCAGGTTGCGCACGGTGAGGGGGCTGTCGCTGCCCCAGGTGAGAGCCTGCTCGTAGGCTGCGGCCGCGGCCGTCAGGCGCTGCCGGCCGCGATGGGCGTCGCCGAGCTTGTGGGGCGTCCAGAAACTGCGGCTGCCGGCGGCCAGGGCCCGCTCCAGGGCAGCTTCGCAGGCATCGAAGCGCCCTTGCATCAGCAGCACGTAGCCGAGCAGGTCGAGCAGATCAGGGGCCTCGGGGGTGAGCAACAGCAGCCGCTGCAGGGCCCCTTCGGCCACGGGCCAGTCGGCCTCGGCCAGGGCGCGCCGCAGCACCTCCGTCCATGACGCCGAGGGGGTGCTCATGGCGAGGGGAGCTCCTGGCCACAGGCCACCGCATCGAGCAGCTCGATCTGGGCGCTGACGCAACGGCGGTGATCGAAGTGGGCGGCCACATGACGGCGGGCACCGAGCCGCAGCGCAGCGGCAGCAGCGGGCTGCTCCAGCAGGGGCACGAGCAGGTCGAGCAGGACGTGCGGATCGTCGGCGGGCAGCAGCCGGCCGTTCACCCCCTCCAGCACCAGCCCCTCCACGCCGGCATCATGGCTGGCCAGAACGGGAGCGCCGCAGGCCATCGCCTCCAGCAGGCTCCAGCTGGGCACGTAGGGGCGGCTGAGGTAAACGTGCAAGCGGCTGATCTGGAACAGGCACCTGAGCTGGGAACGGGGCAGCAGGCCGGGGGTGTGCAGGCGGCTGCGGTCGATGCTGTCGCCGAGGCGAGCCAGCAGATGGGCCAACCAGCTCTCGCTGCCGGGGGGTGCGGCTCCGTAGCAACCGCGGTCGCAGGCACCGGCCAGCACCACCTGCAGGCGGGGCAGGCGGCGTTGCAGGGCCGGCAGCACGGCCAGTAAACGATCGAGGCCCCGCAGGGGTTCGAGGCTGCGGGCCGCAAAGCTGAGCACCATCGCTTCGGGGCCGAGGTTGACGCCGCCGGGGAGCTTGAGGCGGGCGAGCGGATCGGGGGCACAGGCCTGCAGGTCCACGCCTTCGTGGATCACCCGGAGGCGGGGGTGAAGCCAGGAGGGATAGCTGTCGCGCTGGAAGCGGCTGGCCGTGAGCCCCACCGCCATGCGGCGGATGGCCAGAGCGTCAGCCCACTGCTGCAGCTGCCGCCGGCCGGGCGAGGCCGCCCCGCCCCACACCTGGGGGGAACTGAGGTCGAGTTCGAGCAGGGCCACCAGGGGAGCAGCGGGGAAGAGGTCGTCGAGCAGAAGCGCATCGCCCCAGAAACAATGCGCGAGCACCACATCGGGCCGCCATCCCGATGCGGCCAAGGGCTTGAGGCAGTCCACCACCCGGCGTGCCTGGTGCCAGGGAGCCAGCAGGCGCCGCTCGGGATCGCCATGGCGTAGATCGTTGTGCACGTTGCCGCCCGTGGCGAGCCAGCGCAGACGGCCAGCCAGGGCCGGATAGCTGCCCGTTCGGCGTCCCACCGCCACCACGTCGTCGCCGCGGTTCACCAGGGCGGGCGCCAGATGCTGGAACTGACCAGGAAAATTCTGGTGCAGCAGCAGCACCCGCAGCGCCAACGTCAGCGGATGGTGCGCAGGGCGCGTGCACCGCCGGCAAAGCTGGAAAACAAGAGTTCGAGAATGCTGACTTTGTCGAGTTTGAGGTGGGCGGTGAGGGCCATGCCGGCCTGAAGCGAATAGCGCTGGCCATCGGCTTCGAGGTATTGGCGGCTGAGCTGCAGCTTTGCGGGAAAGCGTGGGGTTTGCACAGGGCTGTTTTCGGCGGGCGGCAGCGCATCGGTACCGATGGAGACGACCTCGGCGGGCAACCAGCCGTAGCGGTCACGCGGGTAGGCGGAGAACTCGACTTCGGCTCTCTGGCCGGGGCGCACGAAAGCAAGGTCGGCATCGGGCAGGTCGACCTCGGCCCGAAGGTTGTCGCTGGGCACCAGCTTGAGCAGGGGTTCGGTGCCACGGGCCACCAACCCGGGCTTGGCCTGGAGATCGAGCACCGTGCCGTCGAGCGGCGCCTTGAGCACCGTCTGGCGGAGACGGTTGCGGGTGGCCACCAGACTGGAGCGCGTTGAAGCGAGCTCACCGGCCAGCAAGGCTTCCTTCTGTGCCGATTCGGCCTGGAGCCTGGTGATCTCGGCGCGGGTGGAGCGGATGCTGGATTCCAGTTCCACCCGGCTCTTTTCAGTGTCGAGCACGTTGAGCTGGCCGTATCCGCCCTCTTGAGCCAGGGGACGCAGGCGGGCGAGCTGTTCGTTGGTAATGGTGAGCTGCTCCTGGGCACCGGCCAAGCGGGCATTGGCCTCGCCGATCGCGGCCTCCAGCCGCTGCAGCTCGGCGATGGCGTTGGCCTGAAGGGATCCCTGCCGGTCAACCAACGAGGCCGATTCAGCCGTGAGGGTTTCAGGATCGAGCACCACCAGGGGCTGGCCCGCCCGCACCAGCTGGTTTTCCTTCACCAGCACCTTGCTCACCACCCCCTGTTCCGTGGAGGCCACATCCTGGGTGGAGCGCAGCGTTTTGAGGCGGCCAGGCACGGTGACAACCCGGTCAACCTTGATGAACACCGCACTGGCCACCAGAGCCAGCACCAGCACGGAGAGGGCCGAGCCGATCGCCACGGGCATCCAGGAGGCCGGCCGGCTTTCGAGGCGGATGTCTTCGCTGGAAAAGCCAGTGTCTTCGATGGAGCCCAGCATCCGGTTGTGAGACCGGACGGGGGCGGTGGGCCGCAGCCTGCCAAGCAAGGAGCGGGATGGCGCGGCGGGGGGCTTGTTGGGCTGCATGGCGGGGGGCGCGGGTTGGGTTCAGGCCTGGCTGCCCTGGTTGGAATCGAAGGGAATCCCCACCTGCTGGTAATAGAGGGTGGCGTAGGAGCCAGCGAGGCGCATCAGGTCGTCGTGGCGGCCATCCTCAATGATCTGGCCCCTGTCCATGAAAAGGATGCGATCGGCCTCGCCCAGGGTAGTGAGCCTGTGAGTGATGAACAGCACGGTGGTGCCTTGAAACCGTTGCCGCAGCCTGGCGAACACCTGCCGCTCGGTCTCGGCGTCGAGGGCGGAGGTGGCCTCATCGAGGATCAGCAACGTGGGGTTCTGCAACACCATGCGGGCCAGGCAGAGCCGCTGGCGCTGGCCACCGCTCACGCCGGCGCCACGCTCGCCCAGCCGGGTGGCATAGCCATTCGGAAGGGCGCAAATGAACTCATGGGCGGCGGCAACGTTCGCGGCGGCGACCACGGCCTCCATGTCGGCATCAGGGCTGTTGAGGCAGAGGTTTTCGAGCACGGTGCCCTCGAACAGCAGGCCGTCCTGGGGCACGTAGCCCACCTGGGTGCGCAGGCTGGCGAGCTGAACCTTGCCCACATCCATGCCATCGAGGAACACCTTGCCCTGCTGGGGCAGGTAGAGGCGATCAATCAGCTGCACCAGGGTGCTCTTGCCGCTGCCGCTGAGGCCCACGATGCCCACGAACTGGCCCGCCTTCACGCTCAGGTCAAGACCATCGAGCAGGTAGGGGGTGCGGGTGCCGTAGCGGAACGACACCTGCTCAAAGCGGAGGTCGCCACGCAGGGGAGGCAGCGGTTGCTGCTGCTGGTCTTCAGGGCCGGCCTCCGGCATGCTCTCCATCACTTCACTGATCGCGGCCAGGGAGATCTGCAACTCCTGAATGCCCTGCCAGAGCCCACCAAGCCGCACCAACGAGCTCACCAACCGGCCGGAGAGGATGCGGATCGCGAAGAGCGCACCAAGGCTGAGATCGTTGGCCAGGATCATCACGACCGCCACACCCATCAGCACAACATCGGTGACGTTGCCAACGGTTTTACCTGCCTGATTGAGCAGGGTGGAGAGGCGCGTGAGCCGGTAGCGGGCATTGGTGTAGCGGCGGTAGCGATCCAGCCAGCGCCAGCGGGCCTCCACCTCGAAGTTCTGGCTCTTGACGGTGCGCATGCCCGAGAGCAGCTCCACCAGATAGGAGTTGGCCGACGCCATGTAGCGGTTGCTGATCTTGAGGTTGCGGCTGACCAGCGGGCTGCCGATCAGATTGAGGCCGATCATCACGGGCACCACCGCCAGGGTGATGTACGTGATGGTGGGGCTGATGAAAAAGAGAATCACCAGCACGATCAGGCCGAGCACCAGGTCGAGGCCAACGCCGAGCACCTGATCCACCACGAAACGGCGGATCGAATACAGCTGGTTCACGTTGTAGAGAATGGCGCCCACCTGGCGGCTCTCGAAATAAGGCAAAGGCAGGCGCAGCAGATGCTCCACCACCGACGATCCCAGGCGAACATCGACCCGATCGGAGAGATCGGCGGTGACCAGGGCCCGCACGCCGCCGATCACGGCGTTCACCAACGTGGCGGTGACCAGGACAAAGAGGATGGGCGCCAGCAGGGTGGGATTGTTGCGGCCGATCACCACATCGATCAGCAGCAGCACACTGAGCGGCAGCACCATGTCGAGCACCTGGTAAACCAGGCCCGAGAACATCACCATCGAAACCATGCCCGGGTAACGGGAAAAGGCACTGAGGAACCAGCCCAGGCCAGCCTTTTCGACCACATCACGGCCGGCCCTGCCCTCGCGCACCACCAGCACATCAAGGCCTTCGGGGCAGCGCTTCTCCAGCTCGGCCAGGCTGAGCCGCACCGGCCCGCGGCGGGGATCACCGATCAGCACGCCGCTGCCGCGGCCGGCCAGCAGCAGCAACACGAACTGGCCGTCGAAATCCATCACCGCCGGGGGCTCCAGCCGGGCCAGCTCCCAGGCGCGCGCCCGCAGCGGCCGGGTATCGAAGCCGAGGGCTTCCAGCTGCAGCCCCACCTGCGGCAAGCGCAGGGCACCGAGCCGTGCTTCCACATCGCGCAGATTACGCATCAGCTGCTCGTTGGACAGCACCACCTGCCGCGCCTGGCAGAGCTGCTGGATGCAGAGGAAGGCTTGCTCCACCCGATCAGCAGAGGGATTGGTGGCACCGCGGGCGTCGCCGCCCAGCGGGCGGGTGTCCACGAAGCCCAGCTCAAGGGGATCGACGGGCAGCATTGGTGCCCGGTTGGTCAGGGGGACCAGGGCGGAACTGCCCTCCTGGGGCAACTGGGCGTTGAGGGCCGCTTCCGGGATGGCCACCACCCGGGGCGGCAGTTGGTTCACCGCGCCGCGCCAGCCTTCCGAATCCGATTGGAGCCGATCCCCCGGCAGCAGCCCGGCCGGCTGGCGCGGCCCGCTGTACAGCACCAGGTGGCCAGGGGGGAGCTGGTCGTTGGGGCCGAGCAGCAGGGCCTCACCCAGCAACTGCTCCAGCCGCGCCTGCGGCCGCTCGGGCCGCAGGCCCTGGGCTTGCCACCACACCTCCATCAGGCTGGCGAGCTCTTCGAGCGACGGCCGGCCCGCCACGGCCTGGCGCAGGAGCGACTCCTGCTGCAACAGCCGGACAGCCAGGGCCGCCGGCAGCACCAGCAGGGCGCAGGGCTGAGAGGCCACCAAGCCCAGTTCCGGCTCACCGCGCCACAGGGAGGTCCAGCCGAGCCAACTGCCAGGGCCCACCAGACCTAGGCTGGTGGGTGGCTCCCCCAGCCGCACCTGCAGCCGCCGCAGCCGCCCCTCAACGAGCAGCGCGGCGCCGGGGGGCAGCTGACCGGCCCGCTGGAAGGGCTGGCCCACCCCCAGCTGAAGCATGGAGGCCTCGGCCGCCATCCGGTTGATCAGGTCGTCAGGCAGGTCGGCGAGGAGCGCCGAGTTGCGCAGAAGCTGGTCAAAACGCATCAGGGCTGGTCCTCCAGGGAAGGGGAAAACTGCATCAGCCGCTCACGCAGCTTCTTGAGTTGATCGCGCTGCCAGCGGCTGCGGCATTCCTCCAGGAGCTGGGCCCGGAGGCGGTCGTCGAGCTGAGCGGGTTTGAGCGATTCCACCCGGATCAGATGCACCACCCCGCCGATATCGAGCGGCGGAATCAGTTCGCCGGGTTTGTAGCGGCGTACCACCCGCATCAACAGCGGATTGAGCCGGTTCACCGGCAACGGACCCACCACCCCACGCCGCAGCCGATCGGCTTCGTCGGCATGGCGCTCCACCACTTCATGAAAGGAGCATTCCCCGTCTTGCAGCTGAAAGAAGAGCTCAGTGGCCAGGTCGGGGTCGCGCACGCGCACCAAGGTGAGCACCACTTCATCAAGCTGACCGCGGCGCTTCAGGAAGAGGCCAGGCACCTCCTGGCTCCAGATCCACTGGCTGGCACGGGCCACCCGGGTGTCGAAGCTGGCCAGGGCTTCCAGCTCTTCCAGCGAAAGCCCGCGTGCCTCGCGCCAGGTCTGCAGGGCGTCGAGGTTGTCGAGGCCACAACGGCGGGCGTAGCCGAGCAGCAAGGCTTCGTCGTCGTCCTCGGCCTCGGGATCCGCCTGCAGCGGTAAGGGGGCAGCGGCCAACTCCTCAAGCAGACGCCGCTGGCACCAGGCGCTGAGCAGTTCATGCCGGGCCAGGAACCGCACGGTGGCCTGATCCGGCAGAGGGAGTGTGTTGCCGAGATCCTGCAGCTGGGGCGGCAGCAGGGTGTTCATGGGCTACCGGTGCCGGCGGCGAGCTCCCGATACACCAGGGCCGCCTGCTGATAGTCACCCCGCCGTTCGAGCAACTCGGCCAGGCGGCGGTTGAGGTCGGGCTCGCGCAGGCGGGTGCGGAGGTGCTGAAGCAGGTCGATAGCCGCCGTGTCGTCGCCCATCTCCTCGAGATGCTTGGCCGCCACCACGAGTTTGTCGGGCTGGAGGTGATCGGGCTTGATGCGAAAGATGCGCAGCACCAACTGGGCGGCATCGATCGGGCGGCCGAGCTGGGTTTGGGCCACGGCCAGGTTGGTGAGGGCCGCCAACGACTCAGGCGATCCGGGGCGCGTGTGCTGGAGTGAGCTCTCCAGCAGCGGCACCGCCTCCTCGATCCGGCCGGTTTTCAACAGCACCCCGCCCAGATTCACCAGGCTGCGGAAATGATTGCCGTCGTATTTGAGCGCTTCGCGGAAGGCGCGCTCCGCCTCCGCCGGCTGATTTTTCAGCAGGTGGCACATGCCCAGCAGGCTGAAGGAATCAGCGCCACGGCCTCCCGCCACAATCAGCTGGCGCACTTCCTGCTCCACCTCGGCGGCGTTGGCGCTGCTGAGCTTCTGGCGCAGGGCCGCGAGGGGGTTGGGCGTGGCGGGAGCAGGAGGCTGGCCTGGACGTTGCGGCAGGCCCGGCATGGGCTGGCCGGAGGTGCGATCCGGCAGGGCGAGCTGGGTGTAACCGGCAAGCTGGGCTGCCGCAGGCCCGGCCAGCACCCGCAACATCACATAGGCCTGCCGGTAGTGGGAAACGGCGAGATCAGGCCGCCCATGGTCGTTGAGCTCTTCGGCGTAGCGAAACTGCAGCTCCGGGGAGGAGGGACCGGCGCTGGCTGGGGCATGGGGGGGTGGGGCAGGAGGCTGATCCAGGGAGAATGAACCGCTGGGGCCGGCAGAGCTTTTCTCCCCGCCGAGCATGCGGATCAAGGCCGTACGCAAACCCATCAGCCAGCCTCAGCCTGCATTTGCTTCGCCATATGTTGCCACGCGTTTCCGTGATCCTTCCGTTCCGCGATGCGGAACGGTGGCTCCCGGCCTGCCTGGCGTCGCTGCGGGGCCAGGAGCTGGCGGACTGGGAACTGGTGGCGGTGGATGACGGCAGCACGGATCACTCGGCCGCCTTGATCGCCGCGTGGTCGCGCGGAGGTGTTCAGCCGGTGCGGTTGATCCGCCTAGCGGCCGGGCGAGGGGTGGCCTCGGCCCGCAACATCGGCTGGGCCAATGCACAGGCGCCCCTGGTGGCCTTCCTCGATGCCGACGACATCGCCCTGCCTGCCCGGCTCAGCCACCAGGCGGCTCGTTTCGAGGCCGACCCCGGTTTGCAGCACCTGCTGTGCGGTTGGCGGCGCCTGGATGCTTCCGGCCAGCCCCTTCATGACGTGTGCCCCTGGCAGGAGGGAGCGGGCTGCGAGCTGGAGTCGGCCTTTGAGCACAAAGCCGTTCTGCCGAGCGCCTGGATGCTGCGGCGCTCGCTGCTGGCCAGCAGCGGCGGCTTTGATCCCGGGCTGCGGCACGCGGAAGATGTGGACCTGCTGTTGCGGCTGGCCGCCGATGGCCAGCGCGGCGCCTGGCTGGAGGAGGTGCTCTGCGGCTATCGGGTGCATGGCGGCGCGGCCAGCCGGCAGGCGGCCGATCAGGCCCGTGCGCTCCTGTGGGTGATGAACCGGCGCCTGGAGGCCCTGCCTGCGGCCCATCCGCTGCGGGCCCGGCGCACGGCGCTGCTGTTTGGAACCCGCGCCTGGGCGGGCTGGCACGCCTGGCAGGAACAACACCCTCAGCTGGCCCTGGAGCTGTGGCGCACCGCCTGGGGCAGCCGCCCGCACGGAGCCGCCCACACCTGGCTGCACCTGGCCGAAAACGCGGCACGCAGCTGCGCGCGCATCGGCCGCCAGATCAGCGCTGAACAGTGGCTGAGCGATCCCACCTGGCGCGCCCTAGAAGTGCTGGTGCTGGAGGATCTCGCCCACTCCGGCCGCGGCCGTACAGGCCGCCGGCTGCAGGGCCTGGCCAGCCAGCTGAGGGCTGAATTGCAGGACAGCGACCCGCTGTGGCAGCCGGAAGCACTGAGCCGCTGGTGGCAGACCCTGCCCGCCGGCTCTGACCCGTTGGCCAGCCTGCGGCTCCGGGTGCTGGCCTGGTGCGAGGCGTTGCTGCAGCCGCAGTCCAGCGCGGCCGAGCTGGCGGAGGAGCTGGCGGAGCTGCTGCGCTGCTGGGCCCTGATCAGCTGGCCGGAAAACGCCGAAACGGCGCGTCAGCGGTTGCAGGAGGTGTTTGAGCTGCAACCCGGTGGCGAACTGGCCCGGGCCATCGCGCGGCTGGCAGCCCCCCGCTACCCATGGGGTGCGGCGGCGCTGGAGCAGCTGGCGGCCCACCTGCCCCCCCAGCCCAGCGATGGCGCGGATGCCGCCCGCTTCGGGGGCCTGGCGGCGCCAGCACCAGCGGGGGCCTGCCGCGGCACCGACTGCCTCCCCTGTGCCCAGACCCTGCAGGAGCAGGGGTGGCGGGAGGAACGCTTCCAGCTGCATGAGCTCCACCACGGCCGCGCCTGGTTGCGCCCACCCAGCAGCAACCCCTGGGGCACCACCCACGGACTCGGTGTGGCCGATGGCGCGGGCGAGCTGCTGCCGCAGCTGTGTCGCCGCTATCCCCAGCCCTGGCCCACCTGCCCCAACCCTCCCACCAGCACCGAGCCGCCGCCGGCCGGAGCGCCGCTGGTGGTGGCCGGCACAGTGCTGGCCGTGGCGGACCTCTCCGCCGAGATCCACTACCACTGGCTGCTTGACAGCCTGCCGCGCCTGGGCCTGGCGCTGGCTGGCGCGGGGGGGTGGCCGGCCGCCTGGCACCTCTGGCACAACGGCGGCAGCAGCGAGCGGGTGCGCCGCTGCCTGGTGGACGACCTCGGCATTCCGCCCGAGCGGCTGATCGATGCGCGTGAACACCCCCACCTGCAGGCAGAGCGGCTGTTGGTGCCCGCTGCGCTGCATCCATTGGGTTGGCCGTCACGGCGGGCCCGCGCCTGGCTGCGCCACCGCTACCTACGGCCTGAGCAGCGGGGACCCCGGCGTGGTGCAGGCCGGCGGCTGTGGCTGGTGCGCGGCCCATCGGGCAGGCGACCGGTGTTCGGGGAGGCGGAGCTGCTGGCGCACCTGGAGCAGGAGGGGTTGGCGCTGGAGCCCACGGTGCTGGAAGGGCTGCCGCTGGCAGATCAGGCGGCCCTGATCGCCGACGCCGAACTGCTGGTGCTCGCCCATGGAGCAGCGTTGGCGGGCTTGGCCTTTGCACGACCGGGCACCCAGGTGCTGGAGCTGCATCAGCCGCGCTACGCCCCTCCCTACGGCCATGCCCTGGCGGCAGCGGGCGCCCTGAAGCTGGTGCGCTGCCTGCAGCCCGCTACCCCACCCAGGCTGTACAGCCAGCTGCTGTTCGAGGCGCCGATCACAGAGCCGATCCTGCTCGATCCCGTGCGTGTGGCGGCTGCCCTGCGACGGATCCAGCAGGACGCAGCGGCAGATGATCTAGGGCAGCCTGCCTAATCTCGCCACCATGCTGCTGGCAAAAACGAAAGGACTCCAACAGGCGGCGGCGGCGGCACGGATTGAGGGCCGACCCGAGGCCGCGGCTGCCGCCTACCTGCAGGTGCTGGCGCTGGATCCGGCGGACGCCAGCAGCCTGCGGGGCCTGTATTACCTGCAGATCGACGCCTCCGCCCGTCAGGAGCTGTTGCCCCAGCTGCGCCAGCTGATCGAGGCGGCACCCCCCCACTCCCTTGGCTTGTCGCTGTTGGCCCATTGGCTGCGGGACGACGACCCCGAAGCAGCGATGGCCCTGAACCGCCGGGCCGCCCGCCTGGGCCTGCCGGCCTGGCGCCTGGCAGCGGGAACAGACGGTGGGCTGCCGGAGGTGCTGATCCTCGGCGCTCCCAAGAGCGGCACCACCTCCCTGGCGGCCTACCTGGCCGGTCATCCGCGGGTGTGGCTGCATCCGCTCAAGGAACTGCACTTCTTCGACAACCACTGGCAACGGGGCGAGGCCTGGTACCGGGCCCAGTTTCCGGCGCTGCGCAGCCCGGGGCTGCTGCGGCTGGAGGCCACACCTGACTATCTGCAGAACCCGGAAACGCCGCAACGGATGCGCGCCCTTGTGCCGGAAGCGCGGCTGATCGTGCTGCTGCGCGAACCACTGGATCGGGCACTCAGCTGGCTGCGCCACATGCACAGCCTGATCGGCCTCTCGGGTGATGCCGGAGCCCTGCTGGCGGATGAAGCCGACCGGCTGGAGGCGATGGGAAGGGCGGAACGGGCAGCGATGGGCTGGTTTCGGCCCAATGCGCTGAGCGGCAGCCTCTACGCCGAGCAGCTACGCCGCTGGCAAGCGGTATGGCCGGCGTCTCAACTGCTGGTGCTGCGTTTCGAAGACCTGGCCCTCCACCCCGAGCGGGTGCTGCACCGCTGCCTGGCCTTCCTCGATCTGGAGCGCGAGGGCCTGCCGGCAGGCCGCAGCTATCCGGCGCACAACGTGGGTGTGGCACCCAGCCAGCCGATCGATCCGGCGCTGGCGCGCCGCTGCCGGGAAGGGGTGCTGGCGGAAGCGCTTGAGCTGTGGACGGCGTTGTGAGCCAATGGACAGCGCTCTGAGCGTGCCGAAGGTAGACAGGCTGGTGCAACTGCCGCCACCGTGCGACGACGTTGGCCGCCGTTGGCTGGCCTGGCGCTAGGGACACGACCGACGCCGCTCGGTCCGGTGCTCAGTGAAGGCCCGGAGCACGAAGACACTGGACGTACAGTTGCGTGACATGGGCCAGAGCGACAGGATTGATCATCAACTGACCCAATCATCCAGACCTGTGCCCCAGGAAGAATGGGCCGCTTCGAGCTCACTGGCCACCGGCGCCATGGCCCGGGCATCACTTCAGGAACTTGATGCCTGGGTTTTAAGGCGCAGCATGAAGAGATATCAGCAATGGATCGTCGATGAGACCCCCTTCGTCGTCAGAATTGACGCGATCGACTATTCCTTTCAATGCTGCCGTACCACGGCAGGCACCAATCATCTTGAGATGCATCGCTGCAGCGATGGGGCCCCTTTTGAACTGATTTCGGATAGCTGCGGCAGCGGATTCAGCCTGGCGACCAGTCTCCCCCAGCCCCTGGATCCCGCCCGCGCAGAGGCCCCGCTCCCGCTAGCCAGCGGAGCGCCGGTGGTGCGCATCGGCGACCCCAACTTCGCTCACTTCCTCTGGAACGAGCTGGATCCCCTGCTGCACCTGCTTGAGCAAGCACGGCAGCGCGGCCAGCGGCTTCTGGTGGTGCAGGACAGCGACAGCATTCTCGATCTGGGCACTCTGCAGGGCGTGGAACGCCTGCCAGCCGAGGTTCTGCAGCAGCGCTCCAGTGTTCATGTCGGGGCGATGTGGGTGAGCACTGCGGCGCGCCGGACAGCCCTGGCCGCTCTGGGGGCGCCTGCGGCCGCCAGCGCCCGGGAAGGGAGGCCACCGTTGCTGGTGCTGGGGGTGCGAGGGCCCGGGCGCCGTGAGTTACGCGGCGAGGTGGAGCTGCTGTGCGGCCTGATCCGTCGTCTGCTCAACCGCTGGCCAAGCCTGCGGATTGCCCTCGATGGCTTCACCTATCAGCACAACAATCTCGACGATCCAGGCAGCCAGGCGCGCGCCGCAGCCATCGCCGATCGGATCGCCATCCTCCGTGAAGCTTTTCCCGGTAACAGCCTCGAATCGCTTCATGGCTTCTGCTTTGAGGACTATCTCCCCCGGGTGGCCGAGGCGACGGCCTACATCACCCATGAGGGCACGATCCAGCACAAGATCGGCTGGTTTTACCCAGAGATTCCCGGGATCTGCCTGGTCGCGGGGCCGCACGCTGAGGCGATCGGTCACTGGCATCGCCTCCAATGTGAGGGAGCCTCCCAGCTGGATGTGCTGCCCACCGGTCTGCTGGTGCGCACCACAGTGGAGGAGCAGGGCGACACAACCCACAGCCCGGCGACGGCGGACGACGACCTGCGCAACCAGCCGTTTGAAGCGACCGACCCGGCCGCCACGATTGCTGCCATGGAGCAACTGCTTGCCCCGCACCTGGATCCGCCACCCAGCCCGCACCTGGATCTGGTCGCCGCTGTGTGGGCAGCTCCTGATCCGCTGGCGGCACTCACGGACCTGGCGCAGCACCATATGGCAGGAACCGGGGACAGCCACAGCGCTGTGTTCGGTCTGTGCGAGGCCGCCTGCCTGACCCGCAACCGCGAGCATCTCGCGGTTGCGGCCAGGCAACTGGGACAGCTGCCGGCGGACGACCTGTGGGTGCGGATGCATCGCCTGCGGATCAAGATCGCCAGCGCTGAACCAGACGCTCCCCTGCAGGAAGCCGCCCAGGCGTTGCTTGCCGATGCCGGGCAGCTGGATGCCAGCAGCCGCCAGCTGCTGGCCTGCCTGCTGGAGGCCAGGCTCGATCCTGCGCAGCTCTCCCTGCTGCTGCCGGAGTTCCCCGCGGACAGCCTGGTGCTGTTGCGGGGCACGCCGATGGAGCCCGCCAAGGCCGCTGTGCTGGCGGCGCGGGTGCTGGAGGCCACCCTGGGCGCCAGCCCTGAAGTGTGCAGCCGTGCCGCGGGGGTTTACAGCCGCCTTGACCCAAGCTTGCGGCGCCCCTTTCAGAGCTGGGACCACCCGCAGGTGGCGGATCCCGCCCGGCTGGATGGGCTGGTGGAGCGCATCACCACCGCCTTGCGCGAGGGGCGGGGCTTCGGGGTGATCCGTCTCGGTGACGGGGAGGGCATGCATCTAGCGGGTCGTGTCACGGATCTGGAGGGCGCCACCAGCAATGGCGACGTCCGCGATCCAGCCCTGGCGGCGGCCGGCGGCCATCTGGACGCAGAGCAGCACCACCAGCTGCTGGAGCGGTTCCGGCAGGCGCTTGGCATGGCCGATGTGGTAGCCATCCCTGATCTCTGGCAGTGCCTGCAGGGCCCTGAACAGACGCTGCAGGTGGCCGCCAACCTGGCGGTCGCCCCGGCAGCCACCTGGCCGGGTGGCTGGCATCTGCATCTGCAGTTGTTGTTGCATGGCGCCTTCCACCGCCCGCCGTTCGATCGGGTCGACGCGGTGATTGCAGCGGCGCTGCCGCCGGCACTGAGGAACAGCCCGGTGACCTTCGTACCCCTGCCGGGCGAGGACCCGCACTGGAGGGGCACAGTGCGTCCTGACGCCCACTACCCGCAGGTGTACCACCGGGTGTTGGCGTGGATCGAGCGGAGCGTGGAACCGGGGCAACTGGTGCTGGTCAGCGGTGGGCTGCTGGGCAAGATCTACGTGGGGGCGATTCAGGCCCGCGGTGGGGTGGGCGTCGATGTGGGCAGTGTGATCGATCTGTGTTGCGGCCATACGGGTCACCGTGGCGAACACCGGCTCAACCCCTATCTGGGCACCATGGCCGCGGCGGCCTTCCAACCCAAACGATGACGACTGGAGAAAAGCTGGCTGGAGGGGAATGGCTGGAGCAAGCCTGTGAACACCTTGGCGCCATCACGCCCGGCCTTCAAGGGGAGGTGCGCCGCCAGCAGGCAGCCCTGGCGCTGATGCAGGCAGGACGCGAGGGGGCCGCCTGCGCGCAGCTGGAGGGAGCGCTGCAGGCCTGCGCGTTGCGGCAGCTCCAACAGGCGATCAAGGAGCTTGGGGGCTGAGCTGCTCCAGGTTCTGCCACACCTCAAGGGCGGCATGGCCACGGAACACCGCCAGGTGCAGCGCTTCGCGGGCCTGCTCCGGCATCTGCGGGTCGTGTCCCATGGCGGCACACGCCTGGAGGAGCTGGGCCAGGTGCTGGGGATCGGCCAGTGCTTCAGCGTGTTCCAGCTCCTGCACGCCCTGGAGCAATCGGTCGCGGATGGCCGGCACCACCCAATCACGGGCCTCCGGCAGGAGCTGCAGCAGCCGCTGCAGCAGCTCTACCGCACGCCAGCGGGCCGCTGCCCCGGGCTGGGACATCCAGGCGATCGCGCCGTAGCGGCAGAGGTGCTCGGCCATCAGCGAGCGAAGGTCCGTCTCCTGATGAGGCAGCGCCTCCAGCCGGCGCATCCAGCGATCGGCCTGCCAGAGCTGCTCGGCGCGCAGTGGGTCAGCCACCAGCTCCGGGGCAGGGGAGGGCCCGGCCTGCTCCACCAGCCGGCGATGCAGGCCGGGCATCAAGCGATGGAGCAGGGCCGCCAGGGCGGTGGGCTCGAGGCCAGCGGCGAGGGCTTCGAGCCGGCTGAGCCCCGCCTCGATCTCCCCGGCCTCGCAGAGGGCTTCCACACGGCGCAGCTCATGGGCCTGAAGGGCCTGCTCGAGGGCCTGGCGTTCGCGAACAGCAGCGGGGGGCAGGACACGCAGCAGCTCGCGCCAGAGGCAGGCGAGGGGCTCGGCCGGCAGTGGCAGCGCGAGCAATTGATCGAGCGGGATCCATACGCCCGCCTGTGCGCCAGGGTTCATCGGAGGTTGTAGAAGCTGAGCAGGCCTTCAGGACCGGCGCCCAGGGGGAGCGGCCAGTGTTGCTCCGGCAGGGGCCTGGACACCGGAGCCACAGGCAGGCCCAAAGCGCGCAAGGCGTCTGCCAGGTGTTCGCGCACCACGGCGGCGCCCCAGCCGGCTTCGAGGTGGGCGGTGGCTGCCTCCACCTGGCGCTCCCACAGCTCGGCGGAGGAATGCAGAGCCAGCACATCACGCGCGAAGGCTTCGGCATCCTCGGCCAGCAGGGCCGTGAGGCCATGGCGCAGCCCCAGCCCCTCGGCCGCCACGCCAGTGGCCACCAGCGGCAAGCCGGCCGCCATGGCGGTGAGCATCTTGCCCTTCACGCCGGCACCAAAACGCAGAGGCGCCACGCACACCCTCAGGCGGCTGAGCAGGGGCCCCAGATCGGCCACATAGCCATGCACCGTGACACCCTCACCGGCGAGGGCCTGTATGGCGGCGGGGGGGTTGGCACCCACCACATGGAAATGGGGCACGGCGGCATCACCAGCCAGGTGACGCAACGCGGGCAGCACCTCCTGCACGTACCAGAGCACGGCATCGGCGTTGGGGGGGTGGCCAAAGCCACCGAGAAACAGCACCCCCTGCCGCTCATGAAAGGAACTGGGCAGGGCTTCACGGCGCACGCGGGGCGGCAGCACGAAACCGGCGGCACGGGGGCTGAGCCGCTCCACGGCCTGACGGCGCTCCTCTTCGCTGAGGTAGAGCACGGCATCGACGATGTCGAGGATGCGCTTCTCGCAGGCGCGCATGCGCTCGATCGCCTCGCGACTGATCGCCTCGGGCTGAACGGCGAGCTGCCGCTCCATGCGCAGGTGGTGCAGATCGTGGGTGTAGTAGAGGAGGCGAGCGAGCGGGGCGTGGGTCTTGATGGCTTCGAGCCAACGGTCGGCCACTTCGGGCCGGGCGATCAGGATCGCCTCATAGTGATCGCCGCGCTCTTCGAGCAGCTGGTTCACGGAGGGCACCCAGGGGTGCACCAGCACTTCCACACCAAGGCGCTGGAGTGGGGTGCCGTAGTCGGGCTGCCAGAGCAGGTTGTCGGTGGGGAGAAAGCTCACATCCCAGCCGAGGGCGAGCAGATCGGTGAGCAGGTGAAGGATGTAGAGGGAGCCGGCGTCGCGGTCGGGCGTGGGCAGGCTGGCCTCCATCACCAGGATGCGGCCCACCCGGCCGCGGTTGCGTTCGTGCCAGACGGCACTGCCGTTTTCGGCATGGCTCTGCAGGCGCCGCTCCCACTTGCTGCGGAACAGGCGGGCGTTGCGTTCCTGAAAGCGCTTGGGGCCACTGTCGTGGTCGCGGCCGCTGGAGAGGCCTTCGTAGTGGATCACGCGGGCAAGGGGCTGCATGAGCACGCGGTAGCCGAGATCCCGCACGGCCATGGCCAGGTCGGTGTCCTCGTAGTAGGCGGGGGCATAGCGGCTGTCGAAGCCGCCGATGCGGCGAAACAGCTCGGTGCGCATCAGCAGGCAGGCACCGGACACGTAGTCGACGTCGCGGCAGAAGCCATAGGAGGGGTCGGTGGGATCGCCATCGCGGCCGTAGTTCCAGGCGCTGCCATCGCGCCAGACGATGCCACCGGCTTCCTGCAGGCGGCCATCGGGGTAGAGCAGCATGGGGCCCACCAGGCCTGCATCGGGAAAGCCCTCCAGGCTGCCGATCAGTTCGGTGAGCCAGTCGGTGGTCACAACGGTGTCGTTGTTGAGAAAGCAGAGCAGTTCGCCGGTGGCGTTGGCGGCGCCGCTGTTGCAGGTGCGCAGGTAGCCGAGGTTGTCGGGCTGGCGCAGCAGGCGCAGGTGCTTGCTGTCGAGTTCGGCCACCAGGGCGACCAGCTGATCGATGGAGCCGGCGGGGGAGGCGTCGTCGAGGAGGAGGATCTCGAGGTTGGCCGGTGGATCGGGCCGGCGCAGCTGCTCCTGCACCAGGCTTTCAAGGCAGCGCAGGGTGACGGCCTCCTGGCCGAAGAGCGGCAGCACCACACTCACGGTGGGAGCGGGCTTGAGCCGTTGCAACAGCAGCGGCCAGAGGGTGCGAAGGCGGGCCACGGTGGCTTCAGCGGCAGGCGGCTGGAAGCGACCATCGGCGAAGGGCCGGCCTTCCAGGGGATGCGGCGCCAGCAAGGGGCGGGGCCGCTCGACGAGCCAGCAGGCGTAGCGCTGCCAGAGGCGGGTGAGCGCCTGGCTGGGAGGCAGGGGCTCCAGCTGGCGATGGAGTTCGAGGCCATCGTGAAAGAGGGTGGCCGGATCCTCGGCGCAGAGCTGGCGGGCCATGGCGAGGCCCGCCAGCCGCGGAGTGATGGGGCGCCAGGACACCTGAAGCGGTGAGCCGGGCCGATCCGGCAAGACGGCCTGGACCGCGAGCGGCTGATCCGCCAACGGAAGCACCACCATCCCCGAACAAGAAGACTCAGCAAGACGCACATGATGCTGCGCCTTGCTGCCGTCGTTCAGGTTGAAGCTGAGCTGCAGCGGCAAGCCAGAAGTGGGTGCAGCTGCGCGGATCTCAATCGAAAACCAGCGGGCTGAGGGAGGGCTAACCAAAGGGCCGCAAACCGGCTGATTCGGCTATCAAACCACGAAGAGAATGTCGTCCTGATCCCAGAGATAGCCGTTGCCAGCCACCACTTGAGTGATGTTGCCGCCGACGGTGACAGTAAGGGTGGAGGTTCCGAAGCCAGAGAATGCGCTGAAGTTGTTGGGGCCACCAACAGCAGCGGCGTCGAAGGCCAGCCTGTCGTCGCTAAAGGTGAAGTCGCTGACGGTGTCGACATCGCCGCCGCCGAGCTGATCGGAGGTGTAGTAGAGGGTGTCGTTGCCATCGGTACCCAGACTGACGAAGTCAGACCCTGAACCACCGCGGATGAGATCGTTGCCACCGAAGCCATAGAGCGCGTCGTCACCGGAGCCGCCGCGGATGAAGTCGGAGCCGCTACTACCGTAGATGGTGTCGTTGCCGGTGCCGCCGACGGCGTAGTTCTGGAAGTCGGTGCCCAACTGGCCACCACCAGCCGCGTCAAGGATGGTAGTTGTCGAACCGATTTCGTTGCCAGCAGTGGTGCTGGTCAGATCGACCGTGACACTGGGGTCGTTGGAGTCGTTGCCGCCACCAAAATCACCAAGGCTGATCACCTTGGGGCTGTCAATCACACCAATTTGCTGCTGAGCTTCAACAATGTTGCCGCTGCCCTGCACCTGCACATTGGTTGCACCAGCACCGAGGCTGAGGGTGTTGTTCTCGCCCGTCAGAAGAATTTCGTTCGTTTCACCGGCGGGAGCCGGCGTGGTTGCCCAAAAGGCGCCAACACCACCAACTTCGACAGGGCCGCTGGTTCCATCAACCTGTGTGCGCTCCCCGACAAAATCATCAATAGTGCCTGGATCCACTGGCTCCAGGGGGAGTAGTCCCCCACCTTCCTCATCAACTGGCCTTGTGCCAAAGATATCTGAGGCAGGGGGCGCAATGAAGGACATGGCTCGTAACGGACCAACTCGATGGATCCACCCTACGCCATGCGCACATGCCGATAGCTGTATCGCTTACAACTTTCTTGATCCGGAAATGGTATTAAGGATTGCACTTGAAAATCAAAAGCATGTGCTGGGTAGGCTTCACGCTCGTATAGATTCAGTCATCACTGGCTTGAAGCGAGCAGCTGCCAGCCGCCCAGGGAGGCCACAGCGCTGAAGCCCGGCGGCTCCACCAGCCCCACGGGCGCAAGCAGATGGGCCACCTTCGGCCACAGGAGGCCCAGCGCTGTGGGGAACCTGCTGCCGCTGGGCCGCTGGATCACCAGCAGCGCCACGGATTGGTTTGCGTCGGCAGCCAGCTGGCGCAGCAGAGGGGAGGATTGTTCGCTGCGGCAACGCAGCCCCGCCGTTGCCAGGGCCTCCGCCATCAGCAGGGGCTCACGGCTCGCCACCGGCTGCACCTCAAGGCCCTCGGGCAGCAGTTCCTGGGCCAGGCACCAGTGCAGGGCGCCGGTGGGATGGCCGTGCAACACCACCACCAAGCCATCGCGCGAGAACAGGTGCCGCAACCGCAGCCGCTCACCCAGGGGCAGGTCAGTCGTCGGTGCGTCCGCCGCCGTGCGGTGGCTCAAGCGGTGGCGCTGGGCGTTGTCTTGCAGATCCTGCCGAAGCGCTGGATCGCTCGGCAGCCCCTGGGGGTCGGCTGTGAGCAGGTCGTAGCTGCGCCAGCTGCCTCCGGCCAGCAGGATGCGGGCGCGCAGGTTACGGCCCCAATCGCTGGTGGGATCACGGGCAAGGCCCTGCTGCACGGCCTCAAAGGCCTCATCGAGCACGCCCTGCTGCAGCAACAGACGGGCCAGCAAGAACCAGGGCCGCGGCTGGTTGCGCTGCTTGCTGAGGCTGGTGCAGAGCCAGCGCTCGGCTTCCCACCACTGCTCCAATTGCAGCAAGGCGGAGGCCATGGCGTTGCAGTGATCCGGTTTGAGGCCGCTGGCCACGGCCTGCCGCTGCAACAACTCCACGGCGGCGGCACCATCGCCCGCCGCCAGCAGGGCCCGAGCCCAGGCCGCCACCTGGGCGGCCGCGGGTAAATCAAGCTGCAGCGCCAGCGCCTGGCGGGCCGCCGCCACGGGATCGACCGGCAGCTGCCCATGGGGATCAGGCCCAAAGCGGGTCAATTCCTGGCGGGCCTCAGCGATGGCCGCAGCAAGCTGGGGTGCAGGCGGTGGCAGCAGGGCCCAGGTGCGCCAGCGGGCAGCGGCGGCGGTGAGGCCCTGCCCTAGCAGAACATCCGCCAACTGTTCGCAGACCTCACTGAGCGGATCAGTGGCCTGATCAGCTGGCAGATCGCTTGGCTGTGCGTTGCCCTGGCCAGCCTGGGCGGCGGCAACCGCCTGGTCGAGGCGGTGGAGCAATGGCTCGAGCTCAAGCATGCTGAAAACCCTAGGGGCCAGCAGCCGGGCTGGCATTGGCGCCCCCCGGCGCAGCTGACACCGCCGATCGGGCGCCAGGCGCGCGATCAACGGGAGGAGCGAGCCGAACATGGCAGCAAAACCAAGCGACAGCTGATAGCACGGAACATCAACAGAGTCAAACTAGATTTTTTAAACAATTCTTGCGAGCACTTGGGAGACGGGTAACTGTGCGAAATCCAATGCTGAAATCATGGCCCAAGAAAATTATAACTATTTCTATCAGATCAAGTTTCCCGATAAGAGCGGAGATTCGTTCACGGTGGAATCGACACTGAGCAAAGAAATCCTGCTTGATGAGCCAGAAAAAGCTGATGACGGCAAACTCACCATTGGAGAGACGGTGACGGTGACCCCCAGCGACGGGAAGGAAAGCTATACTTATACAGGATATTCCCATGAAGACTATCCTATTTTTGCGCTCGATGTGCCTGGCTCCGAAGGCGGCAAACCCTCTGAAGGCGCACCTGAAGGCCTGGATCCTGATCGCACCTATGTTCTTGCCACGAACGACGAACTCGTACAATCGAAAGTTGAATACAAGGCGTTTTCATCGGCAGACCCTCTGGTTCTGTGCCTCGTTGAGGGCACAAGCGTGCGGCTTGCGGATGGCAGCAGCAAGGATGTGGCGGCGTTGGAGGTGGGCGATGAGGTGCTCACGCCATCGGGCACTCATGCCGTGCGCTTTGTAGGGCAAACCACCCGCACGCTGTGGCAATTGCGCTCCACTGGCCACATGCCGATCTGCATCGAAGCCGGAGCGTTGGGGGGCATGGGGCCGGAGCAAGCGATTCATTGCACCTCCAACCACGCCTTCTTGATTGAAGGCTGCCTGGGGAAAGCGCAAGCGCTCATCAATGGCCGCACGATCCGCCAACTCGAGGAGTGGCACCCCGGCACGGTGACGTACTACTCGATTGAGCTGGAGCGCCACGCACTGGTGTGGGCCAACGGCCTGCTGTGCGAAACCTATTTCGCCACCGCGCGCGGCAATCAGTTCAGCCGTGAGAGCTGGGACAACTTCTCCGCTTATCAGGCGCTGTATGGCAACGGCGCGGCGATGGTGGAGCTGGCGCTTTCGCGGATTCCGTTCGCACGCCAGCTGCCTGTGGAGATCCGCCAGCGGGTGGTCGCTGGTGCTCCCAGCCGTTCAGAGAAGGCACTGGCCCTGCGCTAAGCCCTGATCGATCGCCAACCATGGCGCTGTGGTGAACCTGTGGTAGTTGATCAAGCCGCGCTGCTGAACGATCTGCAGCAGGCGTCGGCGAAGCTGCTGCCGGAGGCAGACGCCCTGCTGGCGCGCTACTGCGCCCTACCGGCGGCCGAGGGTGCCGATCGGCTCGGCAAGCTCTGGCGGGCGGCGGAGCTGGCCCAACGGCGGGGCCGTCTCACGGTGGCGATGGGGCTGTTGCGCACGATCGATGCGTTGAGTGTTGGCGAGCAGCTCACGCCATTGCGGCGCCGGGCACTGGAGCGGGCAGAGCGGCTCGCCTATCTGCAGGCCGATCTGGAAGCAGCGGGGCAGTTACGGGAACGGCTGCGGCGACTGCTGGCCGCCAGCAGCCAGCCCGACGACCACGCCCTGGTGAAGACCGAACCGCTGCGCCATTGGCGGCTGGAGCTGGCATGGCTGGATCACACCGCTATGGAGGAAACGGCGCAGGTTGAGGTGCCGCCGTTGGTTCGGGCGGCCTGCCACGGCGTGAACGACCCGGCGGTACAGGGCGATCTGCTGTGCCTGGCGATGCTGTGGCTGCGCTGGCTGACGGCGCACCAGGGGGTGAAAGCGGTGATCCTGCAGCCGAATGCCGCCGCCAAGTCCAAGGAACTGGCGTTCCCGCCGGCGAGCCCGGAGCCGCTAGCCCAGGAGCAGACGCTTTGGCATGTCTACAACGGGCCGTCAGGCGGCAACGATGTCGCTGTGGCGGGAGTGCAGGCCTACTGGAAGGCGCGCGGCTCTGACCTGGCGGCGCTGCTGGGGTGGAAACGGAGCGGGAGGCGGATTTCTTATTGAGCGTTGATGCGCGGCCCAACGGTGTCTGGCACATAGGCTTTTCCCGCACGGCTTCTGTGTTGGCGGCGCTCGTAGGTTGGGCATTGGCCGCGGGGCAACGCAATGAGCCGGGAGGCCTACGAGCAGGGCAACTGGCAGGCCGTGATCGAGGCCCACCCGCCGGGAAGCCATGACCCGGCGGAATGGCTGCGTTACGCAGTGGCACTGCTGCAAACGCTCAAGCCTGCCCCGGAAGGAAGCCGGCAGCAACGGCAGGCGGCGCTGGCCTTTCGGCAGGCGCAGACAGAAGGGGCAGAGCCAGCCGAGGTGATTGCGGCACAGCGGCAGGCCATCTGGCTGCTGCTGGCAGAAGGGCTGCTTCTGAGTGGAATGCAGCAGGAAGCGCTGGAGCTGCTGGCCAGCAGCTTGCCGGGGCAGATGGACTCTGAGGAGCGTGTCAGCCGAGCACGACTACTGGCAAACCAACTGCTGGTGAATGCGGGGTATTGGCGGGAGGCCGAGGCTCTGCATTCCGAAGCGCTGAAAGCAATCCAGCCCGAATCACTAAGTCTCGACAGGCTTAACGCCGAATTGCAGATCCTGAGGGTGGAAGGAGAGCTGCTATCTCATGAGTTGAGCCTGGCGCTTGGCCAGGGCGCCTTGGCGAGCCCACCGGCCAAGCCCAGCCCGTCGGAAGGCAGCGCTGAGGGCGTCCGCTGGCTGAGCAAGAGCCGCTCCCAACTGGGTCAAGACCTCTGGGTGCTGGAACAGCTGGGCTGGAAGCGGAGCGGCTATTTCGTGGAATTCGGAGCCACCGATGGGGTGCTGTTGAGCAACAGCTGGCTACTGGAGAAGCACTTCGGCTGGGAAGGAATCTGCGCCGAACCCAACCCGAAGCTGTTTGAGCGGCTGCAGCAGAACCGCTCCTGCACACTCAGCCCCGCGTGCGTGTATCGCAGCAGTGGGGAGCGCATGCGATTTGTGCTGGCCGATGCCTATGGCGGCCTGGCCGAGCTCGGCACAGAGGATCAGCATGGTGCAAAACGTGAGGCTTACGCGGCGGCGGGTGAGGTGATGGAGGTCACCACCACGTCGCTGATGGATCTGCTGGCACAGCACGGGGCACCGCCGCTAATCGACTACCTGAGCATCGATACCGAAGGCAGTGAACTGGCGATCCTCGAAGGGCTGGATTGGGATCGTTATCAGTTCAGATGCATCACGGTGGAGCACAACTTCACGGCGCAGCGCCAGGGGCTGCAGGAACTGTTGGAAGCGCGGGGGTATCAGCGCCAGGAAGCCCAGTGGGACGATTGGTATGTGCTTATTGATGAATGACGACACCTCAAGAGGAGCTGCTCTCAGCGCCCTGAGCTGTCAGTGAATGCAGTGATGTTGGTGGTCTGCTCCGGAGGATGGATGTGAAACGCCATTCGCTCTGATTGGTAAAGGGGTTCCGCCCAATCGCCGCCAACCCCTACCTGCGATGACCACAGCGAGTGCGCGCCGCCATGGATCCGCCAATGGCACGAACAGACCGCACGCATCCCCCACAGGGGATTAACCGAATTTATACCCCACAGGGGATCGGTTGAATTCGTTCCTTGTGGGGGATGAGATTTGTCGCAGGTGGTACGCCTTCCGGCACAGCTGGGCGGTGCGCTTTCTGCAGAACGTGGCCAGAACGCTCCATCAAGGCGATGGTTGGCCACTTTGAGCTCGGGTGCCTCAAAGCAGTAGAGCGCATCACCAAGGCATCGCTTGCCAGGCCCTTAGCGAAGCTGTGCACCTTGCGGCAGCGGGAAGAGAAGTCGTCGGCGGCGGTGAACAGCCAGCAGTGCTGATGGGCGAAAGCGCTAAGCCTTGCCGTAGGTGGCGTCGTGGTCAGGCGCAATGGTGAGGAAGCGGATGAAATCCCCATCCCGGTGGGCAGTGGCACGGCACGCCCGGCTGATGCGCAGGGAGTAAACCGCATCAATGCCTTGGGGTGGCTTGATACTGCTGATTTTCTCCCACTTCAGGTCTTGGTCGCGATAGAGCTGAATCCAGGTGAGTTGGCGAATCTTGTTGAGGGTGGTCATGGCTGCATGCCGTTCGGCATTTTCCAGCGTGAGCAGATTTTCCTGAACCACGGGGTTGTTGAGGTCTAGCCGGATCGTTGCTTCATCGCCGATCATGATCAAGGCGTTTCAGGGTGCCCTCCAGATCGGCGTCTGAGGGTGAATGGCTCACAGACCAAGCCATCGCAGCCTGCAGGTCTGCCGCTGCAGAAGATTGATGCAGCCAGCGCTCGTTATCAGGGATCACGGTGGCCGTGCGCACGATCCAGACACCGGGCTCACTTTGTTCCACCAAGACCTGCCGGCCGGCGTATTGCTTACCCAGGGTGATCTGGCCATTGGCGCCCACAACTTTGACGGCAGGCGCTGGGGCAGTGCTAGCCACGACGGGCCTCCTTGATCGTTCTGCACGATAGCCCAGTAATCGTGCCGCACGAATTCACGGGCTATCGTGCCGCCCACCGGCCGCTCCAGAGCGGTCAACCTGTTGACAGAGAGGCTGATCAGGAGTGAGCGGTATGAGCCTCAGGATTCAGATGGCCTGATCTCTTCCATCAGCACAGCCAAGGCTTCATTCAGTTGGAGCCGGTTGCGGGAGAGCGCGAATCTGGAGGGTGGCATCGGCGTGCCTGCCTGTGGGCTGAAGTATGGTCAGCCCGCCAGGCCGAAGGCGGGCTGGAGATCGGTGTGGCAGAAGTCGTCACCTTTGAAGAGCAACGGTTGATCGAGCCACTTGGCCAGGGCATAGGAAAAACAATCGCCGAAGTTGAGCCCAGCCCGATGACGTCCTTTGCTAAAACGACTGAAGGCCTGGCGAGCGAGTTCAGCCTGTTCACGATCCAGGCTGATGATTTCGATCAGCGCCGTGCTTAGAAACAGATCAAGATCTCCCTGGCCATCAGCACCAAAGCGTGCCTCCATCACAATGGAGAGCTCTACCAGGGAAGCAGAAGAGAGAGAGCACTGTTCTGCTGCGGCGATGGCTTCGTTGAAGGCGTGACGCTCCGGTTCGTTCTGCAGGATGGCCAGCACTGCCGAGGAATCGATCACCATCAGTTGGGCAGGCCCGTGGTGTCGTAGCCGAGGATCTCTTCTGAGCTGCGGCGATCGCTGATCGGCCGCCCAGCACAACGCAGGGCGATCTGGTCGAGTCGGTTGACGAGGCCGGCTTGCTTGTTCGCTGTGGTGTGGCTCTGGCGCTGCAGGCGCCGCAGACGCTCTTTCAGGGCCAGGATCACGGCGGTGGTTTTGGTTTCGCCCGCGAGGGCTGCCACCTCAGCGGCGAGGCGGTTGGCCTCGGCGTTGCGGATGTTGAGGGCCACGGCTGGAAGCGTGTAGACAGCGCTCCATCAGTGTAGCCCTGCAGGCCAGGGCCGAGCACGAGCGCTGGTGCAACGAAAAAGTGCATAGCACCGCTTGATCCTCGCCACACTCCTGCAGGAGTCTGAGAAGACTTCGTCTTCGCCAAGAAGCGCCACCACGGCGGCAACAACGACCAGAACACCGCCGAAAAGCGAGGCATAGCCGGCACGGTCAAGCAGGGGAAGCGGATCGGGCGGATCCGACGAAAGCGGCGCTTCGTTCTCTGCCATGACCGTAGCGGCACTAGCCCGCGTGCTACTTGCGGCACGTGGGCAGCCCGCCCATCAGGTTGCAGAGCGGTTCATGCAGTGGTGACGACGGAGGCAACCACAGCGTGCTGGCTCCCTTGAAGACAGAGAGGCCGATCAGGAGTGCCCATAGCCAGCCGAGGCGGCGACCACCGCGCCCAAGGATCGGCACACACTTGTGAGGAATGATTTGGGCAGTGTGGCACCGGTGATGGCGCCGAGGGGAGGGAACGGCGTCAGGGCGGAGCAGCAAGACCTTCAGCCTCTGCTCAGGGGCACAGGGTTACCGGCAGCAGGAGGCCAAATGGGAAGACTGTGGTTGGCTGGAGTTCGGCTGACTCGCTTTGGTCTGTGAGGCGGCAAAGCCACCTTGGTGGTGTGCCTCTACCGCAAGATCCCTACCCCTCACCCTTCCCCACTACCCAGAGGCGCAAGCCCGCAGCCCGTACGGCGGCGGCATCCGCGATCGCACGGGTGTCAAATACCCAGGCGGGATGGCGCATCACCGCTGCAACTGCGGCCCAATCGATCTGGCGGAATGCAGGCCACTCGGTGAGCACCAGCACAGCATCGGCACCACGGGCTGCATCGAGCGGTGTGGACACCCGTTGCCATACCCCTTCTGCACCCTGTGCCTCCTCTTGCCCGAGATTCAAGGAGATCTGCTCGACCGAGACTTTGGGGTCGTGAAAGGCCAGAACAGCGCCTTCGTTCAGGAGGTCTTGGCAAATGCGAATGGCCGGCGATTCACGCGTGTCGTTCGTGTTGGCCTTGAAGGCGAAGCCAAGCACTGCAAGGCGTTTACCGGATACCGTGCCAAACAAACGGTTGACCACCAAGCGCGCGATGCGGTGTTGCTGCCAGGTGTTGATCTCCACCACCTGCTGCCAGTAGGCGGCCACTTCATGCAGGCCGTAGTAGTCACAGAGATACGCCAGGTTGAGGATGTCTTTCTGAAAGCAACTGCCGCCAAAACCAGGGCCGGCGTTGAGAAACTTGGCGCCGATGCGTGAGTCGGTGCCGATGGCGCGGCCCACCTCCTGCACATCGGCGCCGGTGGCTTCACAGAGAGCGGCGATGGAGTTGATCGAGCTGATGCGCTGCGCCAGGAAGGCATTGGCCGTGAGCTTGGAGAGCTCAGAACTCCAGAGGTTGGTGCGCAGCACACGCTCAGCTGGCACCCAGTGGGAATAGAGACCCGCAAGCGCCTCGATAGCGGCGGGATCCTCACCGCCGATCAACACGCGATCAGGATGTTCGAGATCTGAAATGGCCGTGCCTTCGGCAAGGAACTCAGGATTGGAGAGCACTGAAAACGTTTTCGGCTCGCCGCTGGCACTGGCTTCACCCTGCGCGGCGCCAAGGATGGCCGTGATGATGGCGGCCGTGCGCACCGGCAAGGTGCTCTTTTCCACCACGATCGTGTGCCCCTGGGCGCAAGCCGCCACCTGACGCGCGGAGGCTTCGATCCAACGCAGATCACTGGCCTGGCCGGCGCCAACACCGCGCTTCTTGGTGGGTGTGTTCACCGAGAGAAACACCATGTCCGCGCTGGCGATGGCCGCCTCCACAGCGGTGGAGAAGTGCAGATTGCGGCCCCTGCAACGGGCCACCACAGCATCGAGGCCAGGCTCATAAACGGGGAGGCAGGAGAGATCGTCAGCATTCCAGGCCGCGATCCGGGAGGAATTGAGATCCACCACCGTGATTTGGACCTGGGGACAGCGATCAGCGATCACAGCCATGGTGGGCCCGCCCACGTAGCCGGCGCCGATGCAGCAGATCGTGCGAATGGGCATGGTCATCAGCCAAGAGCCTCTCTGGAGTAAGTGATTGTGGGCGCCAGGACCTGCTCCAACACAATGATGGGTGCTGAGCCAGTTCCCGTGGCGCTGGGTGGGGTCGGCGGCAGGAAGCGGCTTCTCAATGAGCGGCAGTTCTGGGTTGATGCGCACTCGCACCAACTCGGCTAGCTGGTGAATCGTGAACTCCACTGGGTTGCCATGCGTGGTCGAAAAGCGTTTTCGGCAGCAGGATCCTGAAATCGTTTCGGGCCTCCCATCGCAGAACGGTGAACCAGAAAAGATGGCAATCCCAGCAGCATCTCGGCTCGCTCAGCTGCAGGCATAAACAACCTGTTGGAAAACCACACCCAGCCCGGCTATCAGCGGTGGGACCTGCAGCCAAGCCATTGGCCGGCCACCGCCAAGACGTGGGACATCGGAACGCTCGCAGCCTTCGAAGCAATTATCAGTATTGCGGAAGCCACCTCCAACCCAAGCATAGAGTCCATTGGGATCATATCTAAACATACTCAAGTGATTGAACCTCAATGTCTGCCGTGTAGCACTCAATCAGCGGAACAAACAATGAGCCATTGTATTCAAAACCAGGATCTCTGGTAATCGTCCGATCTGGCGGGTCTGCGTTCACTTCAATTAAAACTTCAGCACGATCAGATACTGCTTGCCAAGGAGCAAGTACCGCATAATACATCTCACGCTCAAAGTGACACCACTGGTCGAAGAGATTGATCGATCTTACAAGTGCTTCATTATAATAAATATTGATCACTGGAGAATAAGGACCCACTCTGACACGCAGAACAATTTCTGGAAATAAACCAGACGTAACAGTCCTTAGCCTTAGCGACCGATGCGGACTAATGGTAGAATCAATGCTAAAATTGGAAAGCCTGTAGGGATGATAATCGCTAATCTTAGTTAAGCCTGTCGGGGGCGAACAGACAATCTCACCTGAGAACAAGAAGTCAAAGATCGCCTTTGCATATAAAATTGCCCCTTCCCTATTTGTGTGCACATTATCTCGCAGGTGCACGCTCTGATCAATTAAATTTCTCAGGTCAAGGCAGGGAAGATTATAGTTTTTTGATAAGCTTATAACCTGCCTTTCTGCTTCTCTGTCGCCAAGAAGATTCGTGTCAGTCCGCGGGAAAATTAAAAAGACAGGCAAGGTATCTTTGTTCAACAGGCTGGCCAGCACATAGTGAAGCTTGTTTGAATCAAACTCGCCCATACCAGTCGTATTCCAGTCAAAGAAGCAAACATTCGCCATGCTGTTGATAACTTCATCTGCCTTAAAAAAGCCTGCATCGTTAAAATGACACGCTGAATAAGCAAAACATTCAAGGCCAATGTTGTGCTGGCTACACAAATCTCTAAGATGAGTAATGTAACCTGAATCCTTGCCTTGTGCAGTGACGCTTGCCCCAAACAACGAAATTCTGATCATGGCTATAAACGTGGTGACAATTGATCAATGATACTGCTTAACTTTTTGGGCACGATTAGCTTATCATTAAAGACTTTACCCAAAGAGTTCTTAAACTCAGAAGGCGAGATTTGCAAGTATTCAGATATGCTAGCAACAAAATGATCTATATTCATATCAATTTTTCGCAAAGTCTCAGATCGGATAAATTGTGGATCAATTCCTTCGCTTTTCAGCGAGCGAACAGCATTACACACATCACTCGGCGTATCATTCACCCACCTGACAAACCTTCCATCAAAATAGAAGTCGCGTCCGCCTTGATTGATGGTTGTGACAACAGGAATGCCAGCAAGAAGATACTCCATACTGGCATGCATCGCGCCTTCTTGCTTAGATAGACATAGGCCGCAGTGGGAACTATTATAAATTGCATTTACCTGATCTTGAGGCAGCCATCGCTTGTTTCCATTTTCGTCAAGATTAGCAATTCTTACATCAGGCAGCAGTTCGCGAACGCATTTGAAGTGCTCATTTTCAAAATTATATCCAATTAGCACAAGATTGGAAAGCTCTGTACAAAGCTCATGCCGCTTGAAGCTCAGAAACTGTGCGTTGTAAACAGCATCATAGATTTTTGCATTCTCAGGAACAATCGGCTGAAACAGTCTTCTGTCTACAAACATGTTTTGATTATGAAGAAGCACCTCCGCGCCTAGCGACCTAAGATTGTCCACTTCAGCATGTGTATTTGCCAAGAAAATCATTCGATGATTTCTGTGGGTAGCTAAAATATGATCTCGCCATGCACTTATAGTAGCTGCAGATGCCGAGTTCTCCTCAGCCGTCCAAGCCACAAGAACAAGCCAAACAACCTCTTCTGAACTTAGGCAATCGGCTAGCATTGTAAACGGATTTGGCTCTTGTTGCCCAGCATACATTCCGGAATAGACTAGAACAGGTTCTTCGAGCAATAAGGTTCCCCTAAACGTTAAATCAAAAAGACTAGAAGAATCTGAGAGTCCCATCAGAATCGTCTCCGGATCATAAATGTATCAAACTCTGCCTTGCAAGCATCATAGCTGGGGCCTACATGAGACAAGATTGCATTAAACTTTTCATCGCTCAAATGGCAATGCTCAAAGATGATCAGCTTAGGAAGGAACCTATCAAAACTAACGGACTGGAAGACCTGAGGCTCCCATCCTTCTGTGTCTACTACTAGTATATCGACATCAAACAAGTAGTACTTGTCTACAATACTTTGCAATGTGACAACTGAAACCGACTCACGCCCTATGTTATCCTCGTGAATACCATGACCGAGCAAATGACTTAACTGAAAACTTGCAATACCCTTAAGCTTTTGATTGCCTTCGTGAACGTCTTTGACATAAAAGAGATCTTTGGTGCTATCAGACTCCAAGCCGATAGCTGCATTCTCAAAGAAGCACCTGGTACATGCGCTGTAATGCGATTTGAGTTGCTGAAAATACAGAGGATGAGGCTCTACAAAAACACAATACCAATTATTCTTTATAGCCCTAGGGCTAATGAAATCAGCATTCACCCCATCATTTGCGCCAATTTGAAGAACGGAGCATTGAAACTTTCTTGATTCCAGAAAGTCAGTGAAAAGTGCTTGGGTGATGGACGAATGATAGGCAGTAGTCATTTGTCGCATGCTCCGATGAGTAAAGGGAATGCCTGAACCAAGCTACGATCTAAACATTGCATTTGTCCCAAACAAGAGCAATGAGTTCTTGCTTATTCATTGAGGCCAGCCTTGAGCTCGTGTCGTACCAGCCGGCAACTATTCTCAAAGCCTCCATTTCCGCATCGGAACTGGAATCGTCAATCGCTGGCATCTTTCTGATTAGGCATATGCAAAGAAAAGCAGAAGTGCTTGCAACTGTTGCAGTTGCGCTAGGCTCTGTAGAACTCCAAAATCTTTGCCTGAGTGATGCGATCCGATTTTGATAGGTCTTGACCATTGGATGGACAATGTTTTGATTATCGCACCGAACCGACTGATCATGCTCTTGGTGATGCATTAAATCATAATTGAAAACTGATTTACGCAGAGAAGACAGCGCCATCCGATCCTTGAGATTTGTATCGTCCTGCCCGTAAGCAAGAAATCGCTCGTCGTATCCATTGACTCTGTTGAAATCTCTGATGAAATAATAGGTCTCACCATGCAAGTGGCGCTCATTATTGTCTCTTGCTTGATGCCAATCCCCAACCCAGAATTCACCAGGCTCCAATGGGTGAGCAGCAAAGAAGTCTCCCTTGAATTCCACATCAGAATCACATTTGAAGATGCGTCGATGACGTGCCATGCGGCTAGCAAGATTCTGTGCCAAAGTGCGGATGAACTTGGTCTGCCCGTCTACCCGCACCACCCGCACCCGCGGATCGCCAAACACTCCAGGAATCTCAGCCACAGGATCGGTTGAACTCCAATCCAGCAGAATCAGCTCATCAAAATTCTGCTGCAACCAGTTCGGCAGATTTTTCTGCACGTTCTCGTTGCGATTCATCAGATGCACGTACATCGTGATGCCCTCTCCCAGCGGTTCCCCGATCAAATTCGTTGTCGGTGCAGCCACCGGCGGGAACAACTCGTTACCGGGCACCACATCTTCCGGCCATGCCACCACCGGCAACTGCTCCAGAATCTCTCCGCTGTTGATGTGCTTGGTGTCAAAGGTGTCGTCTTGCCGGTCTGCATTGCGATCCGATGCCGCCTTGAGAATCCCAGCTCGATCCAAGCGCTGTGCTTCCCGTGCGAAGGCATCCTTCTGGCTCAACACAGCCAGCTGCAGATGCGCTGGGAGCCTTGCCTCGGCGCCTGTCTTCCACTGGGCCGTGAACTTCAGGCCCATCGCCCACCACCGCTCCCCGCTCGGCAACCCCAACCAGGCGCTATCCCCCGTCGTGCACTCCACCTTCAAGGGCAGCTCCTCGAACTTGTTGAATTCCCGGTAGCGGGAGATCGTGAAGCTCACCTGCTCGAGCGTGCAACCCTTTCCAGTGAGCTGGAATCCCAGCAGGTGCTCGGTCTGGTCCAGGTGCACCACGATTGAGCTTGGGCCTTCAGAACGCAGCGCCAACATCGCCGGCACCAGCCGGGCCACGCCGGTGAACTCAGCTTTCGTTTCTCCTGGTATCTGCACCTGCTGAGGCTTAAACAGCTTCTGCAGGAGAGGGATCGGCTCCGCTTGCCGCTGGCTGCTTCCAAAGCAGGTCATCGCCACGCTGGCCTCATACAGCCGCCTGCACAGCCGCTGGCGCCGGTGCCGCTCAGCAGCATCAATCGCCCGCAGCCGCTCATCCAGCTGCTCCAGCTCGGCTTCCGGATGGAGCACGATCACTTGGCCCCAGCTCAGCCCCTCCCCCGGCAACAGCCGTTCCAGCGCCGGCAACTCGTGCCGATCCGACAGCACCACCGGAATAGCCCCCGCCGCCAGCGACTCCCACAGCCGCAGGGTGTTGGGTCCTGCCCCCACCGGACACAAGGAGAAGCGGGTGTGACTCAGCAGCTCGTTGTAGCTGCGCACCTCATCGGTTTCGATCGCGTCTTTCTTGCTCTCGTCGCCGAAAACCTGAAAGTTGTACACCACCTTGTTGAAGTGCCACATGTCCTTGATGGTCACCTGGTAGCCCTCCAGCTCCGCCAAAGCGGCCATGCGCTGGCGCACGTCGCTCAGGTAGTGCTTCATGTGGGCACCGCTGAACGAAGCGAACACCGCCCGCTGCTCGATCGGCACAAACGCAAGCCCCTGGCGACGCTCTGGATCCCGATCATTCACCGCATAGAGGCTCCAGCTGTGCAGCCGCATGCCTTGCGCCTGATCAAGGCCCTTTTCCTTGTGGGAGAGCCACAGATCGGTGATGCCGGCCGCTCGGATCCAGGAGGCGGCTTCTCTCCAGAAGATGTGCTGGCAAACGCTGTGCACCTGCAAGGATCTGCCCCAATGGCTGAGAACAGCCGCCAGTGCCTCCGCACGCTTGGCATGCGCAAGGAGGAGTGCTTGCGGGTATGGGGTGCCGCTCAGTTGTTGATTCACGCCACGGTCGATGAACGTGGCCCAAGGCAGGCCCACATACACCTGATACGCATCTCCCTCACGCTGGGGCCCGCTTAGCTCGCTGTGCACAAGGTGTGCATCTTCCTCTGTGCGGCAGGGATACTGCCAGAACAGCAGCTGATTCTTGTGCTGCTTCACTGAGGCGATCTGATCAGGCTTCCACTCCTGCAAGGGCTGGAGAAAACCCAAAGCAAAGAGCGCCTCCTCCCCCTGCTCAAGCGCTGCCTGGGCTGAACCCAGGAAGGCCACCGTGCCCACCATGGGCCAGAAGCGATCCACGAAATAGAGCGCCTCCCCATCGCTGAACACCTCAAAGCGGCTGCCGAAACGCTGCACCAGCTCGCAGCCTTCTGTCTTGAACTCCGAGCGATTGATCAAGGAAAACTGGCCCCAGCCAGCATCAGCGGCCGGTGCACTAGGTGCGGCAGCCAAGGCAGGCTCAGCCGGACCGGTGGCCGAGACGCTCTGGACGCAGCCATCCAAAGGGCTCCGCTGCAGCGAGGAGGGGAGACAGACACCTTCAAGCACACAGGCTTCTGCGGTGTAGAGCATGCCGACAGAGCTTGAAGGGGCATAGTGCTCAAACCAGATGGATGGAGCCTGTAAGAACGACAGCGGCTCGACAAAAGCTGCGGCAATGCTGCAGCGATACCAACCATCACCGACGGCTTCAATCGCACTGCTTGCACCCGTGGCCGAGCCACTATTGATCGCAGGTCCTACCACCAGGCCTGTGGCGAGGTCAAAGGCTTGCCTGGCGTCGTTGTTACCCGTTTGGTCGTTGATGCGCAGAACAATTCTGTTTTGCGTTCCTGCCTTGATCACAACGGAGGCTGTATAAGCACCACTCTCGGTGGTGGCATACTTGTTGAAGGCGTATTTCACCGCAGACGCGCCATCTGCACTGATGATCACAGCAGCACCGGAAACTCCATATGGCCCTGCGGTTTCCGAGTGCTCAAGAGCAAGGTTTCTGAGCTCAACGTATTCAGAATCTGCAAACTGAATGGTGCGCAGTGGCTTGGCAGCCTGTGCTGCCTGGCCCGCTTCAGCGGTGGATGGGGGATTGGCTTCTGGCTTGGGATCTTCTGCGATCACATTCAGGCTCTTCGCTTCTGCCAGGGCGCCCGCTTCGCCAAACAGCACCAACTCGGCGCCTTCTTCAGGGCGCCAGGCTGGCTCGGCAGCGGCAGGCGCGCCAGTGAGCTTCAGGCGCAGCTTGCACCAGGGGGTTCCTTTCAACTCCGCCGGTTGCCAGAAGCGCCGCTCACCACCTGGCTTCAAGGTGAGCGCGCCATCGCCGCACAACTCCAGCCAGGCCTCTCCTTCGCCTTCCGCCTGCAGCGTCAGCTGATGGCCGGCCGAGGCCCGCCGTGGCAGCCGCATCGTGAGGCCCTCCAGCTGGGTGGGTCGCTTCAGCCTCAGCTCCACCCCCTCACCCAGCAGGGCCGTCATCGGCAGAAACACCGTGTCTTCACTGGCGAAGGGAGACCCATCCCCCTGTAAGTGCGCCGACCCCACCGCCTCATGCACCCAGCTCAGGCCCGTGAACTGCTGCTGATCGAGGAACCGCTGCGCCACCTCCGCCTCCCCGTGGCGCAGTTGGTGCACGCCCCGTTCAATCGCCTGCTGGTTGATCAACACACCCGCTGGCCGCTGCTCAGAGCGTGTCCACAGGGTGAACTCAAGCTCCGCCTCCTCATCAGGCGCCAGGCTCGGATGCACATAGCTCACGCCGCCATACAGCCTGTCGCTGGTTTTGTGATACGCGCGGGCGGTGCTGGCCTGCAGGTGCACGCTGCGCACGTGATAGCAGGGATTGCGCACGCGGAAGCCGTGGCTCCACATCACATAGGCGATGCGGTTGTCGCAGCCCGGAAAGCCGAGCGGGAAGCTGCTGGCATACAGCAAGCTCTCGGGTAGCTCTGCATCGCCACGCACGCCCCACACGTCCTGGGTCCAGTGGGGATAGTCGTTGAGGTGGAAGCCGGCATGGCCCGGGTTGTAGCGCGTCAACGCCAGGAAGGTATCTGCACGGTCGAAGGTGGTGGCCAGGTGCTCCAGGCCTTCATCCAGGTAGATGTCGGCATTCAGCAGCAGGCCGATGCCCGCGCCCTGGCGCCGTACCCAGCGAAACCATTCGGCATAGGTGATGCGTTCGTCACTCACCACCACTTCCACTGGCACCGTGCCCTGCGGCACTGGCGGCGCATCGGATTCGCAGAACAACACCACCCGGCTGATGCCTGGATGGTTGAGATTGCGCCGCAGGCATTCATCAATCTCCAGCTGCCGATCTGGTGTGCGCGTGCGGTAGTACTGGCTGTAAACGACGATCTCCATCGCCTTAAAGCCTCGCGCTGCCACTGCTGGCGAACTCGGCCACCGTGCCCGCCAGCCCCTCCGCCAACGGGATGCGGGCGCGCCAGCCCAGGGCCGCCAGGCGGCTCACATCCAGCTGCTTTTTGGGGGTGCCGTCGGGCTTGGTGCTGTCCCACTCCAGGCTGCCGGCAAAGCCGGTGGCGGCGGCCACCGCTTCCGCCAGCTCGCGGATCGTGAGATCCACGCCCGTGCCCACATTCAGAAACTGCAGCTCTTGGGGCCCCGGCTGCCAGCGCTCCAGCGCAAACACACACGCCTCGCCCAGATCATCCACATGCAGGAATTCCCGCAGCGGCGTGCCGGTGCCCCAGCAGGTCACGCTCGGTGCCTTGGCCAGGGCCGCCTCATGAAACCGCCGGATCAAGGCCGGCAGCACATGGCTGTGGGTGGGGTGGTAGTTGTCGCCAGGTCCATACAGATTGGTGGGCATCAGGCTGATCGCATCGAAGCCGTGCTGCTGCCGCAGCGCCGCACACAGCTTGATGCCGGCGATCTTGGCGATCGCATACCACTCATTGGTGGGCTCCAGCGCTCCAGTGAGCAGCGCCTCTTCCCGGATCGGCTGCTCAGCAAACTTCGGGTAGATGCAGCTGCTGCCCAGGAACAGCAGCCGCCGCACGCCGCTGCGCCAGGCGCTCTCGATCACGTTGTTCTGGATCTTGAGGTTGTCGAGCAGGAAATCAGCCGGATAGCTGCTGTTCGCCGCAATGCCCCCCACCTTTGCGGCCGCCAGCACCACCACCGTGGGCTGATGCGCTGCAAACCAGGCCGCCACCGCCGCGCCATCGAGCAGATCGAGCTCCTCGCGGCCGGCGGTGAGCAGGGCGCCGCCCTGGGCTTCCTCCCCATAGCCGGCGCGCTGCAGTGCCCGCACGATCGCGCCGCCCGCCATCCCCCGATGCCCCGCCACGAAGAAGCGGTCGGCTGGGGTGATCAAGGGTGTGGTGGAGGTGGTGGTCATGGCTTGAACAACCTGTTCAAGAGCGGCACTCCAGGCCTGCGGCCACAAGCCTGAGCTCCCGCTTGGTCCACCAGTGGACTAAGCTTGATTAGTCGGCAGCCGCCCCTTGTCGCCATGCACACGCCTTTCACGCGGATCGTGAACGTGCACGAGGCCAAAACCCACTTCTCGCGGCTGATCGATGCCGCCCATGCTGGTGAAACCATCGTGCTGGCCAAAGGCGGACGTCCCTGGGCGCGGCTGGTGCCTCTGGAGCAGCCCACACCCAAGCGCAGTCCCGGCGTGTTGCGCGGGATCATCACCCTGCCTTCGCCGGAGGTGCTGCTCGAACCGCTTCCGGAGGAGGAGCTCGCCGCTCTGGAAGACCCGCTGCTGTGAGCGCTGCTTTGCTGCTCGACACCCACGCCCTGCTCTGGTGGCTGGCTGAACCCGATCGCCTCTCTCCAGCAGCCCATGCCGCCATTGCCGATGACACGGCACGGGTGCTGGTGAGTGCGGCTTCCGGCTG
>NZ_JAGQBN010000012.1:0-113960 GCF_024345655.1 Synechococcus sp. Lug-A | reverse complement strand
CTGGCACCAGCCAGAGGTGGTGTGGATCAACAGGCCGCCAGAAGAGCCGATGACAACTCGGCCAGTACCATTGGCTCAGGCCGGTTGAATATCAGCCTAGGAGTGACATCTTTCCTGAAAGTCACCGGGTAGAGAAACAACAGTGCCGCCAGCGCCTGGTTCTGGGTGGAGGCACTCACTTTCCGTTCCACCGCCAGATGGGCGAGGAAGGCATTCACCTCAGAGCTGCCCATTTCCCGGGGGTGTCGCAGGCCGTGGAAGCGCAGGAAGCGCCGCAGCCACTGCTCATAGGTGTTCACCGTGCGGCGGGCGTAGTGCCGCACCTGCAGCTCCTCGCGGTAGCGCTGGATCAAGCCTGCAGGGCGAGAGCCGGTCATTCGCTGGCCAGAGGACCACACCCCAAGGATTCCCGCGGCCGTCGATTTCCTCCCCCATGGGCCATGGCAGCCCACCCGGCCGCTCAAGCTCCAGACTGACCACTCCCGGCCGGCACCTCCACCCCTGAATCAGGAAACCCTGCTCTTTGAGCCCGCCGTGCCGGAGGTGGGGGCGCTGAAGGCGGTGCTGGCCTTTCCGAGCACCTATTCGGTGGGGATCACCAGCCTGGGCTACCAGGTGGTGTGGGCCAGCCTGGCCAGCCGCAGCGATGTGGATGTGCGGCGCCTGTTCACCGACCAGGGCGATCCGCCTCACCGCCAGCTTGATCTGTTCGGCCTCTCGCTCAGCTGGGAGCTCGATGGCCCCGTGCTGCTCGATCTGCTGGAGCAGCTGGGCATTCCGCTCTGGAGCCAGGAGCGGGGCGAGCGCGATCCGATCGTGTTCGGCGGCGGCCCGGTGCTCACCGCTAACCCCGAACCGCTGGCGCCCTTCTTCGATGTGGTGCTGCTGGGCGATGGCGAGCTGCTGCTTCCCGCCTTCATCGATGCCGTCCAGGCCCGGCGCCAGGCGCCGCGGGCCGAGCGGTTGCGGGCATTAGCGCAGATCCCGGGGATCTATGTGCCCGCGCTCTACGCCCCTCGCTACGGCGCAGCGGGGGAGCTGCTCGGCGTGGAGCCGATCGAGCCGGGCCTGCCGGCCACCATCGCCAAGCAGACCTGGCGCGGCAACACCCTCAGCCACTCCACCGTGATCACCCCGGAGGCGGCCTGGCCCTCCATCCACATGGTGGAAGTGGTGCGCAGCTGCCCGGAGCTGTGCCGCTTCTGCCTGGCCAGCTACCTCACCCTGCCCTTTCGCACCCCCTCCCTCGACGACGGCCTCATCCCCGCCGTGGAGAAGGGTCTGGCCGCCACCCAGCGGCTGGGCCTGCTGGGGGCCTCCGTCACCCAGCACCCGCAGTTCGCCGATCTGCTCACCTGGCTTGATGGCGATCGCTTCGAGGGCACTCGCGTGAGCGTCAGCTCGGTGCGGGCCGCCACCGTGACCCCCCAGCTGGGGCGGATCCTGGCCAAGCGGGGCAGCAAGTCGCTCACGATCGCGATCGAAAGCGGCAGCGAACGCATGCGCCGGGTGGTGAACAAGAAGCTCGCCACCGAGGAGATCTTCGCCGCCGCCCGCTACGCCAGAGAAGGCGGGCTCAGCGGCCTGAAGCTCTATGGCATGGCCGGCCTGCCCACGGAAGACGACGCCGACATCGAAGCCACCGCCGATCTGCTGCTCGCCATCAAGGCGGCCACGCCGGGCCTGCGGCTCAGCCTCGGCGTCAGCACCTTTGTGCCCAAGGCCCACACCCCCTTCCAGTGGGAAGGGGTGCGGCCGGAAGCGGAGAAGCGGCTCAAGCGGCTGGCCCGCCGCCTTCAGCCCAAGGGCATCGAGCTGCGGCCCGAGAGCTATGGCTGGAGCGTGATCCAGGCGTTGCTGTCCCGCAGCGACCGGCGCCTGGCGCCGGTGATCGCCGCCGTGCGCGGCCGTCATGGGCAACTGGGCGGCTGGAAGGCCGCCTATCGCGACGCGCTGGCCGCCGCACCCGCTGCGCTGCCGTCACCACCGCCCTGGCAGGAGGTGATCCACCAGCGCTGGCCCCATGAAAAGTTGTTGCCTTGGGAACATTTAGAGGGACCGCTCCCAAAGAGCCTCCTGCAGCGGCACCATGATGAAGCTCTTGAACCAGCCAAGGGCTGATCCCCCGGATTTCGAGCGATGGGCCACTCTCAAACGCCCTCTGGCCAAAGCAATCTGAGCCCATCCATCCCACGGGCGGCCTGGGATCTTGAGGCAGACACGACGACCCCGAGCGGACAAGCCGAAGGTCCGGACGGCCCGGTGCAACAACTGCTCGTCCAGTGGCGCCTCAACATCGACGCCGCCAGGCGCACGTCCATCCACCGGGAGCTGGGGGGAACAGTCCTGCGCTCCATCCATACCCTGCCCATGCAACAGGCCGGGGAGGGGGTTCTGGATGTGGTGCGGGCACCCGCGGATGCCCAGGCCAGGGAGCGACTGCTGCGGGGCTACGGCCAGCGATACGAAGTCTTGTTCGCTGAACAGGATGGGCGCGTTGGCATCCAGCAGGTCAGCAACGATCCCTCCCTCAGCACGCTCTGGGGCATGCAGAGCAGTGGCTTCGGCTCTGGCGCAGTCGGTGCCTGGGGGCGGGACATCACCGGGACCACCACCACGGTTGTGGGAATCGTCGACTCCGGCATCGATTACACCCACCCCGACCTCTACCTCAACATCTGGCTGAACCAGGGCGAGATCCAGGGCCTGAGCTTTTTCAGCTCACTGGTCGACACCGATGGCGACCAACTGATCAGTTTCCGCGACCTCAACAACGCCACCAACCGTTCCAATCCCGCCGCCGGGCTCACCGATTGGAATGGCAACGGCTACTTCGATGGCGGGGACATGCTTGACAGCCGCTCAGGCTGGGAAAACGGGGTAGACAACGACAGCAATGGCTACAGGGATGACCTGATCGGTTGGGACTTCGCCAACAACGACAACGACCCCTACGACGACAACAGCCACGGCACCCATGTGGCTGGAACCGTCGGGGCCATGGGCGGCAACGGCCTGGGCGTGGCAGGCGTGAACTGGCAGGTGCAGATGGTGCCTCTGAAGTTCCTCGCCCGCTCAGGCAACGGCAGCCTCAGCGATGCCGTGTTGGCGCTCGACTATTTCACCACCGCCAAGATCCAAGCGGGCCAACGGGGGGAAACAGGCCAGTTCGTGGGCACCAACAACTCATGGGGCGGCGGTGGCTATTCCCGGGCCCTCGAAAACGCGATTGATCGGGCCACCCAACAGGATCTGCTGTTCATCGCGGCAGCCGGTAACGGCGGCCTCGACGGCATCGGCGACGACAACGACCTGAATCCCAGCTACCCCTCCAATTACTCCAGCAGCAACGTGATCGCCGTGGCTGCGATCACCAGCACAGGCGCCCTGGCGAGATACTCGAACTTCGGGTCGGTGTCGGTGGATCTCGGGGCGGCTGGTTCCTCCGTCTTCTCCACCGTGCCCGGGGGGGGCTACGGCAACAAGAGCGGCACCTCGATGGCCTCGCCCCACGTCGCAGGAGCAGCGGCGCTGCTCAAGTCGGCGTTTCCCAGCGCCACCGCCGCCCAGATCAAGCGGGCCTTGCTCGAATCCGCTGCCCCCACAGCCTCTCTGGCCAACAAGACCGTGACCGGCGGCCGGCTCAACATCCCCGCCGCCCTCGACCGGCTGGGCGCGCTGGTGGTGGACCCAACCCTGCCGATGGTGTCGGTGGCAGCCAGCGGTGCTGCAGCGGCGGAAGCAGGCCAAGCGCCCGGCTCTTTCACCCTCACCCGCAGTGGCGGGACCCTCGGCCAGTCCCTGACGGTGAACTTCAGCCTTGGCGGCACGGCCACCGCGGCCGACTACACGCCCAGCCTGGGCAGCACCATCACCTTTGCCAGCAACCAGACGTCCGTCGTCCTCACCATCACGCCAGTGGACGACACGCTGGTGGAGGGGCCTGAAACCCTGGTCCTCAATCTTGCGCCCGGCTCCGCCTACGCGATCGGCACGGGCTCGGCCACCGTCACCATTGCCGACAACGACGCTGCGCCACCGCCCCCAACCAACCAGATCCTCTGGGGCACCACTGGCAACAACACCGTCACCGGCGGCAATGGCGACGATCGGATCGCCGGGGTTCCCTCCAGCGGCACCTCGGCCGCAGCCTTGGGCCGCAACCAGATTGACAGCCTCACCGGCGGCGGCGGCCGGGACACCTTTCTCCTGGCCGACAGCCGCGGCACCTTCTACAACGATGGCTCCCGCCTCTCCCAAGGCACTGAGGACTATGCCCTGATCAAGGACTTCAATGCCGCCGACGACAAGCTGCAGCTGCGCAGCGATTCCCAGTACCTCTACCGCTTCTCGGGAGGATCCACCGAGATCTTTCTGGGCAACGGCGATAACCGCTTCAGCAATGCCGATGAACTGATCGGGAAACTGGAAGGGGTCAATCTCGTACCAGGGACGGGCGCCTACATCCTTGGAACCGGCAACAGCTGGACGACCTTCATCTGACCAGACCTTCATCTGACGATCGGCCTCAACCGGATCGGGCCCGGATCGGGCATGGCGCTGAGGTGATCAGCCCTTGGTCAACGTCTGAGGGTCGGGATGATGCCTTTCGACTGTCCGCAACCCCGCCAGGAGTATCCACCCGGCAATATTGATGCGGCTGTCATACATCGGAATATCGGTGGCGTGAAGGACCACCAGCACCAGGGTTGCCGCCCACCAGGCCCGCTCGAACACCGGCTCCCTGGCAATCCCAAGCCGTGCCGCACGGATCAGAAGCCACAGCACGATCGCCACCACGCCCACGGCAGCCGGCAGGCCGTGGCTGACCGCCAGGTCAATCACCACGTTGTGGGGGTGGCCATGCCACTGGCCCGTACGCAGCGGGTAGATCACGCTGAAGGCCGCCGCGCCCCAGCCTAGCCAAGGCCGCTCGGCGATCAGCATCAGCGCCACGCCCCACTGGCTGAGCCGGGTGCTGGCCAGATTTCGCTCACCGGCGAACTTGACGTCATTCAGGCGGGCCCAGATCGCCTCAGGCACCAACGCGCGGGCGGGGGCCTGCAGCAACGCCGGCACGCCAGGCAGGCTGGCCAGGATGACGGGCAGCAGCAGCAGCAGCAAAAGCGGCAGCAGCCATGGCCAGCTGATCGGCCCGGCCACGATTGGGGCCGCCAGCACCAGGGCCCCCCAGGCATTGCGTGAATCGGTGAGATAGAGGGACGTAGCCAAAAGGGCAGCCAGACCGAGCGCCGCAGCGCGCCACTGCCAGCTCTGGCCTGCCTGCAGCAGTGCCGCCAGCGCGAAGGGCCAGGCCAGCGCCAGCCAGGCACCGGCGATGTTGGCGTAGTCGAACAGGCCGGAAAAACGCCCGTCAGGCGTGCCCCCCTCGCCGATGTGCCAGATGATCGCTCCACCCAGGATCTGGAACGGCCCGGACCAGCCCCACCACAGCTGGCCCAGGCCCGTAACGATCACCGGCACCGTGCCGGCCAGCAGCCAGAGCCCCACGCGGCGGCGGGCAGCGGCGCTGGCCACATACGGCTGAAAGCCCCAGAACGCCCAGAAGAAGGGCAGCCAATTTCCCATCCCCACCCAGGCAAGCCAGCCGCTGGTGGCGCGGAAGCAACCGATCACCATCAAGGCAGCCACCACCAGCAGCACCCGGTTGACCTTGTCCTGAAGGAACCGTCCGCGGCGGCTGGCGGCCACAAGCGCGACCAGCAGCAGCAGGCCAGCGATCAGGGCGCTACTGGGCAGCACGAAGACCCCAAGCTGGAAGCAACGCCAACCCAGGGGTGGCGCCGTCTCGGGACGGCAGCTGTCGAGGCGGCGGATCGGCTCCCGCATGATCAGGAGAACACCGCTGTGCGGCCGCGGTAGACCATCACCTGGCCACGCAGGTGCAGGCGTAACGCCCGGGCCAGCGCCAGCCGTTCAGTGTCGCGGCCTTTACGGATCAGATCGTCCACGTCGTCGCGGTGACTGACGGTGATCGTGGCCTGCTCAATGATCGGGCCGCCATCGAGCTCCTCGGTCACGTAGTGGGCGGTGGCTCCGATCAACTTGACCCCCCGCTCCCAGGCGCGGTGGTAGGGCTGGGCCCCCTGAAAAGCGGGCAGAAACGAATGGTGGATGTTGATCACCGGCGGCGCCCCCAGCAGGAAGGCTGGGCTCAGCACCTGCATGTACTTGGCCAGCACCACCAGGTCGATGTCCAGCTCGCTCAGCAGTTGCCGCTGGGCCTGCTCCACCTGCTCGCGGCTGCCGGCGCTGATCGGCAGATGCACGAAGCGGGCACCGAAATCGGCGGCGAGCAGCTCAAGATCCGGATGGTTTGACACCACCAGCGGCACCTGCATCGGCAGCTCTCCGGCCCGCGTGCGCCAGAGCAGATCCACCAGGCAATGGTCCTGCCGCCCCACGAAGATCGCCACGCGCGGGTGGCCGTCGGAGAAGCGCAGCGTGCCTTCCCCCCCCAGCCGCTCGGCAAGAGCAAGCGCGGCCGGGCCGATCGCCTCCCGCGGCAGGCCGAAGCCCTCCACCTCCCACTCCAGACGGCTGAGGAACAGGCCGGCACCGGCATCGGTGTGGTGATCGGCATGGCGGATGTTGCCGCCATTGGCAGCCACCCAGCCCGAAAGGGTGCTCACCAGCCCAGGACGGTCGGGGCAGATCACCTGAAGGATCGCCGTTGGAAGGGTCATCACCGCCAGGATTGCCAGGGTCATTGTGCCGCCCGCCCTGGAGGGCCGGTCCCACAACCTGGGCGGGTGGTGTTGATCAGAGCCACAGCGCTGCATGAACGGACGTAAAGTCCGCTCGCCTGTTCCCGTCGTCATGGTCGCTCAGCTGGTTTTCGCGCTTCGTTCCGCCCTGAAGCGCTTCGCCGTGCTCAGCCTTTCCGTGGTGCTCTGCCTGGGGCTGGCCGCCTGCGACGGGAATCAGGCCCGCAAGCCTCCCTCGATCAGCCCGGCGGACATGGCCGTGATCCAGCGCCAGGCCGCAGGCTTCCAGGCCGCCAAAGACCGGCTGCCGGAACTGGCGGAGCTGATCAACGAACGCAACTGGGTGTTCACCCGCAACCTGATCCACGGTCCGATGCAGGAAGTGGGTCGCGAGATGCTCTACATCAACCAGCGGCTTCTTCCCGCCGATCGTCCAGCCGCCACCAAGCTCGCCAACCAGCTGAAGGCCGCCCTGGCCGAACTCGATGAAGCCGCCAAACTCCAGGACGGCGAGCGGCTGCGCAAGGGCTACATCAAGGTGGCCAGCGGTTTCGGCGCCTACAGCGACGTGATCCCCGCCGATCCGCTCGGCTGAGCAAACAGCCCCTCTGACGGCTCCTCCGCCCCATCTCCCGCCACCCTCCACGCCCGCGTCCCGGGTGGTGGTGATCGGCGCCGGCATCATCGGCCTGGCTGCCGCCTGGTGGCTCCAACGCCTCGGCCATGCGGTGGTGCTGGTGGATCCAGCCCCCCACGGCCCCCAGCCCGAAGGCAGCGGCAGCAGCGCCGCGCTCGGAGTGCTGATGGGGGAGGTGTTCCACCGCAGCAGCGGCCGGGCCTGGCGGTTGCGGCAGCAATCGTTGCGGCTGTGGGAGCAGTGGCGCGCCGAGCTGGCCCTGGCCGGTCAGCCGGTGCCCCACCGGCCGGGCCTGCTGCTGCTGGCCGCCGACGCTCAGGAGCTGGCGCGCCTCGAAGCCCTCGCCCTGAGCCGCCAGGCCCTGGGCCTGGCCATGGAGCTGTGGCAGCAGCCAGCCCTGGAAGCCCTTCGCCCCGCCCTCCCGCACGGTGCCCTGGCGGGGCTGTTCTCCCCCCGCGACGGGCAGCTCGATCCCCTTGCCGCCATGGCCGCCTTCCGTCACGACGGACAGACGCGTGGCCTGGAGCTGCGGGCGGATCGGGTGGAGGCCCTGGAGCGCCGCAACGACTGCTGGCATGTGTCGCTGCAGGGTGGCGCTGGGCTGGAGGCCCCCTGGGTGCTGGTCGCCGCCGGCCTGGCCAGCCCGGCGCTGCTGGCGCCGCTCGGCCATGAGCGGCCGCTGGAGCCGGTGCTGGGCCAGGCCGCCGAGCTGGAGATCGGCCCTGAGCTCGCCGCTGCCTGGCCGGCGAGCGTGGTGTGGCGGGGCATCAACCTGGTGCCACGCCCGCAGCGGCGGCTATGGCTGGGCGCCACCCTGGAGCCCGGCCTCAGCGCCGATCCAGCCCGCTGGAGCGCCCTGCGCCAGCTGGAAGGCGCAGCACCGGAGTGGCTGGCGCAAGCGCGCGTGCAGCGCCACTGGCAGGGTCTGCGGGCCCGGCCGGCCGGGCGGCCGGCACCGTTGCTCGAGCAGCTGGAGCCGGGGCTGCTGCTGCTGTCCGGTCACTACCGCAATGGCGTGCTGCTGGCGCCAGCCAGCGCCGCCTGGGCTGCTGACGTGATCGCTACCGGAAACGGGAGCCTTACCTGTCGTTAACGTTGGCAACCGTGCCCTTGGATAGCTTCCGGGGGAAGCATTCCGCTCGCCCGTCGTCCCATGGCCTCCCCCACCCGATTGCACCGCCGTCCGTTCGCCCGCCTGGCGCTGCCGCTCGGCCTGGGCGCGGCGATGGCGCTCACGGCCTGCGGCGGCGGTAGCGGGGGCGGCGGGGGCGGCCAGCTCACCGGCACCCTCAACGGCGCCGGCGCCTCCTTTCCCTCCTCCATCTATCAGAGCTGGTTCCAGCAGCTGGCCTCCACCGGCTTGAAGGTGAACTACCAGTCGGTGGGCTCCGGCGCCGGAGTGCGCCAGTTCATCGCCGGCACGGTGGATTTCGGCGCCAGCGATGCGCCGATGGACGCTGAGGACCTCGCCAAGGTGAGCCGCGGCACCGTGCAGGTGCCGATGACGGCCGGCGCCATCGCCGTGGCCTACAACCTGCCCGGCTGCGAGCTCAAGCTCACCCAGGCCCAGGTGGCGGATGTGTTCCTCGGCAAGATCAAGAACTTCAAGGAGCTGGGCTGCGCTGATCAGCAGATCAACGTGGTGTATCGCTCGGACGGCTCCGGCACCACCTACAACTTCACCAACAGCCTGGCCGCCTTCAGCGAGGCCTGGAAGAGCGGCCCTGGAGCTGGCAAAGCGGTGGCCTGGCCGGTGGGCGTCGGCGCCAAGGGCAACGAGGGCGTGGCCGCCAACCTGGGCCAGAACCGCGGCAGCATCGGCTACGTGGAAACCTCTTTTGTGAAGGGCGATCTGCAGGCGGCCGCCGTTCAGAACAAGAACGGCGACTTCGCCAAGCCCGACAGCGAAAACGCCAGCAAGGCGCTGGCCGCCATCGATCTCGGGCCCGACCTGATCGGCAGCGATCCCAACCCCTCTGCCGGCTACCCGATCGTCACCTTCACCTGGATCCTGCTCTACAAAACCGGCAACGACGAGAAGGCCGAGATGCTCAAGAAGGTCTTCAACACCACCTTGTCGGAAGAGTTCCAGAGCAAGGCCCCCACGCTGGGCTACGTGAGCCTGCCGGCTGAGGTGATCACCAAGGCCAAGGCCGCCGTCGACAGCATCGGCAAGTAATCCCCGGCACACCGTCCACGGCCAGCTTCAGGCCCCGGCCTGCGCCAACGGCTTCCCAGCCCGGATTCCTGCCATAACCGGATTCCGGCCCCTGAAGAGCAAAAAAAAGCCCTCCCTGCGGAGGGCTTTTCTGCTGAGACGTGAGGGCCGGCGGCAGGCCCGAAGGCCTGCCCGCCGCTCACTTGCTCTCGGTGAACTCGGCGTCGATCACGTCGTCGGCGGCAGCACCGGAGGCGGAGGCACCATTGCCGGCCGCTCCGTTGGCCGCCGCCGCTTCAGCGGCACCGGCCTGCTGATACACAGAGGCGCCCAGGGCATAGAGCTCCTGTTGCAGCTCTTCGAGCAGGCTCTTCATGGCGGTGAAGTCTTCCTTCTCGACCGCTTCCTTGAGCTGCACCCGCTTGGCTTCCACCTTGTCCTTGGCGTCGGCGGCCACCTTGTCGCCCAGTTCGCCGAGCTGCTTCTCGGCCTGATACACGAGGGTTTCGGCCTGGTTCTTCAGGTCGATGCGCTCGCGCTTCTCCTTGTCGGCCGTGGCATTCAGCTCGGCGTCCTTCACCATCTTCTCCACCTCGTTGTCGCTGAGGGTGGAGGCGCCGGTGATGGAGATGCTCTGCTCCTTGCCGCTGCCCTTGTCCTTGGCGGTCACGCTGAGGATGCCGTTGGCGTCGATGTCGAAGGTGACTTCGATCTGGGGCACGCCGCGGGGGGCCGGAGGAATGCCGTCGAGACGGAAGGTTCCCAGGCTCTTGTTGTCGGACGCGAGCTCGCGCTCACCCTGCAGCACGTGGATCTCCACGTTGGTCTGGCCATCCACCGCGGTGGAATACACCTCCGACTTCTTGGTGGGGATGGTGGTGTTGCGGGTGATCATCTTGGTCATCACGCCGCCCAGGGTTTCCACACCCAGCGACAGCGGGGTGACGTCGAGCAGAAGGATGTCCTTCACTTCACCGGCCAGCACGCCGCCCTGGATGGCGGCGCCCACGGCCACCACTTCGTCGGGGTTCACCGTCTGGTTGGGGTCCTTGCCGGTGACCCGCTTGACCAGTTCCAGCACCGCGGGGATGCGGGTGGAACCCCCCACCATCACCACCTCATCCAGCTCGCTGCTGGCGAGTTTGGCGTCCTTGAGGGCCTGCTCCACCGGCACCCGGCAGCGATCGATCAGCTTGCTGGCCAGCTCCTCGAACTTCGCCCGGGTGAGCGTGACATCCAGGTGCTTGGGGCCTTCCGGCGTGGCCGTGATGAACGGCAGGTTGATCTCGCTCTGGGTGGCGCTGGAGAGCTCGATCTTGGCCTTCTCGGCCGCTTCGGTGAGGCGCTGCAGGGCCTGCTTGTCCTGGCGCAGGTCGATGCCTTCGTTGGCCTTGAAGGAATCCGCCAGGAAGTCGACGATCACCTTGTCGAAGTCGTCGCCACCCAGGTGGGTGTCGCCACTGGTGGAGAGCACCTCAAACACGCCATCGCCCACTTCGAGCACGGACACGTCGAAGGTGCCGCCGCCGAGGTCGAACACCAGGATGCGCTCGTTGCTCTTGCGATCCAGGCCATAGGCCAAGGCCGCCGCGGTGGGCTCGTTGATGATGCGCAGCACTTCGAGGCCGGCGATCTTGCCGGCATCCTTGGTGGCCTGGCGTTGGGAGTCGTTGAAGTAGGCGGGCACCGTGATCACCGCCTGGGTGACGGTTTCACCGAGGTACTTGCCGGCGTCTTCCGCCAGCTTGCGCAGCACCTGGGCCGACACTTCCTCCGGGGCGAACTGCTTGTTCAGCACCGGGCACTTGACCTTCACATTGGCGCCCACCTTTTCGACGCCGTAGCTCACTTCCTTCGATTCTTCGTTCACTTCCTCGACCCGGCGGCCGATGAAGCGCTTGACCGAATAGAAGGTGTTTTCAGGGTTCATCACCGCCTGGCGCTTGGCGATCTGCCCCACCAGCTGGTCCTGGTTCTTCGTGTACGCCACCACCGAAGGCGTGGTGCGGAAGCCTTCAGCGTTGGCAATCACCGTGGGCTTGCCGCCCTCCATGACCGCCACGCAGCTGTTCGTCGTGCCCAGATCAATCCCAACAACCTTGCCCATGGTGTCCCACCTCCTCTGATCGGATCGTGTTCTTACCGCTGCATCCTCAGCAACAGGGGCCTGGCGAGGCGAGGGGTGGTTTCCGAACTGCAGCCGTACCACTGGCTCTTCTGTGGTGCAGCCGGGCCCGTGGGGAGGGCGCAGCTGATGGTGCTTCCCATGGCGCCGCCGCTGGGCCACCGATGATGCCGCAGAGGCCCCGGAGGCCTCCGCTGCCGCTGGTGGCACCGCCGCAAGCCCCCTATGACCCACACCATCACCGGCCAGACCGCCCTGCTGGGCGTGCTCGGCGATCCGGTGCGCCATTCGCTCTCGCCGGTGATGCACAACGCCGCCCTGCGGGCACTCGGCCTTGACTGGATCTATCTGGCCCTGCCGGTGGCTGCCGCCGACCTGGCCACGGTGGTGCGCGGCCTGGAAGCCGTCGACTGCCGCGGCCTCAACGTCACCCTGCCCCACAAGCAGGCCGTGGCCGCCCTGGCGGCGGAACTCAGCCCCCTGGCCCGCCGGGTCGGGGCCGTCAACACCCTGGTGCGCCGCGAGGCGGGCGGCTGGCTGGGCACGAACACCGATGTGGACGGCTTTCTGGCACCCCTGCGACAGGCGGCGGCGGGCGGCAGGGCCGGCGGCTGGAGCGGGCGGCGCGCCGTATTGCTGGGTTGCGGCGGCAGTGCCCGCGCCGTGGTGGCCGGTCTCACCGAGCTGGGTCTGGGGCGCATCACCGTGGCCGCCCGCGACCACGGGCGCCTGGCGGCCTTCCAGGCGAGCTGCGGTGACTGGGCGCCGGCCCTGGACAGCTGGCTCTGGAGCGCACCCGCTGGAGGTGGGGACGGCAACGCCGCCCCTGCTGGCCCCAGCCTGGCGCAACGCCTCAACGAGGCGGATCTGGTGGTGAACAGCACGCCGGTGGGCATGGGCGCGCCCGCCCGCGCTTCGGCAGCCATGGACGCCGCCCGTTCCCCCCTGACGGCAGCCGAGCTGGAAGCACTGCGCCCCGGCACGCTCATCTACGACCTCATCTACACGCCTCGCCCTACCCCGCTGCTGCAGGACGCCGCCGCCCGGGGCTGCCACACCCAAGACGGCCTGGAGATGCTCGTGCAGCAGGGGGCAGCCGCCCTGCTGCTCTGGCTCCAGGCGGCCGGCCAGGCGCTGCCGGTGCCCGTCGACGCCATGCGCGAAGCGGCCACAGCGTGGCTGGCGGCACCTACCGTGGGCGGACCCGGCCCCGGCTGATGGACATCCCCATCTGGCAACGTTTTCTGGCCGTTCTGGCCTACCTGCTGCCCTGGAGCGACGCCCTTCCCTTCGGCAGGGACCTGTTCGGCCTCTTTCCACTGCTGCAGTGGCTGGCCGTTCCGGCGCTGCCGCTGGCCACCCTCCAGCAACTCGTTCCCTTCGGCGGGTTCGTGATCTTCCTGGTGCTGTTTCTGGCGGTGGTGCGCAACCCGCGGGTTCCGTACTTCATCCGCTTCAACGTGCTGCAGGCGATCCTGATCGACATCGTGCTGATCCTGGTCTCGCTCACCTTCCAGATCCTGTTGAGCCCCCTGGCGGGCAGCTTCGCCGTGCGCACCCTCAGCAACACGGTCTTCCTCGGCACGTTGCTGCTGGTGCTGTTCTCCGTGATCCAGTGCGTCCGCGGCAAGGAACCCGACATCCCCACCGTGTCAGAGGCGGTGCGCATCCAGCTCTACTGAGGCGCCGCTGAAGCCCCGGTCAGCCCGGCGGGTAGGGTGGTAAGTCCGTCGCTGGTCGCCAAGAGGCTGCCGGCCTCATCCGAGCCCGTCACGGAGCTTTCACTCCCGCCATGTCGCAGAAGCCTTACTACGAAACGATGTACATCCTTCGTCCGGACATCCCGGAGGAAGAGGTGGAGACGCATGTCAACAAATACCGTGACATCGTCACCGAAGCCGGTGCCGAAGTGCTCGACACCCAGATGCGCGGCAAGCGGCGTCTGGCCTACACGATCGCCAAGCATCGCGAAGGCATCTACGTGCAGCTCAACCACAACGGCGATGGCCAGCAGGTGGCCCTGCTGGAGCGGGCGATGCGTCTCAGCGAAGACGTGATCCGTTACCTCACCGTCAAGCAGGACGGCCCGATGCCAGCCCCCCGCGCCGGTGGCGCAGCGGCGCCCGCCGAAGCCGAGGCTGCCATCGCTGTCGCCTCCTGACCCTGGGCCTTCACCGGCTGCTCCAGATCCGGGGACACAACACCGGGGTCGCAACGACTGCTGCAGTCGCGGCGGTCCCGGATAGCCTGAGTCCCATCTTGTCCCCCGTTCTGGACGTTGCCCGAACACGTCCCCTCCGACCGGTTCGGGTCTGACGACCCGACTGCCCCTCAGGCCAATGGCAGTGATCCGGAAACCCTTGAGGTTGATCTTCAAGCCACGCGGCTTGAGTTGCAGTCCAGCCAGATGCAGCTCCAGTCGGCCCACCTGCGTCTGAGCCGTACCCAGCAGGAGCTGGAGCAGGCGCGCCGTCACCAAGCGGAACTGGAATCTCTGGTTTCCGAGTTGCCTGAGATCTTCGAGCGCAAGTTCAAGGAACGCTGCGAGCCGATCCTGGAGCGCCAGAGGTTGCTGACGGAGGAGAACCAGTCGTTGCGGCAAACGCTCCAGCACGCGCTGCCTGGCCTCAACCCCCAGCAACGCATCTTGATGCCCGCTCCCGCGCCTGCCGCCGCACCGGGTCCGCCACCACCACCCACACCACCGTCCAGGGAGCGGCCCACCCAGCCGCGCACGCCGCTGCAGCCGCTGCACTGGTTGAAGAGCTCCCTGAGCGCCGCACCCCGTCTGCCGCAAACCCGGCACCAACTGCTGCTGATCGCCGGCGCGGTGGGCCTGCTCTCGCTCGGAGGCACCCTCGGATGGCATCAACTGCGGCAATCCCCCGCTTCCGCTCCCTCGGTGAACACCACTGCGTCAGTGGCGGAAGCGCAAGGGCAGGCCAAGAGCGGCAATGGCACCAGTGCCGCCACCCCCAATCCCGACGCTGTCGGGCCCAACGAAGTGGCCCTGCGCAGCAACGAGGACAACTGGGTGGAGGTGCGCAACGGCGCCGGTACCTACCTATTCGCGGGCTTGCTGAAAGGGGAGAAGCGATTTGCGCTCAGTGAGGGGCTGCAGGTGTTCGCCGGCCGTCCCGACCTGCTCACGATTCGACGCGCTGATGGCCCAGCCCGCCTGCTGGGGCGCATCAGTGACGTCGCCTGGGTCACCATCCAGCCTGGAGCCAGCGGCCGTGGCTCCGGGCCTGAAGCCGAAGCAACCCCCACCACGTCTCCGGCCATCGCGACTCCCAGCCCCTGAACTAACGCCGCCTCGCGGCGGCCCACAGGCGCGTGGGCAGGCCCCACATGTAGATGAACCCCTCAGCCGCCCGGTGATCGAAGCGATCGTCGGCACCGTAGGTGGCCATGTCGGGCATGTAGAGGCTTTCGCTGGAGGAGCGGCCGATCACGGTGGCATTCCCCTTGTGGAGCCGGATCCGCACCGTGCCGCTGACGGTCAGCTGGGTGCGGTCGAGGAAGCCGTCGAGCGCCTCCTTGAGCGGGCCGAACCAGAGGCCCTGGTACACAAGATCAGACCAGCTGGTTTCGATCTGGCGCTTGTAGCGCAGCACATCGGCGGCCAGGGTGAGGCTTTCGAGTTCCTGGTGGGCCTTGATCAGCAGCAGCAGGCCGGGGGTTTCATAGATCTCCCGCGACTTGATCCCCACCACCCGGTTCTCGATCATGTCGAGACGGCCGAAGCCATGGCTGCCGGCAAGGGCGTTGGCGCGGCGCACCAGCGCCACCGGATCAAGCCGTTCGCCGTTGATCGCCACCGGATTGCCCTGCTCGAAGCTGATCTCCACCACCTCGGGCTGCTCCGGCGCTGCGCTCACCGAGCAGGTCATGGCGTAAATCTCTTCGGGGGGCTCAACCCAGGGATCCTCCAGCGGGCCGGCCTCGATGCTGCGGCCCAGCAGGTTCAGGTCGATCGAAAAAGGTGAGGCCTTGCTCACCGGCACCGGGATGCCGCAACGCTCCCCATAGGCGATCGTTTCTTCGCGGCTCATGCCCCACTCGCGCGCCGGAGCGAGCACCTTGAGCTCGGGCGCCAGGGCCCCGATCGCCACGTCGAAACGCACCTGGTCGTTGCCCTTGCCAGTGCAGCCATGGGCCACGGCATCGGCGCCCACCTCACGGGCTACCTCCACCAGGCGACGGGCGATCAGCGGGCGGGCCAGGGCGGTGGAGAGGGGATAGCGGCCTTCGTAGAGGGCGTTGGCGCGGATGGCGGGAAAGGCGAAGTCGGTGATGAACGGCTCGATCAGATCACCCACGATCGACTGGCTGGCGCCGGAGTCGAGCGCCTTGCGGCGGATCGGCTCGAGCTCATCGCCCTGGCCGAGATCGGCCGCGAAGGTGATCACCTCCTCCACGCCGAATTCGTTCAGGAGATAAGGAATGCAGACGCTCGTATCCACCCCGCCGGAGTAGGCGAGCACCACCCGTTTCGCCCGGGACGTCCGTTCCTCCTGTGTCATTCGCTCAGTGCCTCGCTCGGATCCGGTTGCTGGATTCTCCCCCAGCGGCGGGCGATCCAGAACCCCATCAGCAGCGGGGGCAGCAGCAGCAGAGCCCAGACGATCGCCGGCGTGGGCGTCAGCGCCACCGGCCAGCGGCGGCCGGCGGCCACCAGCAGGCCACTGAGCAGCAGGGCAACGGCCCATACCCGCAGAATCCCGACCGCCTTGGATGCCGACAAGAAAACGGGGCAGAGGCCTGATCTATGGTGGTGGATCGGCGAACCGGGCGCAGCGTTGGCTTTCCCAGCCTGAACATCCCCGCTGATCAGCATTCATGAGCACCCTCGACAGCGTCAATCCCTCCCTCACCCGCTACGGGCGGGAAGAGCCGGCACCGGTGCTCCCCCTGCGGGACGAACCGGACCTGCTGAGCTGGCTGGAAACCAGCGGCCGGCTGGTGGTGGATGAGGAAACCGCCGCTCCTGATGTGAGCACGGTGGAAGAGGAGGAGCTTTCCGCCCTGATGGGCGAGAAAGAGGATTACAGCCCCGCCGACGAAGCGAGCGACGAAAGCTGGGAAGACTGACCCTTCCCCTCCCATCCGTCCGGTTACGAGGAACGGGCCTGAACGGCCGCCATCGCCCCTGATCCTTGGCCTCCACCTCCCCGCTCTCCGCTCCCGGCCGGCTGCGTTCTCCCGCCAGCGCCCTCACCCTGCTGCTCGTGGCGGCGGCCTTGGGCTGCGATCTCTGGTTCCGGGTGTCCCAGCTCACGCTGCCGCTGCTGCTGGCGGCGCTGGTGAGCTGGGCGCTGTGTGTGTGGGGGGTGCCGCGGCTGCGGGCCCTGAAAGTCGGCCAGGTGATCCGGGAAGACGGCCCCCAAGGCCACCTCAGCAAGGCCGGCACCCCCACGATGGGCGGTCTGCTGGTGGTGCCGGTGGGGGTGATCGTGGGCGGGCTGATCGCTCCGACCGATGAGCGCCTGCTGGCGGTGGCCGCCATCACCCTCGCCTTCCTGGCGATCGGCGGCTTCGACGACTGGCGCAGCCTCACCCGCCGCACCAACACCGGCCTGACCCCGAAGGGGAAGCTGGTGCTGCAGGCGCTGGCGGCGCTGCTGTTCCTGGCCTGGGGCAGCTGGCGTGGCTGGTTCGGCGGCGATGTGGGCCTGCCGTTCGGCTGGGTGCTGCCGCTGGGCCTGCTGCTGCTGCCGCTGGGTCTGTTCGTGTTCCTGGCCGAAAGCAACGCCACCAACCTCACCGATGGCCTCGACGGCCTGGCGGCAGGCTGCGGCGCCGTGGTGTTCACCGGCTTCGCCCTGGAGCTGATGCTGCGTGGCCACAGCGGCGACCCCGCCATGGCCGGATTCTGCGCGGCGATGGCGGGCGCCTGGCTGGGCTTCCTGGGCCACAACCGCCACCCCGCCCGGGTGTTCATGGGCGACACCGGCTCACTGGCGATGGGGGCGGCGCTCACGGCGGTGGCCCTGCTCACCGACAGCCTCTGGCCCCTGCTGGTGATGGGCGGGGTGTTCGTGGCCGAGTCCCTGTCGGTGATCCTGCAGGTGTGGGTGTTCAAAGCCACCAAGGGGCCTGATGGGCAGGGCAGGCGGCTGTTCCGCATGGCGCCGCTGCACCACCATTTCGAGCTGGCGGGCAACCCGGAACAGCGGGTCGTGGTGGGGTTCTGGCTCGCGAGCGTGGCCTTGGTGCTGCTCGGCCTGCTGCTGCTGCCCTGAGCCTCGAGCGCTGCGGCGCAGGGCGGAGCTGAGCAGAATCGAGAGGGTGGCTCCCACCCCCGCGTCCATTTCCCGCACTGCGAGCGTCGCCTTGGCTTACTTCACCTGGAAGGAAACGGGCCTGACGGCCGATTGCGCCAGCCTCGAGGCGATGGCAGCCCGCTTTGAGGAGGCCGCCGGCCTGATGCGGCGCATGGCGCAGGAGGGCTTCCAACTGGAGCGCCACAGCGACGGCCAGCACATCACCCACGCCGATGCACAGGTGTTCGAGGCCTATGGCTTCGTGAGCGAGGAGCCTCCGGTGCGCCAGCTCGACCTGATCGCCGATTCCTGACCGGGCCGGGCTGATGGCGGCGTTTTGATCGGGGCGCTCCGTCGGGGGCCTGCTGGCTGAAGCAGTGGGTCGCGGCGGGGAGGTCGCGGCGCTCAGGAGCGCCGCAGGAAGCCCACCAGCCACACGATCACGAACGCCAGCGAAGAGAGGCCGAGATAGATCAGCACACCGTTCTGCAGGCCGTCGATGGTCCATCCGAACGGCAGCCCATCGACGCCGTCACCGGTGGACGCGAAGGCCAGAACGGCGGACGAAACGATCAAGGCAGGCGGGGCCGACACACTGCTCTTCTAGCAGGGCCAAGCGGGGGAGCAGGATCAAGGGCACCTGCCCCCCCGTGATGACGGCGCCCACCTTCCCTCGCACCCTGATGCTGCTGGGCAGCGGCGAGCTGGGCAAAGAAGTGGCCATCGCCGCCCAGCGCCTCGGTTGCCGCGTGATCGCCGTCGACCGCTATGCCGGTGCGCCCGCCATGCAGGTGGCCGATGCGGCGGAGGTGATCCCGATGACCGATGCGGCGGCGCTGCTGGCCGTGGTGCGGCGCCACCGGCCGGATCTGGTGATCCCGGAGATCGAGGCCCTGGCCGTGGATGCCCTGGCTGAACTGGAGGCGGAAGGCGTCACCGTGATTCCCACGGCACAGGCCACAGCCGTGACCATGAACCGTGATCGCATCCGGGATCTGGCCTCCGGCACCCTGGGCCTGCGCACCGCCCGCTTCGCCTATGCCAGCAGCGCCGAGGAACTGGCCGCCGCCGCCGCGCCGCTCGGTTGGCCCGTGGTGGTGAAGCCGGTGATGAGCTCCTCGGGCAAGGGGCAGAGCGTGGTACAGGGCCCCGAAGGCATCGCAGCGGCCTGGGATGCGGCGCTGGCGGGCGCGCGCGGGGCCGGCGCGCGGGTGATCGTGGAGGAGTTCCTGCAGTTCGAGCAGGAGATCACCCTGCTCACAGTGCGGCAGTGGAACGGCCCCACGCTGTTCTGCCCGCCGATCGGCCACGTGCAGGAACGGGGCGACTACCAATGCAGCTGGCAGCCCGCCTGCCTCGCACCGACTCAGCTGGAGGCAGCCCAGGCCATGGCCTTGAAGGTCACCGATCACCTGGGCGGTGCCGGACTGTTCGGCGTGGAGTTCTTCCTCACCGGTGCTGCCGGCTCCACGGACCCCGGTGCGGTGGTGTTCTCGGAACTCTCGCCCCGGCCGCACGACACGGGCCTGGTGACGCTGGCCGGCCAGAACCTCAGCGAGTTCGAGCTGCACCTGCGCGCCGTGCTGGGGCTGCCGATCCCCGCCATCCAATCCACCGGTCCCGCTGCCAGCCGGGTGATCCTGGCCGGCCAGCAGCTCAACAGCGTGGCCTACACCGGCGTGGCGGCAGCCCTGGCCGAACCCGACACCACCGTGCTGCTGTTCGGCAAGCCGGAGGCACGGCCCCACCGGCGCATGGGTGTGGCCCTGGCGCGCGGCACCGATCTGGCTGAGGCAAGGGAGCGGGCCGATCGCGCCGCCGCCCGGGTGGAGGTGGTGGCAGGTCCCTGACCTGGCCAGCCAGGGGAATGGGTTTTATGGTGCGGCCATCGGAAACCTCAATGCCCAAGGCCCAGTCGCGTCGTAGCCCTCTCTCCGTCACGGCCCGGGTGCAAGACCTTGGGTCGACGGCTGACCCTGGCGCTGGCCTTCAAGATGGCGCGCCGGCGGAAGGTGCACAGCGCCGGGGCAATGGTGGCAAGAGCCCCCGTCGCCGTCTGCATCGCCCCTCTGCGCTGCTGGGTCTGGCCTGTGGAGTGGGCCTGAGCCTGCTCGTCACCGGGCCCCTTCCCCAGCTGCTGAGCTCCTTGATGGCCGGGCTGATGAGAGCGGCCCCCTCGGTGAGCAGCCTGGTGGCGCCCCTCGGCCTCGACCAGCACCGCATCGTGGTGCTGGGCACCGATCACGTGGCCGCCAATACCGATGTGATGTTCACCGTGGAGGTGCAGGACGGCATCACCCGGCTGACCCAGGTGCCGCGGGACACCTTCATCGAATCCGACCAGCACGGCGTGCTGAAGGCCAATGCCCTCTATGCCATGGGTGGTGTGGAGGAAGTGAAGGCACAGCTCACCAGCTTGCTTGGCACTCCGGTGGACCGGTACGTGCTGGTCAACCTCGATGCCGTGCAGAAGCTGGCCGATGCCCTGGGCGGTGTGGAGGTGGATGTGCCCAAGCGGATGTACTACACCGACAGCCGCCAGGACCTTTACATCGACCTCTACCCGGGCGTGCAGCTGCTCAAGGGTGAAGCCCTTGAAGGCTTCCTGCGCTACCGCAACGATGAACTGGGCGATCTCGGCCGCATGGAGCGTCAGCAGATGGTGCTGCGGGAAGTGTTCAGCAAGCTGGCCCAGCCCGGCACGGTGGCCCAGTATCCGGCGCTGATCAAGCTGGCCGGCGAGAACGTAAAAACCGATCTCACGCCGATGGAGCTGGGCGCCCTGCTCTCCACCATGGGCTCCACCAAGCTCAGCACCAACCGCCTGCCGGGGCGGCTCTTCTGGCAGGACGACCTGAGTTACTGGATGCCGGACGCCAACACCAACCATCCGGCCAGCAGCGACAGCGAAGAACCGCCGGCTTTCTGAGCGCACCGGCTGCCGGCCCGCTCCAGTTCAGCCTCAGGGGGTGCGCTCACGCAGGGCGCCGGTCACGTCCACCAGGGGAATGGTGGTGTCGCCCCAACCATTGGCTGGCAGCAGTTGCGGGACACCCGAGCGCGGGGCGACCGCAGGCCCGGCCGCATAGGCAGCGTTGGTCCAGGCCAGGAGCAAGCCGCGCAGCACCCCACCACCCACCTCGTAGGTGGAACCGAGATTGAAGTGATCGCCGCCTTTGGCCAGCACGAGGCTGTGCCCACCGCCGGCATTGCGCGCCTCCAGGGACATGGGCGTGATCGCCTCAGGCCCGGCGGGCACCACCCAGTCACGGCTGCCGCTCACCAGCAGCACGCGGCTGGAGATGGACTGGGCCGCACCGGAGGCGAACAGCAGCGACATGGGCGGACTGACCGCGACCACCGCCTTGATGCGGGGATCCGCCAGCGCGGCGGTGTTGGCGGAGGTGAGGAAGCTGCACTGCAGGATCCAGCTGAGATTTCTGGAGGGATCGAAGGGGTCGTTGCAGAACTCGGTCAGGCGGGTGTCGCTGGGCCTGGCACCGGCCAGCTGCAGCACGGTTGTGGCGCCCCACGACTGGCCCATGGCCACCACGGAGTCGGTGCGGATGCCGGGCGGCAGGCCCAGGCCACCGGCGGCGACGGCATCGATCACGGCGCTCACATCCAGGGGCCGCATCCGCAGCTCCTCCGGGCCCGGAGGCGGCACCTTGCCGGAGAGCATGGCGCTCTGCTGCTGCCGGTCGCTGCCGGGGTGGCGGGGCAGGAGCACGGTGTAGCCATGGCTGGCGAGATGGCGCCCCCAGCCCTCAAAGCTTTCCGGGCTGTCCCACAGACCGTGGGAGATCACCACCAGACGGTTGTTGGCGCCTGTGGTCGGGCGGACCACCACCACGGACAATGGCTGGGGCCGGTAGGCCACGGGGATCGTCAGCTCAGCGCGTTGCGTGGCCAGTGGACCCGCTGAGCGCAGGGCCGGATCTTCCGCCGCCGCCGGCTGCGCGGCCAGCAGGGTATCGGCCGGCTGCTGCTGCCGCGCCAGCCGCTGCACGGCGAACAGGGCGCGGCTCAGATCGAGCGTGGCCGTTTTCCCGGGCAGGGCCCGCAGCACGGTGAGCATGGTGAGCGGACCCTTGGCCGCCGCCTGGTCGAGCACCCTGGAGAGGTCTTCGCCGGTGAACGGCTCCGGCAGCCCGTCGATGCCGCCGAGCGCTGACACCAGCAGCAGGGCCTGGTTCAGCAGGGGCGAGGTCGCGGAGGTATCGACCACAGCCGTCACCTGCAGCGGCAGCGGGGCATTGAAGAGGTCAACGAACTTGCGGCCCACCGCTCCATCGGTGGCCCGGTCCAGCTCGGCCAGGTCGCTGTTGCCGGCCAACAGGCTGGCAGGGCTGCTGAGCTCGCTGAGCTCCACCGTGAAGTCGGTTTCCAGCAGCGGCAGCCGCATCTGCACCCGCTCCAGCGCCTGGGCGCGGGAAGGCGCCAGGGCGAGGCCCCCCACCAGCCCGGCAACGGTCAGCAGGGCGGTTGCCGCCGGCTTGAATCGACGCTGGGCCACGACGTTGGAGCGGTGATGCCTCCATGATCCCCTCCCGCTGGCCGTGGCTCGGTTGGTGGTGATGGCTTCAGGCCGAAAGGGCCTCCGGTGGATGCTGAGCCAGCACCTGCTGGAGGTAGCGACCCGTGTGGCTGGTGGGATGCTCCGCCACCTGCTCCGGCGTGCCGGCCACCACGATCTGCCCCCCCTTGTTGCCGCCTTCGGGGCCCAGATCCACCAGCCAGTCGGCACAACGGATCACATCGAGGTTGTGTTCGATCACCACGATCGAGTTGCCCTTGTCCACCAGCCGCTGCATCACATCCATCAGCTTGTGGACGTCGTAGAAGCTCAGGCCGGTGGTCGGTTCATCGATCAGGTAGAGGGTTTTGCCGGTGGCCCGCTTGGAGAGTTCGGTGGCCAGCTTCACCCGTTGGGCTTCACCGCCGGAGAGGGTGGGAGCGGGTTGTCCCAGCTTGATGTAGCCCAGCCCCACATCCACCAGGGTGCGCAGCCGGTCGGCCGCCTGGGGAATGGCGCTGAACACGTCGGCTGCCTGTTCCACCGTCATCTGCAGAACGTCGGCGATCGTGTGGCCTTTGTAGGTCACCTGAAGCGTTTCACGGTTGTAACGCGCCCCCTTGCAGACATCGCACTGCACATACACATCGGGCAGGAAATTCATCTCGATCACATTCACGCCCTGGCCACTGCAGGCCTCGCAGCGCCCACCTTTCACGTTGAAGCTGAACTGGCCCACCTGATAGCCGCGGGCCTTGGCCTCCACCGTGGCGGCGAACACCTGGCGGATCGGATCGAAGGCACCCGTGTAGGTGGCGGGGTTGGAACGGGGCGTGCGGCCGATCGGGCTCTGGTCGATCACGATCACCTTGTCGATCGACTGAATGCCTCGCAATTCATCGAGACCGGACGGGAACGGCACCTTCAGGCCCAGCTTGTGCTCGAGCGCCGGGTGGAGGAGTTCGTTGATCAAGGTGCTCTTGCCGCTGCCGCTCACCCCGGTGATCGCCACCAGGCGGCCGAGCGGGATGTCGACATCGAGCCCCTGCAGGTTGTTGCGAGAGCAATTGAGCAGCGAGAGCTTGCGGCTGCTGCTGGTGCGCCGCTCGGGCGGGGTCGGAATCGAGCGCCGCCCACTCAGGTAGGCCCCCGTGAGTGAGTCCTCCTCCGCCAGCAGGTTCTCGAGCGTGCCCTCGGCCACGATGCGGCCGCCGTGCACGCCCGCGCCCGGGCCGATGTCCACCAGGTGGTCGGCAGCGCGGATCGTGTCCTCGTCGTGTTCCACCACGATCAAGGTGTTGCCCAGGTCGCGGAGCCGGAAGAGGGTGTTGAGCAGGCGGTCGTTGTCGCGCTGGTGCAGGCCAATGCTGGGTTCATCCAGCACGTAGAGCACGCCGGTGAGCCCGGCGCCGATCTGGGTGGCGAGGCGGATGCGCTGGGCCTCTCCGCCGGAGAGGGTCATGGCCGGGCGGTCGAGGCTGAGGTAATCGAGGCCCACATCCAGCAGGAAGCGCAGGCGCATGCGGATCTCACGCAGCACCAGATCACCGATCTGGATCTGGCGGGGATTGAGCAGGGGGTCCGCCCCTTCCGCCTCCCCGACCCCCATCAATGACTCGATCCGCTGCAGCGTGTCGGCGACGCTCACATTGGTGAGATCGGTGATCGCATACGGCCCCACCTTCACCGCCAGCGCCTCAGGACGGAGCCGCAGGCCATGGCAGGTGCCGCAGGGAACCAGATCCAGATACTTCTCCAGCTTCTGGCGGATCGCCTCGCCGCTGGCGTCGCGCAGCTGCCGCTCCAGGATCGGCAGGATGCCTTCGAACGGGCGCAGGTAGCCCTGGCTCTTGGTGTAGCGGCTGTCGGTCTTGATGGCGATCGGCTCAGGGCTGCCGTGCAGCAGCAGTTGCTGCTGGTCTTTGGTGAGTTGGTTCCAGGGCTGCTTGATCTCGAAACCGAAGGCTTCCCCCACGCTGAACAGCAAGGAAAAGTAGTAGCTGTTGTCCTTTTCACTCCAAGGCGCCACCGCCGCATACACCGGCAGGGCGGGATCGGGCACCACCCGTTCCTCGGTGAACTTGCGCAGATGGCCGAGGCCATGGCAATCGGGGCAGGCGCCGTAGGGGCTGTTGAACGAGAACAGCCGGGGGGAGAGCTCTTCGATCACAGCGCCGTGCACGGGGCAGGCGAAGTTCTCGGAATAGAGCCGCTCACGCTCCACCCCTTCCGGCAGCTGCTCGCCGGTCTTGGGGACCACCTCCACCAGCGCCAGGCCGTCGCCGCGCTTGAGGCAGGTGCGCAGGGAGTCGGTGAGCCGTTCGTTGATGCCCTCACGCGCCACCAGCCGGTCGACGACCACCTCGATGTTGTGTGCGTGGTTCTTGTCGAGCTCGATGTTGTCGGAGAGTTCGCGCACCTCGCCGTTGATGCGCACACGGGCGAATCCTTCGGCCACCAGGCCGCTGAGCAGCTTGGTGTGGGTGCCCTTCTTGCCCCGCACCACCGGCGCCAGCAGCTGGTAGCGAGTGCCCTCCGGCAGGGAGGAGATCCGGTCGACCATCTCGTCGATGCTCTCGGGCCGGATCGAGCGGTCGCACTGAGGGCAGTGGGGTTCGCCGGCGCGCCCGAACAGCAGGCGGAGATAGTCCTGAATCTCCGTGACCGTGCCGACGGTGGAGCGAGGGTTGTGGCTGGTGGACTTCTGGTCGATCGAGATCGCCGGGGAAAGCCCCTCGATCGCATCCACATCGGGCTTGTCCACCTGACCGAGGAACTGGCGCGCGTAGGCGGAAAGGCTCTCGACGTAGCGGCGCTGCCCTTCGGCGAAGATCGTGTCGAAGGCCAGCGAGCTCTTGCCGCTGCCGCTCACACCGGTGAACACCACCAGCCGGTTGCGCGGGATGGTGAGATCCACGTCCTTGAGGTTGTGCTGGCGGGCGCCACGCACACGGATCACGTCCTCGAGGGCGCCGCCGTTGAGGGAGCGCAGCTTCGCCGCCTCTTCCTTGTCAAGGGCCGGGACCGTGGTGCTGGCTGTGGTCGACGTGGCGTCAGGCTCAGACGATGTGCCCTTGGGCCCAGAAACGATGCTCGCGCGGGGCATCCGGCCTCGTCTAGAGCGTCTGAGTCTACGGGTGTCTCCTGATGGGCAGGGTGGCGCCCCTCGACGGCAACGGAAACGGCGCTCCGCTCAGCTTCGCTCCAGCAGCCCGGCCGCGTAGCGATGGGCCTCACCGAAGTCGCCCCCGGCCAGTTCCGCCAGCTCCTGCTGACGTGCCTGGGTGTCCCGCAGCGGGCGCACCCGGGTGAGGGTGCGGCCCGCCTCCACCGCCTTGCTCACCTGGAAATGGTGATCGGCAGCGGCGGCCACCAGCGGCTGATGGGTCACACAGAACACCTGGCGCTGGGCAGCCAGCTGGCGCAGCAGCGCGGCGATGGCGCCACTCACGCGGCCGCTCACGCCGCTGTCGATTTCATCGAACAGCAGGGTGACGCCCGGATCCGCCGCCGCCAGACAGGTTTTCAGCGCCAGCAGGAAGCGGCTCATCTCGCCACCGGAGGCCACTTCCCGCAGGGGAGCCAGCGGCTGGCCAGGGTTGGCGGAGAACAGAAAGGTGACCGCATCGGCCCCCTCCTCCGCCGGGGGCGTCGGCTCGATCGCCACCGAAAAGCGCACATCGGCCAGGCCCATCGGCCGCAGCGAGGCCGTCAGCTGCTCCTCCAGCTGCCGCGCCGCCCGCTGCCGCTGGGCGCTGAGCTGGCTGCAGGCCTGATCCCGCAGCAGGCGGGCCTGCTGCTCCTCGGCCTCAAGAGCTTCGAGGGCGGCGGCAGCCCCACCACTGAGGCGCATGCGTAGCTGGTCGCGTTGCTCGATCAGCCCCGCCAGATCGCGGCCGTGGCGGCGCTCCAATCCCTTGAGCAGGGCCAGCCGCTCCTGCACTGCTTCCAGACTGGAGGGATCGCTGTCGAGGGCACCGCCATAGCGCTCCAGGTCGCGGGCCAGGTCCTGCACGTGCTGCAGCGCTTCGCCGCAGCGTTCCACCAGGGGCCCGAGGCTGGCGTCGAAGCCGGCCAGCTGTTGCAGCACCTGTTCGCAGGCGGCCAGATGGTCGAGCGCTGCCGGGGCCTCTTCAGCCCCTTCCACCAGCCGGCCCAGCAGCAGCATCACGCCTTCCTGCAGCCGCACCGCATGGGCGAGGCGGTCCTGGTCCTGCTGCAGCCGCAGGCGTTCGTTGGGGTCGTCGAGGGCGGCAGCCTCCAGCGCCTCGAGCTGCTGGCAGGCCTCCTGCCGTTCCCGCTCCAGCCGGTCGCGGTCCGCCCGAGCCTGCTCCAGCCGAGCGGCCGCCTGGCGCCAGCTGCGCACCGCCTGCCGCACCGGCCCCAGGCAGGTGGCCAGCGCGTCACCACCGCAGCGGTCCAGCCATTGACGCTGCTGGCCGGGACGGGCCAGTTCCTGGGTCTGACCCTGCACGGTGAGGTCCAGCAGCAGGGGCCGCAGCTCCAACAGCTGCTGGCGGTTCACCACCACGCCGTTGATGCGACTGCGGCTCTGGATGCGCTCGACGTTGCTGCGCCATTCGCGGCTGAGCACCAGGTCCACCGGTGGGTCGGCAGGTTCGTCTCCGTTCTGATCGAGGCCATCGGATCCGGCACCGGCAAGCTGCTGATCCAGCTGCTGCTGCTGCAGCCAGGCCTGCACCGGCGCGGTGGTGGTGAACTGGGCTTCGATCAGGCTCCGCTCGGTGCCCTTGCGCAGCAGGCGCATGCCGGAGCCGCCGCCCAGCAGGGCATCGAGGGCATCGAGCAGCAATGACTTGCCGGCACCGGTTTCACCGGTAAGCACGGTGAAACCCGTGGAGAACTCCAGCTCCAGGCTCTCCACCAGCGCGATGTTCTCGAGGCGCAGTCCCGTGAGCACCCGGTGCCTCAGCCGTCTGCCCGACCGTAGCGACGCTGAGATTCGTTTAGAAGGGGTTGATCGATCTGCCCCGTGATGGTTCGCTCCGACCATGTGAGCACCCCTGCGGAGCTCAGCGACTTCATCGAAGCCGCCGGCCTGCTCAGCTACGACCCGGCGGCGATCACCCGCCTCTACGCCGGTCACCCCCGGCGTCTGCTGCTGCGGCTCTGGCAGACCCTGATGCCTATCAGTCTGTTCCTGGTGGGTGTGGCCGTCGATCGCTTCACCGGTCTGCTCAGCAACCCCGACCGGGCCCGGGAGCGGGCGCGCGAATGCGCCCAGCTGCTGGTGGCGCTCGGTCCCGCCTTCATCAAGGCCGGCCAGGCCCTCTCCACCCGGCCCGACATCGTGCCGCCGGTGCTGCTGGAGGAGCTGGCCCAGCTGCAGGATCAATTGCCCGGTTTCGACGGTGCACTGGCCATGGCCTGCATCGAAGAAGATCTGGGTGCGCCCGTCTCCGAGATCTACGCCCAGCTCGATCGCGAGCCGATCTCCGCCGCTTCACTCGGCCAGGTGCATAGGGGCACGCTCAAGGACGGCCAGGCGGTGGCGGTGAAGGTGCAGCGCCCTGGTCTGCGCGAGCAGATCACGCTCGATCTCTACATCGTGCGCAACATCGCCGCCTGGATCAACCGGAATGTAGGCCTGGTGCGCAGCGATCTGGTGGCCCTGATCGATGAACTGGGCAAGCGGGTATTCGAGGAGATGGATTATCTCAACGAAGCCAGAAACGCCGAAACCTTTGCCAGGCTCCACCAGCACAACCCGAACATCGCCGTACCGGCCATCTATCACGAGGCCACCAGCCGCCGCGTGCTCACGATGGAGTGGATCGATGGGGTGAAACTCACCAATCTGGAGGCGGTGCGCTCGCTCGGCATCGACCCCGACCACATGGTGCAGATCGGCGTGAACTGCAGCCTGCAGCAACTGCTGGAGCACGGCTTTTTCCACGCCGATCCCCACCCCGGCAATCTGCTGGCCCTGCCGGATGGCCGCCTGGCTTACCTGGATTTCGGCATGATGAGCGAGGTGAGCCGCGAATCGCGCACCGGGCTGATCCAGGCGGTGGTGCACCTGGTGAACCGCAACTTCTCAGCCCTCTCCACCGATTTCGTGCAGCTCGGTTTTCTGGGCGAAGAGGTGAATCTGGAGCCGATTGTGCCGGCGTTCGAATCGGTGTTCGGCCAGGCCCTGGAGATGGGAGTGAGCCGGATGGATTTCAAGGCGGTCACCGACGATCTCTCCGGGGTGATGTACCGCTTCCCCTTTCAGGTGCCGCCGTACTACGCCCTGATCATCCGCTCGCTGGTCACGCTCGAAGGCATTGCTCTGAGCGTGGATCCGGAGTTCAAGATTCTCGGTGCGGCCTACCCTTACTTCGCCCGCCGGCTGATGGAGGATCCGGATCCGGATCTGCGCCGCAGCCTGCGCGAGATGCTCTTCGATGGTGAGGAGTTCCGTTGGCAGCGGCTGGAAAATCTGATCAGCAGCGCCTCCCTCCAGGATCAGCTGGATGTGGAGGGTCTGCTGGATCAGGTGCTCGATTTCCTCTTCTCGCCCAAGGGAGGCATGCTGCGCCAGCAGCTGGTCGATGCGATGGTCGACCGGCTCGATGCGCTTGGCTGGCGGGCCGTGCAGGCGATGGGGCGGCGGCTGCCGAAACGGCTCCAGCCACCGGGCCTGCGGGGCATGGAGCGAATGAGTGTGATCGACGCCCAGTTGCTGGATCTTGAACCCGTGCAGCAACTCCTGGTGGTGCTGCGCGATGTGCCGGGCTTCGAACCCCGTCTGCTGCTGCGCCGGCTGCCACGGTTGCTGGCGGAACCCGACCTGCGCCGCATGGGGCTGCAGCTGGCCCAGGGGTTGGCGGAGCGGGGGGTGGTGCGCCTGCTGCGCGACGTGCTGGTGTCGCCGGAAACCCGTCGAGCCGCTGGAATGGCACCGGTCGGCAGCTTCTAGGATCAGCGTCCAGCCAGGGAGTTTCAGTTGCGCATCCGCCCCAACGTCCTGGGGGTCCTGCTCGGGCTCTCGCTGAGCACGGCCGCTCCGAGTCTTCAGGCGGCCGAGCAACTGGTTTTCGTCAGCGGCGCCTTCCGGCGCTCGATCCCGGTCGCTGATCTCGACCATCTGGCCGCCACCGGCCAGGCACGCGGCCTGCTGGCCGACGTGCTCAAGATCGGCCGCCAGAACCCGGAAGATGTGGCACGGCTGCTGAACCAGAAGATCACCCTGCCGCTGGTGCTCACCAGCCGTCTGCTGTCCACCCGCATCGGCGAGGCGATTCTGCAGCGCCTGGCGGGCATCTTCGCGCCGTTGCGGGCACCGGGCACCGGCGTTCCGGCGCTCCGCTCCGCCCTGATCATCGGCATCAGCAACGGCAACGGCACCCTCACCCCCACAGGCTTTCTGAGGGCCTACCCCGCCAACGAGCTGGCGATCAACATCCCGGCCCTGCTCAGCCTGGTGGGCAAAACCAATTCGATCACCGATCTGGTGCGGTTCTTCTCCGAATCCCCGCTTGACGGCCTGCGGGAGGGCAATGAACGGCCCTCCGGCCCCCCGGCGCCGTCCACCAGCCCTCCAGCCAGCGCCCCAGGCCAACCGCCCGCCAGCGCACCCGATGCCAAGGGCTCCTGAATCGCTCCAGGACCCAAGGCCAGCTCTCAGGGCGTGAAGCCCTCTCGGCGCTTCTTAACCGCCGCGTAGATTCGCCACAGCCTGCTCCGTCGCGCCCGTGCCGCTGCTCTCTGCCCTCAGGCGCCTGGGCGCGAAGCCCACGCTTCAGGACTGGCCGGGGCTGATCGAGGCCTACCGCCCCTGGCTGCCGGTCAGCGACCGCACGCCGGTGATCACGCTGCGCGAAGGCGCCACCCCGCTGATCCCCGCCCCGGCGATTGCGGCGCGCGTGGGCCGCGGCGTGAAGGTGTTCCTCAAGTACGACGGCCTCAACCCCACCGGCAGCTTCAAGGACCGGGGGATGACGATGGCGGTGAGCAAGGCGCGCGAAGCCGGCGCTGAAGCGGTGATCTGCGCGAGCACCGGCAACACCTCCGCCGCGGCCGCGGCCTATGCCAAGCGCGGTGGCATGCGCGCCTTCGTGCTCATCCCCGATGGCTACGTGGCCCAGGGAAAGCTGGCCCAGGCGCTGATGTACGGCGCCGAGGTGCTGGCGGTGAAGGGCAACTTCGACCGGGCGCTGGCGATCGTGCGCGAGGTGGCCGACAGCTACCCCGTCACCCTGGTCAATTCCCTCAACCCCTTCCGGCTGCAGGGCCAGAAGACGGCCGCCTTCGAGGTGGTCGATGCGCTTGGCGATGCCCCCGACTGGCTGTGCATCCCGATGGGCAATGCCGGCAACATCAGCGCCTACTGGATGGGCTTCCAGGAGTACCGGCAGGCCGGGCACAGCCAGCGGCTGCCCCGGATGATGGGCTTCCAGGCCAGCGGCTCCGCCCCCCTGGTACTGGGCCACACGGTGGAGCAACCGGACACCATCGCCACGGCGATCCGCATCGGCAACCCGGCCAACCGCGAGAAGGCCCTGGCGGTGCGTGAGCAGAGCAACGGGGCCTTCCATGCGGTCACCGATCAGGAGATCCTGGAGGCGTACAAGCTGCTGGGCCGGGAGGAAGGGGTGTTCTGCGAACCCGCCAGCGCCGCTTCGGTGGCCGGCCTGCTGCAGCGGGCAGCGGAGGTGCCGGCAGGAGCCACGGTGGTCTGTGTGCTCACCGGCAACGGCTTGAAGGATCCCGGCACCGCGATCGATCACAGCGACGGCGCCTTCCATGCCGGCCTGGCGCCGGAGGTGGACGTGGTCGCCAAGGTGATGGGCTTCTGAGACCAGGGCTGAAGCCCATCTGATCAACCAGGAGCCCCCGCCCACGGCCTTTCGTGGGCGGGGGTTTTTGGCGTTCGGGCACGGACAGCGCCGCTGGAGAGCCCTGAAGCGGCCGGAAGCGTGGCGTTTTGATATCGGCCGGTGAACAGACCGTCCCAGGGAAAAACGGGGGGCCAGCGGTGGAAAAGTGCGGCTGAATCTGGGCCCCGAACAGAGCGTCGGTTTTCCTCAGGCAGGGAAAACGTGGAAAAGGGGAAAACGTGCGGTTTCCGTCAGCGGTTCTCCCCATGCCTGTTGAGCCAGATCCCTTGCTGCAACTAGCATTTTGGGTTTCTCCCCGATTTCCACACCCCCTACGACTACGGCTGTTTTTCTCTTTTTTCTGAAAGAGAGAACTTCCGTAGAAGGATCGCGGAAAACGGGCGTGGAAAAGGGCGCTGACGGTCGTCCGCCGTTGCGGATCGCCCCGGCTTGTGGAAGCGTGGTGGGGCCCGAAAAGGGCATCCCACCCGGAGTCTCGAAACGATGAAGCTGGTCTGCTCCCAGGCGGAACTGAGCGCCAGCCTTCAGTTGGTCAGCCGCGCGGTGGCGGCCCGCCCGACCCATCCGGTGCTGGCCAACGTGCTGCTCACCGCCGATGCCGGCACCGGCCGGTTGAGCCTTACCGGCTTCGATCTCAATCTCGGCATCCAGACGAGCCTGCCTGCGGCGGTGGAAACCAGCGGCGCGATCACGCTGCCGTCCCGCCTGTTCGGCGAGATCGTTTCCCGGCTCTCCGCCGACAGTCCGATCACCCTGGAGTGCCCCGAAGGCCAGGAGCAGGTGGAGCTCACCAGCTTCTCCGGCAGCTACCAGATGCGCGGGCTGTCGGCGGAGGATTTTCCCGACCTCCCACTGGTGCAGACCGGCGCTCCGATCCGGCTGGAAGCGGACGCGCTGATCAAGGGCCTGCGCGCCACCCTGTTCGCCAGCAGCCCGGATGAGGCGAAGCAGTTGCTCACCGGCGTGCATCTCGGCCTGGAGCACGACGGTCTCGAATGCGCCGCCACCGACGGCCACCGCCTCTCGGTGCTGCGTCTCGACAATGCGGCGGCCGCTGCTGCCGGTGCGGGCCCCGGTAACGGCGCAACGGATGCGGAAGAGGCGCCGAGCTTTGCGGTCACGGTGCCGGCCCGCTCCCTGCGCGAACTGGAGCGCCTGCTGTCCTCCCGCCAGTCGCAGGAGCCGGTGAGCCTGTTCAGCGAACGCGGGCAGGTGGTGTTCGTCTGGGCGGATCAGGTGCTCACCAGCCGCAGCCTCGACGGCACCTATCCCAACTACGGCCAGCTGATTCCCGCCTCCTTCAGCCGCACGCTCGAGCTCGACCGCCGCGCCTTCGTCAACGCCCTGGAGCGGGTGGCCGTGGTGGCCGATCAGCACAACAACGTGGTGAAGCTGAGCAGCGACCCATCCGCCGACATCCTGCGCATCAGTGCCGACGCCCAGGATGTGGGCAGCGGCTCGGAATCCTTGCCGGCGCTGGTGAAGGGGGACGCGATCGAGATCGCTTTCAATGTGCGCTACGTGCTCGATGGCCTCAAAGCGATGACCGCCGACCGGGTCGAGCTGCGCTGCAATGCCCCCACCACGCCCGCCGTGCTGGCGCCGCTGGAGGATCCGAGCTTCACCTACCTGGTGATGCCCGTGCAGATCCGCAGCTGATGCCGTGAGCCTTCCCGCTCAGCTGCTGCTCTCCGACCTGCTGCGCCTGCGGGTGCGCTGCGATCAGGGCCTCGACCACGGCCCCGGACTGATGGGCTGGATGCACCCGCCGGTGCACCGCCTGCTCGGCTGGGCCAGCAAGCCCTCCGCCTTCGGCACCCGCCGGCTGGTCTGGCGCCTCGACCAGCTGCGCGGCCTCGGTGAACTGGAGGCATTGGTGCTGGGCGAACCGGCCGTCACCGATCCGGCCACGCTCGAACGCCTGCCCACGCTGTTCGATGCCGCCTTGACCGGCGCTGGGGGTTCCGTGCTGGGCACGGTGGCGGATGCGGCCGTGGAGCTGCGCAGTGGGCGCATCCTGCACTACCTGGTGTCGCGCAGCGATCCGCGTCTGCCGGGCACCAGCCGCTGGCGCCTCACTCCCGATCGGATCGTCGATCAGCAGCCCGGCCAGGTGCTCACCGGCCTCGGCGGCCTCGACGACCTGCCGCTGGCCAAGGCCAGTGTGCGGCAGGAGTTTCTGCGCCGCTCACGCCGCTGGCGGGATCAGGTGGGTCAGGAGACCACCCGGATCAGGGATCAGTTCCAGGAGGTGGGCGGACGCTTCGAGGAACGGCTGGAAGGCTGGCTGGAGGAACCCCCCTGGCAGGAGCCGCAGCGGGACGGTCCGCCCTGGCAGGACGCCGATTCCGGCCGCCGTCAACCGGACGGCGACCCGCTGGACGACTGGGACGACGACGATCGTCTGGAGGATCGCGACGACGGGCCCAGGGCCTGGGACTCGCCTGAGGACGATCCGGAGCTCGAACCGGACACGGACCGCTACCGTCGGACCCAGCCTGTCAGCGAGGGACCGTCCCGGCGGGGCAGCCGCTACGACAGCGACACGGATCCCTGGGTCTGAACCTGCCGATCCCCCGGCGGCCGTGGGCGCTCGCTCGGCCAGACTGCGCTTTCCTGCCTGCGGCCGCCTGGTGTCCTCCCCCTCCTTTCCGCTTGCCGAAGCTCTGCGCAAGGAGGGCCTCAGCCAGGCGGACTACGACGAGATCGTGCGGCGGCTGGGCCGGGCACCGAACCGCGCCGAGCTGGGCATGTTCGGGGTGATGTGGTCGGAGCACTGCTGTTACCGCAACTCCCGCCCCCTGCTCGGCCAGTTCCCCACCACCGGGCCGCGCATCCTGGTGGGGCCCGGTGAGAACGCCGGCGTCGTCGACCTGGGCGAGGGTCAGCATCTGGCCTTCAAGATCGAAAGCCATAACCACCCTTCGGCCGTGGAGCCCTTCCAGGGCGCGGCCACCGGTGTGGGCGGCATCCTGCGCGACATCTTCACCATGGGCGCGCGCCCGATCGCGCTGCTCAATGCCCTGCGCTTCGGTCCGCTGGAGGATCCCCGCAATGTGGGGCTGATGGAAGGCGTGGTGGCCGGCATCGCCCATTACGGCAACTGCGTCGGTGTGCCGACGGTGGGAGGGGAGGTGGCCTTCGATCCCAGCTACAGCGGCAACCCGCTGGTCAACGCCATGGCCCTGGGGCTGATGGAAACCGAGGAGATTGTGCGTTCGGGTGCGGCGGGCGTGGGCAATCCGGTGGTCTACGTGGGCAGCACCACCGGCCGGGATGGCATGGGCGGGGCCAGTTTTGCCTCCGCCGAGCTCACCGAAGCCTCCCTCGATGACCGCCCGGCGGTGCAGGTGGGGGATCCCTTCCTGGAGAAGGGGCTGATCGAGGCCTGCCTGGAAGCCTTCCAGAGCGGCGATGTGGTGGCCGCCCAGGACATGGGCGCCGCCGGCCTCACCTGCAGCTGCTCGGAGATGGCTGCCAAGGGGGGCGTGGGTGTGGAGCTCGATCTCGACCGCGTGCCGGCCCGCGAAGACGGCATGACTGCCTACGAGTTCCTGCTGTCGGAATCGCAGGAGCGCATGTTGTTCGTGGTGCGCGAGGGCCGCGAGCAGCCGCTGATGGAGCGCTTCCGCCGCTGGGGCCTGCAGGCCGCGGTGGTGGGCCGCGTGGTGGCCGAGAACGTGGTGCGGGTGCTGCAGCACGGCGCGGTGGCCGCCGAAGTGCCGGCCAATGCCCTGGCCGACGACACCCCGATCAACCACCACGAGCTGCTCGCTGCCCCGCCCGCCGAGATCCAGGCCCACTGGCAGTGGAGCGAGGCCCAGCTGCCGCCCGCCGACACCGCCGGTATCACCCCGGCGGGCCAGTCACCGCTCAGCTGGAACCAGGTGCTGCTGGCCCTGCTCGACACGCCCACGATCGCGAGCAAGCGCTGGGTGTACCGCCAGTACGACCACCAGGTGCAGGGCAATACCGTGATGCCCCCCGGCGGCGCCGACGCGGCCGTGGTGCGGCTCCGGCCTCAGCAGGGGCCTGGCTCGTTGCTGCCGGCCCAGCGCGGCGTGGCGGCGGTGGTGGATTGCCCCAACCGCTGGGTGGCCCTCGATCCGCAGCGGGGCGCGATGGCGGCGGTGGCCGAAGCGGCCCGCAACCTCAGCTGCGTGGGGGCCGAGCCGTTGGCCGTGACCGACAACCTCAATTTCCCTTCCCCCGACCACCCCACCGGCTACTGGCAGCTGGCGATGGCCTGCCGCGGCCTGTCGGAGGCCTGCGCCGCGCTCGGTACACCGGTCACCGGCGGCAACGTCTCCCTCTACAACGAGACCCGCCTGCCCGACGGGCGCCTGCAGCCGATCCATCCCACCCCCGTGGTGGGGATGGTGGGTCTGGTGCCCGATCTTGCCCGTGTCACCGGCCAGGCCTGGCGCGCGGCCGGTGATGCCATCTGGCTGCTGGGTGTGCCGCTGGCGGGCGACGATGACGCCGACGAGCGGTTCGGGCTGGCGGCCAGCGGCTACCTGGAGTGGATCCACGGGCTCAGCACCGGCCGGCCGCCGCGCACCGACCTGGCGCTGGAGCTGGCGGTGCAGGCTCTGCTGCGGCAGGCGATCGCCCAGGGGGTGGTGACTGCCGCCCACGATCTCAGCGACGGCGGCCTGGCGGTGGCGGCGGCCGAATGCTGTCTCGCCTCGGGTCTGGGCGCGCAGCTGGAGTTGCCGGCGGGCACGGCCCGGGCCGACCGGCTGCTGTTCGCCGAGGGCGGCGCCAGGGTGCTGGTGAGCGTGCCGCCGGCCCAGGCCCAGGCCTGGCAGGCGTTGGTGGAGCAGGCGCCGCGGAGCGGTGCCGCCGGCTCGCCGCCAGCCTGCCAGCGGTTGGGCCAGGTGCAGGCTGAGGCGCTGCTGAGCATCGAGCGGGGCGGCACGACGTTGCTGGCGCAGCCGCTCGATGTGTTGGGGCTGGCTTACGAGCAAGGGATTCCCCGCCGCTTGGCCGGCGGGGCCTGAGGCAGACTGTCAACGCAGTCGGTCAGTGGTCAGGCCTGTGGTTCGCGCGCACCCCAGGCAGCACCCCTCCCCGTCACCGTCCGGCCCCCATGGCGCCAGCTCGCCTGCGCTGGGTGACGGGTCCAAACACGCACAAGCCATGACCGCTCCTGCCGTGGCTGCTGAACCCGGTGCAGCAGCAGCGGCGGCAGAGCGTCCCGATCGCATGGAGGAGGCCTGCGGCGTGTTCGCCGTCTATGCCACCGGCCAGCCGGTGGCGAACCTCACCTACTTCGGCCTCTACGCGCTGCAGCACCGGGGGCAGGAGTCGGCTGGGATCGCCGTGTTCAACGGCGCCAAGATCCGGCTCCACAAAGACATGGGCCTGGTCAGCCAGGTGTTCGATCAGGACGTGCTGGAGCGCATGCCAGGCGACCTGGCGATCGGCCACAACCGCTATTCCACCACCGGCAGCAGCCGGGTCTGCAACGCCCAGCCGGTGGTGCTGATGACCCGCCTCGGGCCCTTCGGCCTGGCGCACAACGGCAATCTGGTCAACGCCAACGAGTTGCGCGAGGCCCTCGACCATCTCGCCGGTGAATTCACCTCCACCACCGATTCGGAGTTGATCGCCTTCGCGCTTCAGGAGGCCGTGGATGGAGGTCTGGGCTGGAGCGCCGCGATCCGTCAGGCCGCCGGCCGCTGCCGCGGCGCCTTCAGCCTGGCGATCGGCACCCCGGACGGTCTGTTCGCCCTGCGCGATGGCTATGGCGTGCGCCCGCTGGTGTTCGGCCATATGGGCGACAAGCACCAGGGGCAATGGGTGCTCAGCAGCGAAACCTGCGGCCTCGACATCATCGGCGCCTCCTACGACGGCGATGTGGGCCCCGGCGAACTGATTCACTTCCGGGCGGGCGAGCCGGTGCCTGAGCGGGTGCGCTGGATCGAGGAGCCGGCGAAGCTGTGCGTCTTCGAGATGATCTACTTCGCCCGGCCCGACAGCCGCTTCTTCGGCGAATCCCTCTATAGCTACCGCCATCGCATCGGTGAGATGCTGGCGCGCGAATCCGCCGTGGAGGCGGACATTGTGATCGGCGTGCCCGATTCCGGTATCCCTGCTGCCATCGGCTTCTCCAAAGGCAGTGGCATCCCCTTCGCCGATGGGCTGATCAAGAACCGCTATGTGGGCCGCACCTTCATCCAGCCCACCCAGGCGATGCGGGAGGCGGGCATCCGCGTCAAGCTCAATCCCCTGCCGGATGTGCTCTCCGGCAAGCGGGTGATCGTGATCGACGACTCAATCGTGCGCGGCACCACCAGCCGCAAGCTGGTGATGGCGCTGCGGGATGCGGGCGCCACCGAAGTGCACATGCGCATCAGTTCGCCGCCGGTCACCCATCCCTGCTTCTACGGCATCGACACCGACAACCAGGAGCAGCTGATCGCTGCCCGGCTCACCCTTGAAGAGATCACAGCCCACCTCGGCGTCGATTCGCTCGCCTATCTCAGCCAGGAGGGAATGCTGGAGGCCGCCCACGACCATTCCTCCCATTTCTGCACCGCCTGCTTCGATGGCAACTACCCGATTCCCATGGACGACGCCGTCCGCTCCAGCAAGCTGATGCTGGAGCCCTCAGGCCTGGCGGCCACCAAGCCCTGAGCCTTGCTGCCGGGGCCCTGAGGATCAGCAGGTCAGCTCAGCCCTCGGAAATCAGTTGATCAGCGGCACCAGGGCCTGCACGCTGTCGCCGGCCGCCAGTGGCTGCGGCAGTTCGCCGGGTTCGTCGGGGTTCTGGGCCGAAAGGGTGGCTGGATCGAGGCGGAAGCTGCGGGTCGGGCTCAGCACCACCCCCAGGGTGGACGTTCCGCACACCTGCAGGTCCACCAGGGCGTCGCTGCGATCGAGGAAACGCAGGCCGATCTGGCCCAGCTCGCCCCGCTGGCACCGCCGCAGACTCTCCAGCCGCAGGCGCTTGATCCGTCCCAGGCGGCTGGCCAGCACCACGTCCTGATCCGAGCGGGGGGCGCAGGCACCGGCAATCGTCTCGCCGGGCAGCAGCCGCAGCAGCAGGGGGCCCTGGGCCGCCCGCCCCATCAGCGGCACGTCGGCGTCCGTCAGCTGCAGGCGCAGCAGGCGCCCGGAGCTGCTGCCCACCACCAGGTCCTGGCCGTCGCCGCAGGGCACCACGCGGCGCAGCACCACGCCGTCCTTCAGCTTGAGCACGGTGGCGGCACGGCCGGACAGCTCGAGAAACGCGTCGATCGGCAGCCGCTTGAAACGGCCGTCGCTGCTCAGCAGGCCCAGGCTACCCTCGGGTTGTGCCGGGAGTGGCAACACCTGAATGATCGGGTCATCGAGCAGGCTCTCGGGCAGGAACTTCTCCAGGCCGCCCTGCTGCTGTCCGGCATACTCCCAGCGCAGCAGGGCCACCCGCCCACCGGCGCTGAAGGCCAGCACGGCCGGTTTATCGCTCACCGCCAGGATCAGCCGCGCCGGGGACGGGTGCTCACCCAGCGGGGCGGCCTCCTCCAGATGCAGGCGGCCGAGCAGCTGGGGGCCCACGATCCGCACCTGGCCATCGGCCTGGATCAGCAGGCGACCATCGCCGGGCAGGGCGTCGAGCGCCTGCTGCCGCTGCAGCTCGGTGGTGGGTCGGGTGGCAGCGGCACGCTGTGCCACCAGGGCATCGCCGCCGGCCACCAGACGCGTGCGCCGGGGCGTGGCATAGCGCTTCTTCAGGCTTTTCAGTTCAGTCACCATGGCGTCGAGCAGGGCCTGGCGGTCGTCGAGCAGGTGCCGCAGCCGCTCCCGTTCCTGTGCCAGCTCAGCGGCCTCCTGCCGCAGGCCGTCCTGCTCCAGGCTGGTGAGGCGCCGCAGCGGCATGGCCAGCACCGCCTCGGCCTGCCGTTCGCTCAGATCGAAGTGGACCTGCAGGCTCGCCTTGGCCGTGGCGGCATCCTTGGCCGCCTGGATCCGGGCAATCACCTCCTGCAGGGCATCGAGCGCCCGGATCAGACCCTCCACCACCTCCAGCCGGTCTTCAGTACGGCGCAGGGCGTGGTTGGTGCGCCGGATCAGGGTGTGTTCCCGGTACTCCAGAAAATGGTTGAGGATCTGCCGCAGGCTCAGCTGCAGCGGCTGGCCGTGGACGAGCGCCAGCATGATCGCCCCGAAATTGCTCTGCAGGGCCGTGCGGCGTTGCAGTTCGGCCAACACCTTGGCGGGCTCCCCGTCGCGGCGCACCTCCACCACCACCCGCATGCCATCGCGGTCGCTCTCGTCGCGGATGTCGGCGATGCCACCGATCTTGCCGTCGTTGACCTGCTCCGCCAGCTTCTCGATCCAGCCCGCCTTGCTCAGCTGGTAGGGGAGTTCGGTGATCACCACGGCGCCGCGGCGGTGGCGCCCCTTGCCGGGCTGCACCTCCTCGATGTGGGCCACCCCCCGCATCGGGATGCTGCCGCGGCCGTTCAGGTAGGTGTCGCGCACGCCGCTGCCGGTGAGCACTTCGCCGCCGGTCGGAAAGTCGGGGCCGGGGACCAGTTCGAGCAGTTTGTCGTCGCTGAGATCGGGCTTGCGGATCAGCGCGATCAGGGCGTCCACCACTTCGCCCAGGTTGTGGGGCGGAATGCTGGTGGCCATGCCCACGGCGATGCCGGAGCAGCCGTTCAGCAGCAGGAAGGGCAGCTGCGCGGGCAGCACGGTCGGTTCCTGCTGGGAGGAATCGAAGTTGGGGGCGAAATCAACCGTGTCGTTGCCGATTTCATCGAGCAACCCCTGATTGGCGATCGGTGCCAGGCGCGTTTCCGTGTAGCGCATCGCCGCTGGCGGGTCGTCGTCGACCGAGCCGAAGTTGCCATGGCCATCGAGCAGCGGATGGCGGCTGGCGAAGGTCTGCACGAGGCGTACCAGCGCGTCGTACACGGCCTGGTCGCCATGCGGGTGGTACTTGCCGAGCACATCACCGACCACCCGGGCGCATTTTCGGTAGGGCCGGTCTGGAGTGAGACCCAGCTCGTGCATGGCGAACAGGATGCGCCGCTGCACGGGCTTGAGGCCATCGCGCACATCCGGCAGGGCCCGGCCCACGATCACGCTCATCGCGTATTCGAGGTACGACCGCTGCATCTCCTGATGCAGGGAGATCGGTTGGACGCGCTCCTCTGCCATCCGGTTCGGGGGTCTGGGGGCGGAAGGGGCTCAGCCTACAGATGCTGCCTGGCGGGCCCAGCTGCTGGTGGCTGCTCAGGTGGAGGGTTCTTCTTCCGTCTCCATGGTGCCTGAGGCATTGGCATTGGCCCTGTCCACAGCGGCCTTCAGGTCGGGATGGCTGAGCAGGGTCTTGGTGCTGGCACGCAGGCGGGGCCCCCAGAGTTGTTCTTTCTGATAGGCGTCAAGCACGTAGTTGGGTTCGATCGCCAGGGCCTCGCTGGCGAGCCTCCGCGCTTCGCTCTGTCCGTCCGGGGCGGCGGAGAGGCCGGCTGCCAGCGCCAGCATCGGTTCCGCCGCCTTGGCGTTGATCTGCAGGGCCTGGCGCCAGCGTTCGATCGCCTCGCCGCGGCGGCCCAGCTCATAGAGCACCAGCCCCTGGTTGTTGATCGCCTCCCAGAAGCCCTTGCGCAGCCCGGAGGCACGCTCAAAGGCCAGCAGGGCCCCCTGGGGGTTGTTGAGCAGCAGCTGGGCGTTGCCGAGATCGAAGTGGGCGCCTGCGTTGCGCCCATCCAGCCGCAGGCCCTGCTCCAGCAGCCCCACCGCCTGCTGCGGCTGACCATCGCGCAGGGCCAGGGAGCCTTCGGCGAACCAGATGCCGGGGTTGCGTGGATCGAGCTGCTTGGCCCGCGCCAACGAAGCCGATGCCTGCTTGCTCTGGTTGCTGCGCAGCTGGGCTTCCGCCAGCAGCACCCAACCGCGCGGGTCGCCAGGCAGCAGCTGCACGGTGAGGGCCGCCAGACGGGCCGCATCCTCCGCTTGGCCCAGGCGCAGCAGGCGGCTGGCCGCCTGGGCGATGCCCAGCCCTGCCGCTTCCAGCTCCGCGGTCTGCGGCACATAGGCGTAAGGGACCAGCGCGAAGGCCGGCGGCACCGACCCTGCCAGAACGGAAAACGTGAACGGTGCTGCCGTAAGACTCGCCAACCAGCGCGGGGCCATGCCGGGCGTTCCATTCCAGAACTCACCCTAGAGCGGCGGTTCTTGACTTCTGCAGGCGAATGGCCTCTCTTTTCAGGCGGGCACTGTCAGCTGGCAGGGCCGGGCGTGCCCAGCCTCAGCATCGCCCGCAGGTTGCGCCGCCACATCCACGGCTTGATGCGGCGCAGGGCCGAGGCCCGCAGCCGCTCATCCCAGTCGTCGTCACTCCACTGCAGCGCCTCCTCCGGCTGCAGGTTGAGCATCCAGGCGCGCGGCTGCAGGTCGGGATCGCTGGACACGGGCAGGTCCTGGTCGTTCCAGGGGCAGACGTCCTGGCAGATGTCGCAGCCGGCCACCCAGGGAGCCATGGCGGCGCTGATCGCCGGCGGCAGCTGCGGCTCGCGGCTTTCGATCGTGTGGAAGGCGATGCAGCGCCGCGCGTCCACCACGAACGGCTCGGTGATGGCGCCGGTGGGGCAGGCGTCGATGCAGCGGCTGCAGCGCCCGCATAGTGGCTCGGCCGGAGCATCCGCAGGCAGCTCCAGCGTGGTGAGCAGATGGCCGATCAGGAACCAGGAGCCCCGGCGGGGGTGGATCAGGTTGGCGTGTTTGCCGATCCAACCCAGGCCGGCCTGCTCGGCCCAGGCCTTGTCCAGCAGGGGAGCGCTGTCGACACAGGCCCGCCAGCGCACCTCCGGCGCCTGTTGCTCCAGCCAGCGGCCCAACTGGCGCAGGCGGCTGTCGATCACCCGGTGGTAGTCGCGACCCCAGCCGTAGCGGGCGATCGCCGGCCGGCCGGGGGTGCGGATCGCGGCCACGTTGTAGTTGAGCCCCACCGCCAGCAGGCTGCGAACCCCAGGCAGCAGCCGCTGGATTTCCGCCCGGCGCGGATCGGCCATCCAGTCCATCGAGGCGTGGTGGCCTGCGGCCAGCCAGCGCTGCAGGGCTGCCGTGCGCAGCTGCATCCGTTCATCCGGCTCGGCGACGCCCAGCCCAACGGGGGCGAATCCCAGCAGCTGGGCCTGCTGTTTGAGGGCTGCGGCCAGGGCTGCGGGAGACAGGCGTTCCTGGTCGGGCTTAGATCCCACCCGTACAGTTGCGCATCACCGTCATTCTGCTGTGATCTCCGCCTCTTCCGGACGTTTCGGCGTGCTGCTGCGCTGGCTCGGTCTCACCCTGGTGGTGCTGCTGGCCCTGCAGCTCACCTCCGTGATCCTGATCGGCAGCTGGGAGGATCCCACCTTCCAGCAGCTGCTGGTGGAACGGCTGATCAGCCAGGCACCGATGGCGCTGGTGGGCCTGCTGCTGATCCTGCTGGGCTGCCGCCTTGATGTGTCCCACGAGGGCCGCACCCCCCTGCGCTGGGTGGTCACCGTCGTGGCAGCGGTGCTGGCGATCGGCCTGGCTGTGGCAGTGCCGGTCACGGTGAGCGCCGATGGCTCGATCACCGCCCAGACTGAGCAGAGCCTGGCCACCAAGCGGGGCCAGCTGGAGATGGCCAAGCAGCAGAGCACCAATCCCCAGGTGATTGAGCAACTGGTGCGTCAGGCCGAGCAGGCGGGCCAGGTGCCGCCCCAGGCCACGCCTGAGCAGAAGCAGCAGGCGGCGCGCGGCTTCATCGACCGCCAGTTGCAGCAGATGCAGGACCAGCTGAAGCAGGAGGAACGCTCCAGCGTGCTGGCTCTCAACCAGCGCCGTTTCAACGGCACCGCTTCAGCGGTGGTGCTGGCCGTGGCGTTCACGTTGGTGGCACTCGCCGCGGTGCTCTGAGCCTCGGAAGTTCTGTGGCGAGATGGGCCGCCGCTTAACGGCGTCCCTGGTGGCTGGCTAGGTTGAAGTCTACTTTTTGATGTCCGGTCGTTCCGGCCCGCTCTTGGTGCAATCGAATCCCCGCACTGATGAACCCCTGGGGAACCGTCTTCGCCAGGACCTCAAGAACGACCTGATCGCCGGTCTGCTGGTGGTCATTCCACTCGCCACCACGATCTGGCTGGCCACCACGGTGAGCCGCTTCGTGCTCGCCTTTCTCACCACGATCCCGAAGCAATTCAATCCCTTCAATACGCTGAGTCCGCTCCTGCAGGAGTTGATCAATCTCGGCGTGGGTCTGTTGGTGCCGTTGCTCGGCATCCTGCTGATCGGCCTGATGGCCCGCAACATCGTGGGCCGCTGGTTGCTCGATTTCGGCGAAGGCACCCTGCAGCGCATCCCCTTGGCGGGTTCGGTCTACAAAACGCTCAAGCAGCTGCTGGAAACCGTGTTCCGCAGCAACTCCACCCGCTTTCGCCGGGTGGTGCTGGTCGAGTACCCCAGCAAGGGCCTTTTCGCCGTCGGTTTCGTCACCGGTGTACTCGGAGCCGCCATGCAGAGCACGTCCGATCAACCGATGCTGAGCGTGTTCATCCCCACGGCGCCCAACCCCACCACCGGTTGGTATGCCGTGGTGCCCGAGCAATCCGTCCGCGACCTCGACCTCTCGGTGGAAGATGCCTTCCGCACGATCATTTCGGCGGGGATCGTCAGCCCCGATGATGAGCGCGGTGGTCAGGGCAACCGCAGCTTCTCCAGCCTGCTGGCCCAGCTGCGGGCCCCTGTGTTCACCGCCCCCTCCTCCACCAAGGCCTGAGGGGGTTCACCCCTTCTGACGATCCGATGCAGAGTCGCTCCGTTTCCAGAGAACTGGCTTTGCTGATGCTGGGCCAGGTGAGCGATCGCGTTCCCGCCGCCGACCTTTCGCTTGAAGGCCTGTTGCACCAGGCCCTCGCCAGCCTCAGCCAGTGCGTGCGGGAAGCCCTCGACAATGCCGCGCTCGACCTGGAGCAGGCGCAGCAGCAACTGCTCGACAGCGAACTGGTCGATGCCGCCGATCAGGTGGTGCGCGTGCGCGGGCACCTGCAGCGCGGTCTGGCTCACGCCGAGCAGGCGATCAACCGCCTGTCAGCGGGCCTTGAACTGCCGCGCCTGCTGATGCTGGCCGATCAGGAAGATGTGCGCCGCGGCGCGGTGGAGCGGGCCCGGGCTGTGCTCGATCACCGCGAAGACCTCGATCGCCGCCTCGATGAGGTGATGGAGGGCTGGCGGCTGAAGCGCCTGCCGCGCATCGACCGCGACATCCTGCGACTGGCCGCCGTCGACCTCGACACCTTCGGCACGCCGGCGGCCGTGGCCTGCAACGAGGCCGTCGATCTGGCCAACCGCTACAGCGACGAGCAGGGACGGCGGATGATCAACGGCGTTCTGCGGCGGTTCACCACCGCGGCCCCCTGAGGCAGGCATGGTTTTCGACTGGTTCCGGCGCCAATCCGCCCCCCAGCCCGTGGCGGCTCCTGCCCCGTCTGCGGCTGAAGCTGAATCCGCTGTACCGACGACGGCCGCTCCCGCTCAGGACGAACGACCCGCCGGTGATTCATCCACCACTCCTACCCCCACCCCTGAGCCTTCTGAGGGCGGGCCATCCCGCAGCCAGGAGAGCTCCGGTTCGTCTTCTGAAGTTGCTGAGGCTGGCTCCGCTTCTGCTGCTCCAGCCCCTGCCCCTTCTGCCCCGGCCCAAACCGGCGCCCCTGCAGCACCCGCCGTCGATCAGGACGCTCTTGCCTGGGCGCGCGAGGCCTATGCCCGGCTGAAGGCCCAGCAGGATGCGGCCAGGCAACAGGAGCCCCCCGCCGAGCTGCAGGCGGTTGCGGCCGAGCAAGGGTCTGGGGCTCTACCCTCCGCTGCCCCGCCTGCGCAGGAGGAACCCGCGCCCGCTCCTGAAGCGGTGCCCCCTGAGCCTCAACCTGAGGCCAGGCTCCAGGCCCCGGCCCCGCCCGCAGCCCCTGCCGCTCCACAGCCGGCGCCCGCACTGTCGCTGCTTGAGCAGGCTGCGGCCCAGCGCCGCGAGCGCCAGCAGGAGTTGCTGGAACGGCCGGAGCCGGAGAGTGCCACCGCCGCCTCCACCGGCGCCACGGTTGCCAGCGCCGCTGCTGCCCCGGCTGCCGACACCGCCGCTCCCCAGCTGGGAGCGTTCGATGAAGCCTTCACCTGGTCGGTGGAGGTGCTGGCGGCCCAGGGCGTGCGCGCCGATCAGGTGTCGCTCGAGGAGATCGACTGGCTGGGCCGGCTGCGGCGCGGTCTGGAGAAGACCCGCCAGGGCTTTGTCAGCCAGATGCTGGAAACCCTCGGGGATGATCCGCTCACCCCGGAGGTGCTTGAGCAGCTCGAAACCCTGCTGCTGCGTGCCGATGTGGGGGTGAAGGCCACCGATCAGGTGCTCGAGGCCCTGCGGCAGCGTCTCAACCAGGAGGTGGTGGATCCGGGCGAGGGGCTGCGCTTTCTCAAGGAACAGCTGCGGGGGGTGCTGGAGGCACCGATCCAGGCCAGCGGCACGGCGTTGCTGGCCCCGCAGCGCGATCGCCTGAACGTGTGGTTGCTGGTGGGAGTCAACGGCGTCGGCAAGACCACCACCCTCGGCAAGCTGGCCAACCTGGCGGTGCGCAGTGGCTACAGCTGCCTGATCGCCGCGGCCGACACCTTCCGGGCCGCTGCCGTGCAGCAGGTCACGGTGTGGGGGGAACGCAGCGGGGTTCCAGTGATCGCCAACCCGAGCGCCAACGCCGATCCGGCAGCCGTGGTGTTCGATGCCATCGGTGCCGCCAGTGCCAAGGGCACCGAACTGGTGCTGGTCGACACCGCCGGTCGCCTGCAGACCAAGCACAACCTCATGGAGGAACTCAGCAAGGTGCGCCGCATCGTCGATCGCCTGGCGCCCCAGGCCAGCGTGGAATCGCTGCTGGTGCTCGATGCCAGCCAGGGCCAGAACGGCCTGCGGCAGGCCATGGCCTTCGCCAGTGCCGCCGGCCTCACCGGCGTGGTGCTCACCAAGCTCGACGGCAGTTCCCGCGGGGGCGTGGCCCTGGCGGTGGCCTCCGAGGCCGGCTTGCCGATCCGCTTCGTGGGTGCGGGCGAGGGCATCCGCGACCTCAGGCCGTTCAACAGCTTCGAGTTCGTCGAGGCGCTGCTGGCTGTCTGAGCCGGAGGTGGCGGTGACTGCCCCTCCGCTCGGGGGCGGCTTCTCTGCGCTTCAACCGGTGATGCCAGCCACCCGGTTAGACGCATCACGAGCGCTCAGCGATTAACGCGCACCACTGCTACTCTTCGTTCCCCCGGCCGCTCCCGTGAGCAGTACGCCGCCCTCCCGTGTGCCTCCGCCCCCTCCGCGGGCCCATGGCACCCTGTCGGCATCCGCTTCGCTGAGGCAGCTGCTCGACAGCCTCAGCCGGGAGCAGCGGCGCAACCAGGAGCTGCTGGCGTCGCTGGCTTTTGCCCTGCGCAGTTTTACCAATTTCAACCGCTTTCTGGAGCTGGTGCCCCTGGTCTGCTCCCGGCTGGTGGAGGCGGAGGGCAGCCTGTTGGTGGTGTTTCACGCCGATGGCCGCCTCTGGCGCGAGCAACTGCATGCCTCGCCACCGGAGCGCTGCCGGCATCTGGTGAGCCATCTGGCCGGGCTCAGCGATCAGGATCTGGCCGCCGGCGCCGGCGATGACGCGGTGGTGGCCCAGCTGGATCTGGAGATGCGCCGTCTGCTGGGCCAGGTGCCGATGTTCGGCACTTCGGTGGTGGCCCGCAACCATCAGCGCGGCCGGCTTTATGTGTTCGGCTCCAGTCAGGGCGATGGGCCCAGCTGGAGCGATGTGCACCGGCGCCATGTGCAGCTGGTGGCCGATCTCACCGGCGTCGCGGTTGAAAACGAGGTGCTGCAGGAGGACATGCGCCTGCATGAGCGCCTTGATCGCCAGCTCAGCACCGGCGCCGAGATCCAGTCCCAGCTGCTGCCCGATCAGTGCCCCGTGATCGAAGGGGTGGACCTGGCAGCCCGCTGCCGGCCGGCCTTCCGCGTCGGCGGCGACTACTACGACTTCATCCCCACCCGCCCCGAGCTGGTGGGACGGCGCCGTGAAACCGAGCGCTGGGCGCTGGTGATGGGCGATGTGATGGGCAAGGGGATCCCGGCCGGCCTGCTGATGACCCTGCTGAGGGGCATGCTGCGGTCGGAGGTGCTGAGCGGCCACGCGCCGGACCGGATCCTGCGGGATCTCAACCAGCTGGCGCAGGAAGACCTGGCCCATTCGCACCGGTTCGTGACGCTCTTCTATTCCGACTACGACCCCCGCACCCACGTGCTGCGCTACGCCAATGCGGCGCACAACCCGCCGCTGATCTGGCGCCGCCAGGGCCACACGCTCGAACGCCTCGATGCCCCTGGCCTGCTGATCGGCCTGCAGCCCGAGGCCGAATACGGCTGCGAGCGCCTGGTGCTGGAGCCGGGCGACGTGCTCCTGTATTACACCGATGGCGTTACCGAGGCGGCGGGAGTCGGCAATGAACGTTTCGACGAAACCCGGCTGATGCGGGCCTTCGATCGCTCCTGCCGCTCCGGGTTGGGAGCGCAGGGGATTCTCGATCAGCTGTTCACCCGTCTGGATCGTTTTGTGGGCTCCGATCGTCAGCTCCAGGACGACGCCTCGATGGTGGTGCTGAAGGTGCGCGATGAGGTGATGCTGCCGGCACTGCCGGGCTGAAGCCCCCGGCCGCCGGGTGCAAAGCTTTGCCTGACGACAAACCTCGGCGGACATGGCCACAGAGTCTTCCCCTTCAGCGCGCGGTCGGGGGGTGTCCGGCGGTGCCGACGGCAGCTGGAGCGACCGTTTCGAGGAGGGCCTGCACCCGTCGATCGAGCGCTTCAACGCCTCGATCGGCTTTGATATCGCGCTGCTGCCGCAGGATCTGGACGGTTCGGTGGCCCATGCCCGCATGCTCGGTCGCTGCGGCGTGATCACCACGGCGGAGGCGGAGCGGCTGATCGAGGGGTTGGAACTGGTGCGGGCGGAAGCGGCCGCGGGCGGCTTCAATCCCGGCCTGGAGGCGGAGGATGTCCACTTCGCCGTCGAGCGCCGGCTGATCGCCCTGATCGGTCCGCTCGGCAAGAAGCTGCACACCGGCCGCAGCCGCAACGATCAAGTGGGCACCGATCTGCGGCTCTGGTTGCGGCAGAAGATCGACGGGCTCGATCGGGCTCTGCTGCGGTTCCAGCATGCGCTGCTGGCCCAGGCGGAGCAGCACGTTGACACGCTCATCCCCGGCTACACCCACCTGCAGCGGGCCCAGCCGCTCTCCCTCGCTCACCATCTGCTCGCCTACGTGGAGATGGCGGCGCGTGACCGGCAACGCCTGGGAGATGTGCGGCGTCGGGTGAACATCTGCCCGCTGGGGGCGGCGGCCCTGGCGGGCACCCCCGTGCCGATCGATCGCCGCCAGACGGCCGCAGAGCTGGGCTTTGAGGCGATCTATGCCAACAGCCTCGATGCCGTCAGCGACCGCGACTTCGCCGTGGAATTCAGTGCGGCGGCCAGCCTGATCCTGGCCCACCTCAGCCGCCTGGCGGAGGAGGTGATTCTCTGGGCCAGCGAGGAATTCGGCTTCGTGGCCCTCACCGACCGCTGTGCCACCGGCAGCAGCCTCATGCCTCAGAAGAAGAATCCGGATGTACCGGAACTGGTGCGGGGCAAGGCGGGCCGCGTGTTCGGCCATCTTCAGGCCCTGCTCACGATGATCAAAGGATTGCCCCTGGCCTACAACAAAGACTTTCAGGAAGACAAGGAAGCGCTCTTCGATGTGGTGCGCACCACCGAAGACTGCCTCGAGGCGATGGCGATCCTGCTGGAGGAAGGCATCCGGTTTCGCCCGGAGCGCTTGGAGCAGGCAGTGGCCGCTGATTTTTCCAACGCCACCGATGTGGCCGACTATCTGGTGGCTCGCGATGTTCCCTTCCGCGAGGCTTACCAGCTGGTGGGCGGGTTGGTGAAGCGCTGCCTTGCGGAAGGCCTGCTGCTGCGAGAGCTGCCGCTGGAGCGCTGGCAGGCGTTGCATCCCGCCTTTGAGGCGGATGTGTATGCCGCGATCGAGCCGCGGCAGGTGGTGCGCGCACGTCGCAGCGAAGGGGGCACGGGCTTCGATCGGGTGCGTGAACAACTCGCCCTGATGCGCCAGCGGCTCGATCCGATTCCAGCGGAAAACCCTTGAAGCAGAGAATGGCGGTCCTAGGGTTGGGCTGTCACCTCCGATGGGTTCTTTCCGAGGCCGTCGAGGTTGATGCCATCAAGGCCCCTGTTCTCGGTCCAATCGGTTTCTACGGTCAGTGAGCATTTTCGTCGGCAACCTCCCCTTCCGCGCTGAGCAGGAAGATGTGGCTGAATTGTTTGCGCCTTTCGGCGAAGTCGTGAGCTGTTCTCTCCCCCTCGAGCGGGACACAGGACGTAAACGCGGCTTTGCCTTTGTGGAGATGGCCGATGAGGCCACGGAAAGCAAGGCCATCGACGGCCTGCAGAACGTGGAGCTCATGGGCCGCCCGTTGCGCATCAACAAGGCCGAGCCCCGCGGCAGCGGCGGGCCGCGTCGCAGCGGCGGCTATGCCGGTGGCGGTGGTGGTGGTGGATATGGCGGTGGCGGCTATGGAGGGGGGGGCTACGGCGATCGGGGCGGCTCTGACCGGGGTTCCTCCGACCGCGGCAGCTCCGACCGTGGCGCTTCAGAGCGTGGCAGCCGTGGCTGGGAAGATCGCAGCCGCTTTCAATAAGCGCCCGTGCCCTGCCTGAACCCCAGCGCGCGATAGCGCAGCGCCTGGAGCCTCAGCCCCTGGAACTGCAACGCCTCACGCCGGACCGTCGGGGAGACAGGAGCCCTCAGAGCCCCTGATCCTCCAGTTCGCGGCAGGCCTGCTCCAGCACCTCGGCCCCGGCAGTGGCCTGGCCGGCGGCTTCCCCCAGCCGCCGGCGCCAGTGCCTGGCCCCTGGAACGCCCTCCACCAGGTGCACCAGGTGCCGGGCGATCGGCCATAGGCGGCCACCGCCGGTGCACCACCGCTCTGCATAGGGAACCAGACCGCGCACCACGCTTGAGGACGTGGCGATCGGCGCTGTGCCGTCGGCAAACAGATCCGCGTCGACCCGGGTCCAGCGCAGCGGATGCTCATAGGCCGCCCGCCCCACCATCACGCCGTCGAGGTGCTGGAGGTGGGTCCGGCATGCCTCCAGATCCTGCAGCCCTCCATTGAGCTCGATCGTCAGGTCGGGCCGTTCCTGCTTGAGCTGGTGCACCCGGTCGTAGCGCAGGGGCGGCACGGTGCGGTTCTGCTTGGGGTCGAGCCCCGTCAGCCAGGCCTTGCGGGCATGCACGGAAAACCGGGCGGCGCCGGCCCCGGCCAGCTGCTCCACAAAGGCCAGCAGCTCCGCGTAGCTGTCGCGCTCATCGATGCCGATCCGGTGCTTCACCGTGACGGGCAAGGGGCTGGCCGCGGCCATCGCCTCCACACAACGGGCCACCTGCTCAGGGTCCGCCATCAGACAGGCCCCGAAGCGGCCTTTCTGCACCTTCTCGCTGGGGCAGCCCACATTCAGATTGATCTCGTCGTAGCCCCAGGCGGCGGCCAGGCCGGCGGCCTCCGCCAGCAGCGTGGGGTCATCCCCGCCCACCTGCAGGGCCAGCGGCTTTTCGCTGGGGTCGAAATCCAGCAGCCGTTCCCGCCGGCCATGGTGGAGCGCCTGGGCGACCACCATCTCGGTGTAGAGCAGGCTGCAGCGGGTGATCTGCCGCATCAGCACCCGGAAGTGCCGGTCGGTGCAGTCCATCATCGGCGCCACACTGAACCGGTGCGCGGGCAGCTTCCGCCCCACCTGCAACTCACCCTCTGCCATCTCCCCATGCTGCCTTCTGAGTGCCCCCTGGTGGTGGCCGGTGGTGGCCCGGCCGGCTACATGGCCGCGATCACGGCCGCGGAGGCCGGACTGGCCGGGGTGCTGCTGCTGGAGGCCACCGATCAACCCCTCGGCAAGGTGCTGATCAGCGGCGGCGGCCGCTGCAATGTCACCCATGCCTGCTGGGATCCGCGCGCCCTGGTGGGTCACTACCCCCGCGGGGCGCGGGCGCTGCTGGGGCCCTTCAGCCGCTTCGCCACCGGTGACACGCTGCGCTGGTTCTCAGACCATGGCCTTGAGCTGGTGGAGGAGCCCGATGGGCGGCTGTTTCCCCGCAGCAACCGCTCCAGCTCCGTGGTCAGAACCCTGGAAACGGCGGCGGCGGCGGCCGGTGTCACGGTCTGGCGTGGCGCCGCGCTGCGGGGGGCTGAGGCCTCAGCGGCGGGCGGCTTCGCCCTGCAGGTGCGCCACCGCGAGCAGCCCTTGCGGTGCCAGAGGTTGCTGCTGGCCACCGGCGGCCACCCCAGCGGACGCCAGCTGGCCGCCGGGCTTGGCCATCAATTGGTGCCCCCGGTGCCCTCGCTGTTCACCCTCGCGCTGGAGGCCAATCCCCTGGCGGCGCTCAGTGGCGTGGTGATGGATCCGGTGGAACTGGAGCTGGACGTGCCGGGAGGGGAACGCTTTCGCCAGGGCGGCATCGTGCTGCTCACGCACTGGGGGCTCAGCGGCCCTGCCACCCTGCGCCTCACCGCCTTTGCGGCCCGTGCCCTCAAGGACCATCGCTACCAGGCCAGCTTGACGGTGAACTGGTGCGGAGGCCGCTCCGCCGCGGATGTGGAGGCGCTGCGGGCGGCCTGCCGCCGGGACCAGCCCCGCCGGCAGCTGGCGGCCTGCAGACCCTGGCCGGAGTTGAGCCGGCGCCTGTGGCTGCATCTGCTTGAGCGGCATGGGGTGGACGGGCAGAAGCGCTGGGCGGATTTCGGCAAGGCCGACCAGCGCCGGCTGCTGGAGGGGCTGCGGGCCAGTCGGTATGCGGTCAGTGGCCGGGGCCCGTTCGGTGAAGAGTTCGTCACCGCAGGCGGAGTGGCCCTGGGCGAGGTGAACCTTGCCACGATGGAGAGCCGTAAGCAGCCAGGCCTGTTCCTTGCCGGCGAACTGCTGGATGTGGATGGGGTGACCGGCGGTTTCAACTTCCAGCACTGCTGGACATCCGGTTGGCTGGCGGGACAGGCGATCGCCCAGCAGGCGAAGCTTGCGACAGCTGCGAACTAGGCGTTGATCATCCAGCGTTCCTAGCTAGGGCCGCTTCTTCTGAATGAGAAACATTGAGAGAGCCTGCAATCAGCTTGCCACCCCTATGGCAAATAGCTGATATTCTTCTTGTAATGATCTATCTGATCTTTTCAAAAATGGAGAACATTGGCAGATACATGGCCAGCAGAATCGAAGCCACGATGATGCCAACAAGCACGATCATGGCGGGCTCTAGTAGGGAGGTGAGCGCCTTTACGGCAGCTGAAACCTCATCTTCATAGAAGTCAGCTACTTTGGAGAGCATGGAATCCATCTCACCAGTTTCTTCTCCCACCACCAGCATGCTCAACGCCATTTCGGGGAAGACGCGCTTGCGGGAGAGGGCGGTACTCAGCAGGACGCCGTTCTGAAGCTCCCCGCGGCAGTTGTCAATAGCGTCAGAGAGAATGCTGTTCCCCACGGTGTCGCGCACGATTTCAAGTGACTGGAGGATGGGAACTCCGGCACGGCTGAGGGAGCTGAAGGTGCGGCAAAATTGCGCCGTTGACGTTTTTTGGATGAGATCACCAAACAGGGGAATCTTCAGAATGGCTGCATCTACTTGCCGTCTGCCTAGCGGAGTTGTGTAGTATTTGCTAAAAAGGATGACAGCAAGAATGATGATTCCCGTCAAGTAAATCGAGAAAGGCGAGCGTAGTAAAGCGCTGAGGTCCACCATGAATTGGGTGAATGGCGGTAAATCGGCACCCAGCTGATCGAAGATGCCCGCAAAGGTTGGGATTAAGAAGATAGTCATCCCCAGAAAAACAGCTATAGCGATCACCAGCACCGCAACTGGGTATCCCAGGGCCCCCTTCACCTGGTTCTGGAGTCTGGAGGTCTGCTCAAGCAAGAGTGACAATCGCTTCAGTGATTCATCAAGCACTCCCCCGACCTCACCCGCTTCGATCAAGGCAATGCTCAAACGATCGAACACCTTTGGCCATTTGCGCATGGAGCTGCCCAGGGTTTCACCTTGACTGACTTCGACACTGATGGCCTGTAGAGCGCGCTTGAAGATTGGATTCTTCTGCTGAGCAGCGAGCAGAGTCAGGCTGCGCACAATCGGAACGCCGGAATCCACCAAGGCCGCGAGCTTGCTTGCGAACAGGGCCTTGTCCTTGACTCCGGGTGACTGTTCAAACAGCGGCCCTAGGTTGATTTCCTTGTTCAGCAAGCTGCCGTCCTGCTGTTTCTCGCCTCCCTGGCTAGCCGCTCTTGCGAAATCCTGGACAAGCTTGGTTGTTGTGATCCCGCGACGCCTCAACTCACTGCGCGCTGCTGTCATATCGACTGCGGCCAGTTTTAGTTTCTTGGGCTTGCCATCTCTACCGCTATAGGTGGCGATGAACTGGACTTTTGGTGTTGATCGAGTCTTTGCCTTTGCGAGCGGAGATGGGCTGGAGCTGCCCACAGCCTGGAGGGTGGTCGGGAGGATGCCGCGCTTCCTCAGGTCACGCCGTGCGGTTGCCAGATCCACTGCGCTGACGCGAAGCTCCTTGGTGTTCCCTCGGCTGGTGGTGTAAGTGGCGAGAAACGAGGCCATTCGGGAACGATTAGGAAAGGGTGCTGAGCAGGCGGTTGAGCTCCTCTGGTTTGACGGATTTTGAGCGGGCTTCTTCTAGGCTGATCTCTCCGTGCATGACAAGCTCGCTGAGTGCTTTTTCCATGGTCTGCATGCTCAGTTGAGCCCCGGTCTGAATCTGGGAGTAAACCTGCGCCGTTTTTCCCTCCCGAATCAGATTGGCGATGGCTGGGGTGTTGATCATGATTTCTTGCGCCATCACTCGGCCCCAGGAGTGCTGGTCAGGATTCAATCGCTTGCACAGAGTCTGAGCAAAGATGGCAGCAAGACTGCCGCTGAGCTGCGCGCGGACCTGAGTCTGCTGGTTGGCGGGAAACACATCCACCATCCGATCGACTGTTTGAGCGGCGGAGCTCGTATGCAGGGTGGCAAAAACCAGATGGCCGGTTTCTGCGGCCGTGATCGCCAGCTGGATCGTTTCCAGGTCGCGCATCTCACCAACCAGAATCACATCAGGGTCTTCTCGCAGAGCGGCACGTAGGGCGTTGCTGAAGCTCTTGGTGTCGTCGTTCAGCTGGCGCTGATGCACCAGGCTGAGATTGTTTCGATAGGTAAACTCAATTGGATCTTCAATCGTGATCACATGCAAGGCCTTGGTGCGATTGATGTGATCCAGGAGGCTGGCCAGGGTGGTGCTTTTGCCGGATCCGGTAGGTCCCGTCACTAGCACGAGCCCTGAGGGCCTGTCCGTAATGTCCACAACCACCTCGGGCAGGCGGAGGTCCTCAGGGGTGGGTATCTTGCTGCTGAGTGCTCGTAGGCAGGCCGCGTAGGTGCCACGTTGGCTGTAGACATTCACACGAAAACGGGCCAGACCTCGTAGCGCATAGGAGCAATCAAGTTCCCAGGTTTGCTCCAGATGTTTCCTCTGGGCATTGTTCAGGATCGAGAAGATCAGCCGGTTGCACGTTTCTTCCGTGAGAATTTCTTCATGCATCGGTCGCAGTTCGCCGTTGAACCGTCCATAGGGACGTTGTCCGGCGGCCAGGTGCAAGTCGCTGCCGCGTGCTTCCACCAGCTCGCGCATGAAATCTTCAATCACGAGTTCCATGGGCTTCGCGGCGTTGAGCAAGCTTCGTGACGTTGCGCAATTCTGCACGGCTTGAGGGAGAGCATCAAGGGTCAGGCCCTCTCTGTCAGGCAGTAGGGGCATTCCAGCCATTCATCCTTGAGCCCGGCCCCGCAGCCGCTGCAGCTCAAGGTGGTGAGGGCTCTGGCACGGCGTTCCGATTCAAGCTCCGTGTCGGTGAGCAGCATGCGCTCCACCTCCTCCAGTGTGGTGTGCCCCTCCCGCACCAGATCCAGGCCGTAGCCGAGCAGGGTTTTCATCCCAGCTTCCAGGGCCAGCTTGCGGATCACATCGGTGCTCGCCCCCTGTGCCACAGCTGAAGCGATGGTTTCATTGAACTGGAGCACCTCGTAAACGCCGATGCGGCCTTTGTAGCCCCTTCCCTGGCAGGTGCTGCAGACGTGGGTGGCATCAGGTTCAGGCCGAAAGGCTTTGTAGAAAGTGACCTTTGTATCAGGGCTGGATAGGAGGCCAAAGTGGCCGAGCTCTTCAGGGCCGGGGTGATAGCCCACCCGGCACTTCGTGCAAACGTGTCGCAGCAAACGCTGCGACACGATTCCCAACAGGGAGGCACTGATCAGAAAGGGCTCCACGCCCATTTCGTTGAGGCGGGCGATCGCACTGGGGGCATCGTTGCAATGGAGGGTGGTGAGCACGAGGTGTCCGGTCAAGGCGGCCTCAATCGCAGTCTTGGCCGTTTCTCCGTCGCGGGTTTCACCTACCAGCAGAACGTCGGGGTCCTGCCGCATGAAGGCCCGCAGGGCATTGCTGAAGTCGTAGCCCTTGTCGCGGTTCACCTGGGTCTGGGTGATGCCCTTGAGCATGTATTCAATCGGGTCTTCAACTGTGGAGATGTTGATGCCCGGGACGTTACGCTCCGACAGCAGGGAGTAAAGCGTGGTGGATTTGCCGGATCCGGTAGGTCCGGTAACCAGGATCATCCCGAAGGGGCGTGACCCCAGCGTGCGCACCAGATTGAGGATCGCTGGAGAGCTGATCAGCTTGTCAAGACCAAGCTTTGTGGCGGAGCTGTCCAGCAGCCGCATCACCACCTTTTCACCCCAGCGGCTGGGCAGGGTGCTTACTCTCAGTTCAATTGTCCGCCCGTTATAAACCCGTCGAATGCGGCCGTCCTGCGGCATCCTCCGCTCGGAGATGTCCAGATCGGCCATGATCTTCAGCCGTGAGGTGATTGCAGGGATGAGGCTTCTTGGCAGGAGTTCCAGAGGTTGCAGCACGCCGTCCTGGCGGAAGCGGATCTGCAGGCCCTCTTCCTGAGGTTCAACGTGCACATCGCTGGAGTCACTGTCGATCGCCTTGATCAGAATCCGATTCACAAGACTCACCACCGGCGAAGCACTCGAGGCGGCAATGCCCTCATCAAGATTCATATAGGCATCGTCTTCGGCTGGCGCTTCGTCGAGCTGCCGTTCGAGGCTCAAGTTCTCCAGCAAAGAGACCCGCTCCACACGGGCCTCCTGCTGCGTCTCTTCGGGGTTCGGCAAGGAATCACCTGAGCCGTCACCATCACGAGCGACAGCAGCATCTAGCTCCTCAAGCCTCGCCTTGAGCACAACCTCGATTTCGCCCTTTAGAGCAAGACGCAAATCGGGTTCCAATCCGTCGCCAGCGATCGTCTCCATCAGCTCGTGACGCTGGTCCGATCCCCAGAAGGTGGGCACGGCCAACACGAGCCGGTTCCCAATGCGCCGAATCGGCAAGCTCGCCAAGCCGCGCCACCTCTCACTGCCGATCGAAGGGCAGGCCTCAAACGCTTTTGGATCCGCCTGCTCCAGCTCCTGCGGACGGAGCACACGTTCCCCAAGCAACAACTCCACCTCCAAGCGCTGCTGGGTGGGGGTGATGGCATCCGGCACCGGACGGGTTGCCGAAAGGGTCATGGCAGGAAGCGGCTCTAGGGGGAAATGCCTATGTGGGGCTGAGATTTCACGCACCCAAGGCCCCTTTCTAGACCAGATCCACGCTGAAGGGCTGCTTGTTTGCCGCGATCATGGCGCACCTGGTGAGTGACGGATGCCGAGGTGCGGGCTTCCGCCGCTTGTGGGAGGCACGCGTCACCCTCCAACATGTTGGTGTCAGATCTGCGATCCAGCCGGCATGAGTGGCGAAGCCTCTTCCTTCTCCCAGGATTCTGAGGCCCCTGCGGAGGCACCTCAAGCGGCCTCCACGGAGGCCAATGTCGAGGGTCTTGCCAGCGAGGCGAATGAATTGATCACGCAGCTCGAAGCCTCCGCGGCCTCGGCCGACGCCTCCGCCCAGGCCGATGCCATCGGTTCGGAGGCCGGTGGTCCCGAGCAGCGGATTCAGGAACTGGAGGCGACGCTCTGCAGCCTCCAGGCCGAGCACGAGGGCGTGCGCAGCCAATACATGCGCATCGCCGCCGACTTCGATAACTTCCGCAAGCGCCAGAGCCGCGATCAGGACGAGCTGCGCCTGAAGATCACCTGCTCCACGCTCGCGGAGATCCTGCCGGTGGTCGACAATTTCGACCGGGCGCGCCAGCAGCTGGACCCCCAGAACCCCGAAGCCCAGGACGTGCATCGCAGCTACCAGGGGCTCTACAAACAGCTGGTCGATGTGTTCAAGAATCTGGGCGTCTCGCCGATGCGCGTGGAGGGGGAGCCGTTCGACCCCAACCTGCACGAAGCCGTGCTGCGGGAGCCCAGCGACGAGGTGATGGAGGACGTGGTGATCGCCGAACTGCAGCGCGGTTACCAGCTGGAAGGCCGGGTGATCCGTCATGCTCTCGTGAAGGTGTCGATGGGCCCCGGTCCTGCCGGTGGGCCCAACGCCGCTAACGCCCCGCACGGGGACACTGAACCCATGGCCGGCGCGGATCCGAGTTGATGGCCGATTACTACGACCTTCTGGGTGTCAGCCGTGATGCCGACGCCGACACCCTCAAACGTTCCTACCGCCGGCTGGCGCGGCAGTTCCACCCGGACATCAACAAGGATCCCGGCGCCGAGGAGCGCTTCAAGGAGATCGGGCGCGCCTATGAGGTTCTGAGCGACCCCCAGACCCGCGCTCGCTACGACCAGTTTGGTGAAGCGGGTGTGTCCGGCGCCAGCGGCGGCCCCGACATGACGGATATGGGCGGCTTCGCCGACCTGTTCGAGACCTTCTTCAGCGGTTTCGGAGGGGCTGGCGGTGCCAGTGGCCCACGCCGCCGTGGCCCGCGCCAAGGCGATGATCTGCGCCTTGATCTCACGATCGGTTTCAGCGAGGCCGTGTTCGGGCAGGAGCGCGATGTCCAGATCCGCCACCTGGAAACCTGCGCCACCTGCGAGGGCAGCGGCGCCAAGCGGGGCAGCGGGCCCACCACCTGCGGCACCTGCTCCGGATCCGGCCAGGTGCGCCGTGCCACCCGCACCCCATTCGGCAGTTTCACGCAGGTGGCGCCATGCCCCACCTGCGAAGGCACCGGCCAGGTGATCGCCGATCCCTGCGGCGATTGCGGCGGCCAGGGGGTGCAGCAGGTGCGGAAGAAGCTGCGCATCACCATTCCAGCCGGCGTCGATTCAGGCACCCGGCTACGGGTGACGGGCGAGGGCAACGCGGGCCAGCGGGGCGGTCCGGCCGGTGACCTTTACGTCTACCTGTTCGTTCAGGCCCACGACCACCTGCGCCGTGAAGGCATCCACATCCAATCGGATGTCACGATCAGCTATCTCCAGGCGATCCTCGGGGACAAGATCGAAGTCGACACCGTTGATGGTCCGGAAACCCTGGAGATTCCTGCTGGCACCCAGCCCGGTGCCACGCTCACGCTCAACAACAAAGGGGTGCCGCGGCTGGGCAATCCCGTGGCCAGGGGCAACCATCACGTCACCGTGAAGGTGCATATTCCCACCAAGCTCTCCAGCCACGAGCGGGAGTTGCTCGATCAGCTCGCCGGTCACCATTCCGGCAAGGAACACCCGCACAAGAGCGGTCTTTTCGGGGGACTGTTCGGGTGAGGGCCGCCGCCTGCCCATCACCATGAAGCCCGCTGATGCCTCCACTGCTCCCGCGCCGGCCCAGTGCCTTGACCTGCGCGGCACACCTTGCCCCGTCAATTTCGTGCGCACGAGGCTGGCGCTTGAAAAGCTGCCGCCCGGTGCCTGGCTTCAGGTCGATCTTGACGCAGGCGCCCCTGAGTTACTGGTGAGCGAGGGCATCCGCGAAGAGGGGCATGAGGTGCTGCGCATGAAGCCCACCGATGGCGCCGGGGCGCGTCTGCTGATCTGCCGCGACGGGGCCTGAGCGTGGAGCAGGAGCCGGTCACCGGCCGGGTCGTGGCTCTGCAGGCCAATTTCTGCAGGGTTTGGCTCGATCGGGCCGGCCCTGACCATCAGCTCGAACTGCTGTGCGTGCGGCGCACCCGGCTGGGCAAGAGCGGCCAGCAGGTCCATGTCGGGGATCAGGTGAGCCTCGATGGAATCGACTGGGCCGCCGGTCGCGCTGCGGTGAGCCGCCTGTTTCCTCGCGGCAGCCGGCTGGAGCGGCCCGCCGTGGCCAACTGCAGCCGGTTGCTGGTGGTGGTGGCGCTGGCGCAGCCGGAGCCGGATCCCGTCCAGATCACCCGCTTTCTCCTGGCGGCAGAGGCCACCGACCTGCAGGTGGAGCTGGTGCTCAGCAAGGTTGACCTGGTGCCCCGCCCCGTCCTGGAGGCGTGGCTGGTTCGCCTGAAGGGCTGGGGGTATGACCCGATCGGCCTGAGCGTGGCCACAGGTGAGGGGCTCGAGCTGTTGAGGCAGCGGCTGGTGAAACCGGGTATCACCGTGCTGTGCGGCCCTTCCGGCGTGGGCAAGAGCAGCCTGCTGAACGCCCTGATTCCAGCGCTTCAGCTGCGGGTGGCTGCAGTGTCCGGGCGGTTGCAGCGTGGCCGCCATACAACGCGGCACGTGGAGCTGTTCGCGCTGGGATCCGAGGCCCTGCTCGCCGATACGCCGGGATTCAACCGGCCGGATCTGCCGCTCGATCCCACCCGGCTGGCCGCGTTGTTTCCTGAAATGCGAGAGGCGCTGCGCTCGGGTGCGTGCCGGTACCGCAACTGCTTGCACCGCGGCGATCCCGGTTGCTGCGTCGGCACCGACTGGGACCGTTACCCCCACTACCTGCAGGCCTTGGAGGAGTTGTTGGCGGCCGGTGGCTCAGGGCCAGCGCGCCGTACGCAGGAGCCAGATGTTCAGGCACAGCGGACCGAGGTGCGGCTGGATCGCCGGCAGCGCCAGCCTTCTCGCCGCCGGCTGCGGCAGAGCCAGCAGGAAGGGCTCAGCCCCCCATCCCCGTCAGATTGAGCCCACCGGTGAGCTCTTCCATCCGCTCCTTCATGGTCGCGGTGGATTTTTCGTAGGCGGCCCGCAGCGCTTCGAGGGCGGCGGCTTCGGTGGCTTCGGCGCCGCAGGCCACCAGTTCGGGAGCCAGCCTGACCCGCAGGGGCTGTTGATTGCCCGAGAGCCACACGCTGGCGCGGCCGTCCTCACTGGTGCCCTCCAACTCCATGGCATCCAGTTCGTCCTGCAGTTTCTGGGCGTCCTGCTGGATCTGCTGCGCCTTGCGGAACGCTTCGGTGAGCTGGCCGAAGTTGGGAAGACCGAAGCCTGCCATGGGGACGATGTCGTGGGGCCACAGCGTACGTGGGCCGCCACGGTCGTTCAGCAGCACCTCTGGAACGGCTTGCCCCCCGCCGACACCCTGTTCAATCGGACATCGTTGCCCGATCGAAGCTGCCCAGGCGCTTCACTTCCGGGTGGAGCTCCAGGCCATGGGCCTGACGCACCCGCTCCTGCACCCGTTCGATCAGGCGGTTGATCTGCGCGGCGGTGGCCTCCCCCGTGTTGACGATGAAGTTGGCGTGCATGGGCGACACCATGGCGCCGCCCACCGTGCATCCCTTGAGGCCGAGTTCCTCGATCAGCCGGCCCGCCTTGAGCGGTTCCGGGTTGCGGAACACGCTTCCGCAGCTGGGCAGGTGGTAAGGCTGCGTTCCGGTGCGGCTCTGCAGATTGGCGCTCGTGCGCCGGTCGATCGCACGCGGATCATGGCCGGCGCTCAGCTGGAACCGGGCCGAGAGCACCAGCAGCGGCTCCTCCTGCAGGCGGCTGTGGCGGTAGGCGAACTCCAGGCTCGATGCCGGCAGGATGAAGGGAACGCTGCCCGGATCCGGCGCCACCACGGTGATGTCGCGCAGCACTTCTGCCGTGCAGCCTCCCTGTGCACCGGCGTTCATCGCCACACCACCCCCCACGGTGCCCGGGATGCCCACGGCCCATTCCAGCCCGCTCAGGCCCGCCCGGGCCGCCCGGCGCGCCAGGGTGGGAATCGGCTCTCCCGCTCTGGCTTCCACCAGGCCCGTGCTGGCGTCCAGCTGGCTGCCCTGGAGGCGGCGTGAGCAGAGGGTCAGGCCCGCCAGGCCGCTGTCGCTGATCAGCAGATTGGAGCCCGCGCCGATCAGGCGCCAGGGCAGACCGCGCTCCCAGGCCCAGCGGGCCATGGCCTGCAGTTCTTCCTCACTGGAGGGTTCCCCGAACCATTCGGCGGGGCCGCCCACCTTCCAGGTGGTGTGAGCGGCGAGCGGCAGCTGGGCGCTCAGGTTGGCCGGTGGTTCGCCGCCCGCCATCCCTCAGGCAGCCAGGGGTGTGACGACAGCGGCGCCGGGCAGGGCCTTGAGCCGGTCCCACAGCCCGTTGACGTCCCCGGCCCCCATCGCCAGCACCAGATCACCGTCCTGGCTCAGCGTCGCCACGTCCTGGGCAAGGTGCTGCATGTCGGCTGCCACACGCACCTCAAGGGCAGGGTGCAGCGCGGCGATGCGCTCCGCCAGCGATCCGCTCGACACCCCGGGGAGTGGCGCTTCGCCGGCGGCATACAAGGGCGCCAGCAGCACAGCATCGGCCTGGCCGAGGGCCTGGGCAAACGCTTCGCCGAATTCCGCCGTGCGGCTGTAGCGATGGGGCTGGAACACCGCCACCACCCGCCGCGGCACCGCCGGCAGCGGGCTGCGGCCGGTGCTCACCATCAGCCGCGCCATGGTCAGGGTGGCATTCACTTCGCTGGGATGGTGGGCGTAGTCGTCGACCACCAGACGCCCCTGCCAGCTGCCGCGGAAATCGAAGCGGCGGCCGGGAGCGCTCAGGGAGGGAATGGCCTGGCTGAGCGCTTCGAACGGCACCCCTTCCAGCCGGCAGGCGGCCAGGGCGCCGGTGGCGTTGCTGAGGTTGTGACGCCCGGGCAGCGGCAGCCGGAACTGCCCCACCTCTGTGCCCTGCTCGTAGAACGCGGCCAGGGTGCCGTCCCCCTCTTCTGCCACTGCGATGGAGGCGAAGTCGGCCCCGTCCGCGCTCTCGATCGACCAGCAGGCACTGGGCTGGAAATGCTGGTGCAGCACCGGGCAGTCCCGGTTGGTCAGCAGCCGGCCGCAGCCGGAGGCGAATTGCTGAAGGGTGCCGATCAGGGCCTCCAGGTCGGCGTAATGGTCGGTGTGGTCGAGTTCGAGGTTGGTGATCACCCCCAGGCTGGGCCGAAACTTGACGAGCGAACCGTCGGATTCGTCGGCTTCCGCCACCAGCAGCCTGCCGTTGCCCACCCGGGCGTTGCTGCCGAAGCCTGGAACGATGCCGCCGATCACGGCCGTGGGGTCGTTCGCGGTGGCGGCCAGCAGGGTGGCGACCATGGTGCTGGTGGTGGTCTTGCCGTGGCTGCCGGCGATCGCGATCGCGTCCTGGCTGTTGATCAGGGCCGCCAGCACATCGGAGCGGTGCACCACTGACAGACCCACGCGGCGGGCTTCGACCAGCTCGGGATTGCTCTGGGGAACGGCGGAGCTCACCACGATCTGCGGATCGGCCGCGGCTGTGGTGCGGATCGCCTCGATGGTGGCGGCGCTCTGCTCCTGAAACACCCGCACACCCCGGCGGCGCAGGGCCTGCAGCACGCTGTTGTCGCGGGGGTCGGAGCCGCTGACGGAAAAGCCCCGCTCCACCAGGATCTCGGCCAGGGCGGACATGCCGATCCCGCCGACACCGATGAAGTGCAAAGGCTGCCCGCGATCGACCAGCAGTCCCAACGGCGTCTCCAGGATGAACCGAAACTTAAGCGGCAGGATCCCCGCTTGTCCCTGCTGAGACACCTTGTGGCACCCGGCATGGCTCCCGTGGGGGCAGGGGCGCCATTTCTGTATGATCGGCAGCCAAAACCTCCCTTGTTAGCGGGTTTGCCCGCTGTTGCCATGGCTTTGCGTGTTGCGATCAATGGATTTGGCCGGATTGGTCGCAACTTCATGCGTTGCTGGCTGAGCCGCGGCGAGAACACCGGCATCGAAATTGTCGGCCTCAACGACACCTCCGATCCGCGCACTAACGCACACCTGCTTCAGTACGACTCCATGCTCGGAAAGATCCGGGACGCCAAGGTGAGCCACACCGATGACGCCCTGATCGTCAATGGACGCACCATCAAGTGCTTCTCCGACCGCAACCCCCTGAACCTTCCTTGGAAGGAATGGGGTGTGGATCTGGTGATCGAAGCCACCGGCGTGTTCATCGACAAGGAAGGGGCAGGAAAGCACATTCAGGCCGGTGCCCGCAAAGTGCTGATCACCGCTCCCGGGAAAGGTGATGGCATCGGCACCTTCGTGGTGGGTGTGAACGCCGATCAATACACCCATGACGGCTTCGACATCATCAGCAATGCCAGTTGCACCACCAACTGCATGGCGCCGATCGTCAAGGTGCTCGATCAGGCCTTCGGCATCGTCAAAGGCACGATGACCACCACCCACAGCTACACCGGTGACCAGCGCATCCTCGATGCCAGCCACCGTGATCTGCGCCGGGCCCGCGCTGCTGCCATCAACATCGTTCCTACCTCCACTGGCGCTGCCAAGGCTGTGGCTCTGGTGTATCCCCCGATGAAAGGAAAGCTCAACGGCATCGCCCTGCGGGTGCCCACCCCGAACGTGTCGGTGGTCGACCTGGTGCTGGAGGTGAGCCGCGGAACAACCCGCGAAGAAGTGAATGCGGTGCTTGAGGAATCGTCACGGAACGGCATGAAGGGAATCATCAAGTATTCCGATCTGCCGCTGGTGTCCTCTGACCATGCCGGCACTGATGAATCCACGATCGTGGACGCTGACCTCACCCTGGTGATGGGCGACAACATGGTGAAGGTGATCTCCTGGTACGACAACGAGTGGGGCTACAGCCAACGCGTTGTTGATCTGGCCGAAGTGGTGGCCCGCAACTGGGTCTGATCCTCCCGTTCCTCGTTCGCCCGGATCGCCCTTCCTCCGAATCGGGCCGTATTGCCAACTGAATCGGGTCTTCCTGCACGGCCTCTCCTGAGGGGGGGGTCGCAGGGAGGCCCTTTTTTGTGGGGCCGCCGCAACGCTGGTTTGCCCGGCCACGTGCTCCGGCACGCTTCAGCCGAAGTGCCGGAACCCGGCTGGGCCCTGCAGTGGCTCCTCTGTTCCCTGCCAGAGCAGCCGTCCTGTGCCGGCCACCAGCCGGCCGAGGCAGTGCACCCCCGGCAGGCAGGCCTGCAGGCGCTGGGCCCACCGCTCCGGCAGGGCCAGCACCAGCTCGAAATCTTCTCCGCCGCCGAGGCACCAGTCGGTGGCCTCCCGTAACGGCGCCATGGCCGGATCGATCGGCAGGGCTGAGCGATCCAGCAGCGCATCGCAGCCGCTGGTGCCGGCGATGGCAGTGAGTGCCGCCGCGAGCCCATCGCTGCTATCGGTGCCGCCCACCCGCCAGGGATCCCCGGGGGGCTGGCTTTGCTCCAGAGCCGCCACCACATCAAGACGCGCCTGAGGGCGCCGGTGTGCTGCGATCGCCCGCTGCCGCAGGTCTTCATTCAGGTCGGTGGCGGCGATGCTGCCGGTGATGAGCCCGTGCAGCGGCTGCTCCAGCAGCAGCGCCAGGCCCAGGCGGCTGAGCCCGTGGAGACCACTGCACACCAGCACGTCACCAGCACAGCCGTCCTGCCGCCGGATCGGCCCCTGCGGGCCCAGCCGGCCCAGGGCCGTCACCGCCAGCAGGCGCTCGCTGCCGCTGCTGCAGTCGCCCCCGAGCAGCGGCGCGCCGGTGGTGGCCAGCGCCGCGGTCAGGCCGCCGTACACCCCTTCCACCCAGGCCCAGGGGGTGCGGGGTGGGGCCACCAGGCCCACGGTGAGCCCCACCACCTCACGGCAGCCCATGGCGGCCAGATCCGACAGGTTGGCGGCGGCGGCACGCCAGCCCAGATCGCCAGGGCCCATGGTGGCGTCGTTGAAGTGCACCCCCTCCACCAGCACATCGGTATTGACCACCAGCACCCCGCCAGCGCGCTCCTCGATCAGGGCGGCATCGTCATCGAACTGGCCCGGCGGCGCGAAGGCCCGCAGACGCTCGAGCAGTCGCCATTCGCCCAGATCGCCGAGCGTGGGCGTGGAGCCCTCGCCGCAGGCGGCCGGTGGCTCAGGCATGGGGCCGCAGGTTCTCGGCCCCCTCCAGCACCGTGGCCTTGACGATGCCGTCATCGGCGGTGAGTTCTTCGAGCACATCAAAGCCGTCGGTGACGTAGCCGAAGGCGGCATAGCGCCCATCGATCAGGTTCAGCCCAGCGGGGGTCAGCTCGGCTTCGAACAGGAAGAGGAAGAACTGGGAGGAGCCGTCGTCGAGGGCTTCATCGGAATGGGCCCAGCCCAGGGTGCCCTTGGTGGCGAAGGGCAGGGTCGGGGTGGCCTTGTACAGGCCCAGGTCCTCGAAGGTCTGGTTGTAGAAGGGGGCCGCTTCGCCGGGTACCTTGATCTCCAGGGGCACCGGGCGGTTGTGCTGTGTCCTGGGATCCACGAAGCCGTCGGCGGGACCGGCGGGATCGCCGGTCTGGAGCACATAGAAGTCTTCGGCCCGGATGAAGGGCAGAGCGTCATAGAAGCCCCGCTGCACAAGATCCACGAAGGCCCCCGCGGTGATCGGCGCGTTGTAGCCATCCACCACGGCAGTGAGATCGCCCTTGGTGGTGGTGAGTCTCACGGTGGCCCGGCCCAGCAGCCGCGGCAGGTCGTCGAAGGCGGCAGGAATGGTGAACGGGAACGGACCCACCAGCTCGGCCTCGGCGGCGCCGATCCGGCTGAGTGCCTCGCGGCGGGCATCCAGGAAGGCCTCCCGGTCCTGGCGCTCAGCTGCTGTCGCCATGTCCTGGAGGGATCCTTGCAACTGTTCGAGCAGGGCTTCCGCTTTGTCGCGGTCCGCCGGGTCGAAGCTGTCGAGCAGACCCACACGACGGGTACCCAGCAGCGACTGGGAGCGGCGCACCACATTGTTCAGGGCGCTCCAGCGCTTGGCGCGCAGGTCGTCGCTGGTGCTTTCGAGCCGGTGCTGGAGATCCTGCAGATCGGTGGCTTCGATCGGCAGCGCATCCCGCAGCAGGGCAGCGGGATCGGTGACGGCATTGCCTGGGGGTAGGGCTGCAGCGACAGGCCGGGGCGCCATCAGCCCCGTCGCTGCGCAAAGCACCACGGCCAGGAGCAGGGCCCACAAACCACCGACCCGGGTCCTCCGCATCTGTCCGTCTGCCGTTTTCCGGACTTTGGCACAGCCGGCCGGTCCCGTTCCATCCGGCGCTGTCGCTGCAGCCGCACGGCGGGGAGGGGCCGAAGGGCAGCCGTACAATCCCGCTGACCCGTTCCCTCGGAATGATCTCCAGCAACGACTTTCGTACAGGCACCACGATCGAGCTGGATGGTCAGGTCTGGAGGGTCGTCGAGTTTCTGCATGTAAAGCCCGGTAAGGGTTCCGCGTTCGTGCGCACCAAGCTCAAAGGTGTGCAGAGCGGCAGCGTGGTGGAGAAAACCTTCCGCGCCGGCGAAACCGTTCCCCAGGCCCTGCTGGAGAAGTCCACCCTTCAGCACACCTACATGGAAGGCGACGACTACGTGTTTATGGACATGGGCAGCTACGAGGAAACCCGCCTTACCGCCAACCAGATCGGCGATGGGCGCAAGTACCTCAAGGAGGGCATGGAGGTCAATGTGGTGTCGTGGAATGGGTCCCCACTTGAGGTGGAGCTGCCCAACTCCGTGGTGCTGGAAGTCACCCAGACCGACCCCGGCGTCAAGGGTGACACCGCTACCGGCGGCACCAAGCCGGCGATCGTGGAAACGGGCGCCCAGGTGATGGTGCCGCTGTTCATCTCGATCGGTGAAAAGATCAAGATCGATACCCGCACCGACAGCTACCTGGGTCGGGAGTCCTGAAGCGCCATGCAACTCGATAACAACCAGCTCCACGCCCTGCTCACCTTCCTTGAAGGCAGCGACATCCAGGAGTTGAAGCTGGAGGGGGAGGATTTTCGTCTTGAGGTGCGCCGCAACCTGCCGGCCCCCTACCCCGTTCCTGCGCCTGCCGCCTACGCCCCGGTGGCGATGGCAGCCCCCGCACAGGCTGCGCCGGCCCCAGTCGCCCCCCAGCCCTCCAGCGCGCCGCCTGCCGCCGCCGCCCTGCGGGCCGATCTGGTGGAGGTCACCGCACCGATGGTGGGCACCTTCTACCGGGCGGCTTCACCGGGAGATCCCCCCTTCGTGGAGCTCGGCAGTGTCATTTCGATCGGCCAGACCGTCTGCATCCTCGAAGCGATGAAGCTGATGAATGAGCTGGAGGCGGAAATGACCGGCCAGGTGGTGGAAATCCTGGTGGAGAACGGCACCCCGGTGGAGTTCGGCCAGGTGCTGATGCGCGTCAAGCCCGGCTGATCCGCGCTGGTGTCCAGCAGCCCCGCTCCGTACCCGCGCTGCTGCCGATCAGCCCAGGTCCCAGGCGGCGGTGAGCGCCGCCACCATGCTGTCGGCGCGGGCGATGCCAAGTCCGGCGATGTCGAAGGCGGTGCCGTGATCGGGGGAGGTGCGTAGGAAGGGCAGCCCCAGGGTCACATTCACGGCCGCATCGAAGGCGAGCAGCTTCACCGGAATCAGGCCCTGATCGTGATACAGAGCCAGATAGCCGTCCGATCCCTCACCGTCACCACGCCAGGCGGCGGCGGCACCCAGCCAGCAGGTGTCGGGCGGCACCGGCCCCACCAGCTCCACGTCCGGATGGCGTCGCCGCCAGCGGTCCAGTGCCGGCACCAGCCACTCGACCTCCTCCTTCCCGAGCTGGCCTGCTTCGCCGGCATGGGGGTTCAGGCCCGCCACTGACAGCCGCGGATAGGGCTTGAACCGCTGGCAGAAAGCCAGCAGAACGTCAAGCTTGCGCTCCACCAGCGCCCCATCGAGACAGCGCGGGATGGCCGCCAGCGGGATGTGCGTGGTGGCCAGCAGCGTGTTCAGACGCCAGGTGGTCAGAGGGGAGCGGGCTGTGAACAGCATCGAGGCCTCCATGCCGCCGGCCAGTTCCGCCAGCCGTTCGGTCTGGCCGGGGTAGTGATGGCCCGCTGCATGCCAGGCGTGCTTCGCGATCGGCGCTGTGGTGATGGCGCGGCAGCGGCCGCTGGTCACCAGCGCTGTGGCGGCGGTGAGCCAGGCGAAGCTGGCGGCACCACTGGCCGCTGAACCCTGGCCGGGCTGTGGCGCTACCTCCAGCGGCAGGTCCAGCACCTCCAGGCCGCCGGGGTCGGCCAGGGGAACGCTGCTCAGCGGCTCCAGGCGCCGGTAGGTGTCTTCCAGCCAGCGGCGGCAACCCACCAGCACCACCTCCGCTTGCCGATCGCCGAGCAGGGCCAGAGCCTTGAGAGCCACTTCCGCGCCGATGCCAGCCGGGTCACCGAGGGAGACGGCAATGGCAGCGGGCTTAGTCTCGCGCTGATGGGAGAGTGACGACATGTTTCGGTGGTTTCTGATCGGATTGGCGGTGGTCGGAACAGCCGTCGGTCTGGAGCGGGGCTGGGTCACCGTGGATGGCTGCCGCTTCATGCAGGACACGAAGCTCCCCACCCTCAAGAACCTTCAACCGGATGCGGCCGGAGTCTGCCCCGAGCCCGGCGCTGACGCCTCCCCCGCCGACAGCCAAAGCATCGAACGGGTGTTCACCCGCCGCTGAACGGGCCCGGCGGAGTCGGCCGGAGACGTGGGCTCATGCGGCCTGATCGCCGTTGCCGCGCGCGGCCGTCCGGCGCTCTTCGGCGAGGGCCTCGCGAAAACCCTCGCGGTAGCTGGGGTAGCGCAGGGTGTAGCCCAGGTCATGGCAGAGCCGATGGTTGCTGGCGCGGCGATTTTCCACCCAGAAGCTGAGTGCCATCGGGCTCATGCCACCGCAGATGTCCTCAAACCGCTCCACGGTCGGCAGTTTGCAGTCGAGCAGATGGGCGGCGTAGCCCAGGCTTTCCGTTGAGGGGCAGGGGCGGTCGTCGGAGAGGTTGACGATCCGCGGGCGCCGCTGGGGCGGCAGGCCGATGCAGTGGATCAGCGCTCCCACGATGTCATCGACATGGACGCGGCTGAACACCTGGCCCGGCTTGTGCACGAGCCTGCTGGTGCCCTGCAGCAGGTTCTGGAAGGGGCAGCGACCGGGCCCGTAGATCGCCGGCAGGCGAAAGATCTGCACCGGCAGGCCACTGCAATCCCACGCCTGCTCACAGGCCAGCCGGGCGCGACTGCGCGACGCCCCTGGTGCGGGAGGAGTGGTCTCGTCCACCCAGCGACCGCCATGGTCGCCGTAGACGCCGGTGGTGGAGAGGTAGCCGATCCACTGCAGCGGCAGCTGGGCCAGCAGCGGGGCCAGATGTTCGAGCACCGGATCCTTTCCCTGCCCGTCGGGCGGGATCGTCACCAGCACATGGGTGATGCCGTCGAGCGCCTCGGCATCGGGCAACGCGCCGTTGTCGGGGTCAAAGCTCAGCCAGCGCAGCGGCAGCGCGCTGCCAGCGGATCCCCAGGGGGTGAGCGCCTCCGGCTGGGCCGGCTGGCGGCGGGAGGTGACCGCTACCGGCAGCGCGTGTTCGGTGAGGGCCTGGGCGAACCGCAGTCCGCTGTAGCCACCGCCCAGCACCAGCACGCTGGCCGGCCGGCCATTGACATCACCGACCGTCATGAGTACACCTGTATCACATTCATGGCTTTCGTTGATGACCGCCTCTTCTCTCTCTAGCTCCCGCAGGGTGCCCGCCGGCCCCTTCGTGGCCCGGAGTCAGCGCCCCGCCGCGCTTCCCTCTGCCCGCACGGCCACCTGGAACACCGCTCTGGCCTGGGCTCCGGCCGTGCTCGCCCTCAGCCTGGTGCTGGTCGTCGCCGTGCTCGCCCCGGAAGCCCCGGAGCGGGAAGAGGGGATCTGCGTCCGCCACAACGGCCCGGTGGCCTGCCGGGTCTGGTGAACCGGCGAGGCGCGCTCAGGCCGCCTGAAAGGCCCAGTCCGTCCCCGCTGGAGTGGCTCCGGCATGGAGCGGCGGGCTGGAGCTGGGCTCCGGGTTGGCCCACTGGAGCAGCCGCACCGCCAGGCGTAGATCCCCATCCATCCAGGCACGGATCGCCATGGCCCGCCGCGGGTCGTAGAAGCGCTGACGCCGGTACCAATCGAAGGGATCGGCATCGCTTTTGTGGCCGTTGCAGGCCAGGCAGGCCGGCACGCAGTTCGCTGTCACGCTCAGGCCACCACGGCAGCGGGGCATCAGATGATCAATGGATTCGGAGCGATTGCCGCAGTAAATACAACGATTGTCAGTGTGTTTGTGGAGAGATTGACGCCAGCGCCTGACGCGAAGTTTGGGGCAGAGATCTTCAAGGAACACCGCATCTCTCGCGTGCATCCTGATGGCTCAGTTGCGGAGAGTTTGCCCCCACCTCAAGAGATGTCAATGTGTCGAGGATTGCTTTTTTCGGCCTTCAGCGCCAACGGTTGCCCGTCGCCCCGATTCGACTAAATTTGTCTTCGGCCCGCTTGCAGCGCCCCCGTCGCCAGCCGCTCTCCCGCCGTCAGCAGCTCTCCCTCGGTCAGCCGCTCCCTCGGACCCCGCACGGCTTCCGCCGCCACCTGTCTGCTGCGTCTCGGCCCATCGGGACAGATCGAGGTGGTCTCCCCCTTTGATCCCGTCACTCAGGCCCAGTTGCGCGCCGTGCGGCCCCGGGGCCAGTGGCAGGCGCGGCGTGGTTGCTGGGCCTTTCCGCTCGAGGCCTCGCTGGCCTTGCGCCAGCTGCTTGGCCAGCGCTTCCGGATCGATCCGGAGCTGGCGCAGTGGATGGAATGGCTGGAGCAGCCCCTGCCGCCCCTGCCGCCTCACCGCACCCTCGTGGCCCAGGCCGCCCTGGATCAGCCTCTGGCCGATGGGCGCCGTCTGTTCGCCCATCAGCGGCTGGCGGCGCGTTGGCTGCTGGCTCGTCGCGGTGCCCTGCTGGCCCACGCCATGGGCCTGGGCAAGACGCTCACGGCGTTGGTGGCAGCCCGGGCCATGGTCCGGGCGGCGGATTGCCGCATCGCCGTGGTGGCTCCAACTGCCCTCCATCCCCACTGGCGGCAGGAGGGCCTCTCCCTCGCCCTGGATCTGGAGCTGATCAGCTGGGCGGCCCTGCCGCGCTCGTTGCCGCCGGCCGCCACGGTGTTGATCGTGGATGAGGCCCATTTCGCCCAGAACATCCAGGCGGCGCGCACCCAGGCCCTGCTGCGGCTGGCCAGACATCCGCGGCTGCGGGCGATCTGGTTGCTCACCGGCACCCCGATGAAGAACGGCCGCCCGGTTCAGCTGTTTCCGCTGCTGGCGGCAATCGGCCATCCCCTCGCCCAAGACCGGCACGCCTACGAGGAGCGGTTCTGTCAGGGGCACTGGAGCGAACGGGGTGGACGGCGCCAGTGGCAGGCGGTCGGAGCCGAGCGGCTCGATGAAATCCAGCGGCTGACAAGGCCGCTCGTGCTCCACCGCCGCAAGCAGGATTGCCTCGATCTGCCTCCAAAGTGCCGCCGCATGCTCCCGGTGGCGCTCGGGGAGTCCCAGGCGATGGCGTTCGAGCAGGAACTGGCCGCCAGGCTGGACGACTACCGCTGCCGGGCCGCCAGGGGCGAGGTGCGCCGCGACGCCGAGCCCCTCGCCATGCTCACCGCCCTGCGCCGGATCGGTGCCCAGCACAAGCTGCCTGCCGCCATCCAGCTGGTGGAGGCTCTTCTGCGCCAGGGGGAGGCCGTGGTGCTGTTCACCGCCTTCGTGGCCAGTGCCGAACAGCTGCAGGCCCGCCTGGGTGGCGCGCTGCTCACGGGTCGGCTGAAGGCGTTGGAGCGCCAGGCACAGGTGGATCGCTTCCAGGCCGGGGCGACGCCCTGCCTGGTGGCCACTTTCGGGGCTGGTGGCTTGGGCTTCACGCTGCACAGGGCCGCCCATGTGGTGCTGTTGGAGCGCCCCTGGACGCCGGGGGACGCGGAGCAGGCGGAGGACCGCTGCCACCGCATCGGCATGGCCGGACCGCTCACCAGCCATTGGCTGCAGCTGGGCGTGGCCGATCAGCTCGTGGACGGGATCATCGCCAGCAAGGCCGAGCGCATCACGCTGCTGCTGGAAGGCCGTCAGACGGCTCTGCGGCGCCAGGCGCTGCCGGCGATGGTGCGGCAGCTGTTCGAGCGCTGGTGATCATGGCGCAGTCCTCGGTTTCCAGTGATGGCTGACCCGTGCCCCGCGAGCCGTGCCCAACGACCGTGATTGGTCAGCGTGGGGCGGGTCAGCACCGCCCTGATCAGGTGCCAGGCAGCGGTGCCTTCTCCTGGCAGCCCTCCAGCCGGATGCGGATGTCGATGGCCAACTGGGAGTCCTCCGCTTGGTTGCCCTGTTGCCGCAGCAGCTGGGCGGCCCGTTCGATGTCCCTGCAGGCGGCCTCCTGATCGCCCCCCAGGCTGTGCAGCACGGAGCGCTCGCTCAAGGGGCGGGGATCGGTGGGGAAGGCCTGCACCGATGCGTCACAGCGCTGCAGCGCCGCCGGCAATTCCGCCAGTTTCACCTCACGCAGGCAGTCGTCGTTGGCTGGCGCGTCGCCCAGCTCCGGCGGCGGCGCCGCCGCACAGCCGATCAACGCCAAGCCGGCCAGGGCGACCGTGGTGAGCAGGCGGATCCCCTGCAGCCGGTTCCTGCTCAAGTGCAGTGCAACACCTTCAATTGTTGTAGCGCTCCTCGCGGGTCATGCCCCCCTGGATCGGCACCGGCCCGCTGGAGGTGACGGCAGGAGCCGCAGGGGCAGGGTTCTCGCTGCCGAACAGCGCCCCCAGGTACTGGCCGCAATCGGGGAAGGCGTCCGGGTTGTTGACCACCGCCTCGGTGATCATCACGGCGCCGTGCTGCGGAGATGTCTTGAACAGGCTCGCGGATTGCCGCCGGATCAGGGCATAGGCCGCCGTCCAGCTCACCTCGTGGTTGTTGCCCGCCTTGCGCATGAAGCAGTACACCTGCGCGCCCTTGCTGCCTTGATCGGCAGGCAGCGCTGTGGTGGCCTGGCTCAAGGCGGGCTGTGGGATCGCCCCGGCCGTCAGCAGGGAACCAGCCAGCGTGAACAGACCTGCTGTGAGGGCGGTGCGGATGCGGCGAAAGGAGCTGGCTCGCAGAGCACCGGCTGGAGCAAGGCCGGACTCGGTGGCGCTGGCTTGCAGAGTGCCGGCCCGAACAGTGTCGTGGCGAACAGTGTCTTGGTGAACAGTGGCGCGGCGAACAGTGGGGTGCTGCATGGAAGGGTGGAGGCGGGCCCGAGGCTGCTGGGCCCAACGTATCGGCCGTGCTTCGGCTGTCGAGGGGCCTCTGTGGCGGTTATGGCCAGGGCCGGGCTCAGCCCGATGACGAACCGCCCGTGCTGCCGAGCACCAGGCGCACGATCACAGGCAGCACCAGCAGCACGGTGATCAACCGCACGGCATGCAGGGCCGCCACGGCCGCCCCTACACCGAACTGCGCTCCCACAAGGCTCATGCCGCTGATGCCCCCCGGTGCTGCGCCCAGCAGGGTGATGACCGGATCCACGCCCAGCAAACGGCTCGACCACAACCCCACCACCAGGCCGGTGGCCACCAGGGCCACGGTGATCAGGATCGCCGGCCGCCACAACACACGCAGCTCCGCCAGCGCGGCACTCGTGAGCCCAGTGCCGATCACCGTGCCGATGCCGATCTCCAGCAGGGTGCGGGTTCCGGTGGGCCATTGGGCCACTTCGAGGCGCCCGCTCATGCTCGCCACGGCCGCTCCAAGCAGCGCGCCGGCCAAAGGGGCAGCAGGAATTCCGGTACGCAGAGCCAGTAGGCCCCCGGCCGTCCCGCACAGCAGATAGAGCACCAAAGTCGCTGGTGCAGCCATGAAGAAGATCCGCTGGTGGGATCCCTCAGTCTGAAAGACGACTTGAGCCCGCCGGGGATGTGTGTTGTCATCGGCGTTACCGACTTTGCCTGCGATGACGACCGAATCGGTGTCTTTCCGGATCACGCGAACCGCCGAGGATCTTGCCCAGACGGTGGCCGCCCTTTCCCATCGGCTGGTGAAGCTGGAACAGCGGCTTGGCGCCCTTGAAACGGCGATCCAGCGGCCTGAGTCGCCAGACCAGGCTCAGCTCGATGCCCTCGACCACGTGGAAGCGCTGCTTCAGGACTGCCGGCAGCTGCTTGATGAGCCAGGTCCCCAGGCGGAGGCGGTGGCCGAAGTGTTCCTGTCATCGGCACCCGAGCCGCAGAGCTACCGGGACGCCGCATAGCTCACCTTCTCTCGATGCACTGGCCAGGGGTGGCAGAATGAAAAGAAAGCGAACATGGCTTTCACCTATCCCGCTTGCCCCCTGCCACGGCCCCTCGGGTCGGCTGGGCTGAACGCCACCGGAACCTCCGCCTCCCGCACGTTCCCTTCCTGCACACCCCCTTCCGCTTATGTGGAGCGGGGTCACCAACGCGAAAAGCTTGAATTCGCCCTTGCTGTGGCGGTGAGTCGGGGTGATCAGTCTCGCGTGGAAGCCCTGAGATCGCAGATTGCCGATCTTGTCGACGAGGGAGAAGAGCCTGGAACATGAGCGTTTGGCGGCAGGCCCAGCCGTATGGCGGTCGGCAAAGCTGTTACTTTTCGCTGCGGCAAGAACTCAGGCAGCTCTGCTCGAAACCCCATACACTTGCGCTATTCATGATCTCCGGTTTTGACAGTCGTCGCTAAAAGCATGGCGGTGAAAGCAGTTTCGCACGAGCAGCGTTCTGCCCTCCTTCAAGAGATCAGCCGCCATGAGTCTGCTGCCAAAGCGGCAGCGCAAGAGGGCGATCTGGCTGAATCTGCGCGCTGCATTCTGCTGCTCCTCGAGTGCGAGCGTCGTGTGGGCGGCCTTGGCCCCCAGGTGTTGCAACTGATCAAACCCCGCGCCTGAGCCTGCACCCCCGCCTGGGTCAGCGGGCACCCTGCCGATCACGGCCTCACCCGGCCTGGCCTTCCCCAGGCAGGTGTTGAGCCAACGCCCTCGCGCTGCCTGCCTGGTGTGACGGCCTCACGGTCTGCCGCGCAAGGGTCAATGCCGCACCGCCCCTGCGCAGCGTTATCCGATCCGGCAGATGCCACAAGGGTTCCGGCGATGCTGGATAGGACCGGCAGATGTGAGGAACAGTCCTGAGCCGCAGACGGGCAACCTGCAGGTCGTTAGGGGGAAGGCGGAGAGTGCTTGAGAGCCTCAATCCAAGTGCTGCCAGGCGGTTGGGTGGCTTCCGATTAGCCAGGGGTGCGATTCATTCGCTGCACACGCTTCACTTCAATGCCCGATCATTGGGCGATGTGCTTGGAGCTGAAGCAGCTTCAGCAGTTAAGTGCTAAAAAGCTGAAATCAATTCAAATTGAAAATCTTTCAAGCGGGTGACCGGATTCGAACCGGCGACGTTCAGCTTGGGAAGCTGACATTCTACCACTGAATTACACCCGCATTCCTGCAATGTAGCAAGGTGCCGGAAGGCGGCCTCCTGGAAGGCCGCCCCGCGCGCTGCGCCTCAGCGGGCCAGCTCGGTGGCAGCGGCTGCCATGCCGGCTCCCACGGTGGCTGTGGCCATGCCCATCTCCTGCAGGGTGGCTTCGATCGCCGCCACCGCCGTGAGCACATCCCGGTCGCAGACGAAGCCGAGGTGGCCGATGCGGAACACCGAGCCCTTCAGGTGGTCCTGGCCGCCGGCCAGCAGGATGTCGTAGCGGGCCTTCACTTTCTTGCGCAGCACTTCGGCATCGATGCCGCTGGGTGCCACGGCGGTGATCGAGGGGCTGCCGTGGCCCTCCGCCGCGTACAGCGGCAGGCCGATCGCCTTCATGGCCGCGCTCACCGCGCGCCGGTGGCGTTCATGCCGGGTGAAGATCGCTTCCAGGCCTTCGCTCTGCATCATGTCGAGGGCGGCCTCGAGCGCGAAGTAGAGGTTCACCGGAGGGGTGAACGGATTGCTGTCCTGGGCGGCCGCTTTTCGATAGGCGCCGAGGTTCAGATAGAACTTGGGCAGGTCGGAGCGCTGCTGTGCCTGCCAGGCCCGCTCGCTCATGCCCACGAAGCCCAGGCCGGGCGGCATCATGTAGCCCTTCTGGGAGCCCGAGCCCACCACGTCGAGGCCCCAGGCGTCCATGGGCACGTTGCAGGCCCCCAGGCTGGTGACACAGTCGGCCACAATCAAGGCCTGGCCGTGGGCATGCACGTGCCGGGCGATCGTTTCCAGGTCGTTGATCACGCCCGTCGAGGTTTCCGAGTGGGTGAGGATCACCGCACGGATCGCTTTGTCCGTATCCGCCTCCAGCGCCACACGGAAGGCGTCCGGATCCAGAGGCTGGCCCCATTCGGCCTTGATCACCTGCACATCCAGCCCGTAGGCCTTCGCCACCTTGACCCAGCGCTCACCGAACTTGCCGTTGTCGCCGCAGATCACCTTGTCGCCGCGGCTGAGGATGTTGATGATCCCCGCCTCCATCGCCGCCGTGCCGCTGCCGGCGAGCACCAGCACATCGCTGCTGGTCTGATGCAGCCACTTGAGCTGCGCGGTGGTGCGCTTCACGATCGCCTGGAAATCGGCGCTGCGATGGCCGATCGGGTGGCGGCTCATCGCCAGCAGGACGGTCTCCGGCACCGGCGTGGGACCGGGAATCATCAGGGTGAGCTTGTCCTGCATGGGGAGTGGAAACGCGGGGGCGCAGCGGCACAATCAACCACCTTAAAAAACGGATGGTGAACGCTTCACCCGGCTACACCCTGCCGGTGTGGGTGACGGCGGCGGCGTGTGCCGCCGTGCAGGCGCTCCAGCGGGCGGAAGCTGGCCCTGCGGCTGCCTTCGAGGGCCTGCTGACACTGGAGTTGCTCGAGCCGCCCGGGCTGCGGCCGGTGCCGGTGGAAGCGGCGGCTCCGATCGGGCCAGGCCGAGCTCTCGGCATCAGTCGCTGCGACCCCGGCGCCGGCCTGGATCTCACCCGTGGCCTGGCGGTGTGGGTGGTGGCCTGCTGGATCCAGCCGCCGCCGGCCGGCGGCTCGTGCTTCGTGCTGGAGGCCGGCGAAGGGGTGGGGGTGCATGGCGCGACGGGTGACCTGTGCGCCTCCGCCTATGCCCGTGCCCTGCTGGAGGCGAACCTGCGGCCCTTGGTCGGTGCCGGCCGGGCGGTGTGCCTGCGGCTCGTGCTGCCTGAGGGCCGGGCCCTGGCGCTGCGCACCAGCAACGCGGCCTTCGGCGTGGTCGACGGACTGGCGCTGATCGGCACCCAGGCGGAGGTGCAGCGCAGCGCCGCTCCCGATCAACTGCAGGCCTGCCTGGCGGCCCTGGCGGCGCGCACCGCCACGGCCGGCTTCAACGGTGATCTCGTGCTTGTGATCGGCGAAAACGGCCTCGATCTGGCGCCCAGCCTGGGGCTCCCCGCCGGGCTGCTTCTCAAGGCCGGCAACTGGCTGGGGCCGGTGCTGGTGGCGGCGGCGGAAGCGGGAGTGCGCCGCCTGCTGCTGTTCGGCTACCACGGCAAGTTGATCAAGCTGGCCGGTGGGATCTTCCACACCCACCACCATCTCGCCGATGGCCGCGCCGAGGTGCTCACCGCCCTGGCGGCCCTTGAAGGTCTCAGCGGCGAGGCCCTCGGCCGCCTGCATGGTGCCGCCACCGTGGAGGCAGCGCTGAGCGAACTGGTGGCGGTGGACCCTGCCCTGGCCCAGCGGCTGGAGCGGCGCATCGCCGCGGCCATTGAGCAACGCAGCATGGCCTATCTGGCCCGCTACGGCAGCTTCCCCATGCGCGTGGGGGCCGCGCTGTTCGACCGCCGGCGCCAGCTGCGTGTGTGCGGACCTCAAGGCCAGGAGTTGCTGGAGGCATTCCGGCACCCTCTAGGGTGAGTCCCTCAGGCCTGGCGGCCCATGCGGGGCCTTGCTCCGGGGGCAACGCATCCGGCCAGCCGCCGATCAAGAAGCGTTCCGGTCGTATGTCTCAAGCTTCACAGTCGCTGGAACAGCCGGAGAGCCAGCGCCACCCGGCGATCGTGATCCTCGATTTCGGATCCCAGTATTCGGAGCTGATCGCGCGCCGTGTGCGGGAAACCGAGGTGTATTCCCTGGTGATGGGCTACGCCACCAGCGCCGATGAGCTGCGCGAGCTGGCCCCCAAAGGCATCATCCTCAGCGGTGGCCCCAGCTCGGTGTATGCCGAAGGGGCGCCTGTGTGCGATCCGGGCCTCTGGGATCTGGGCATTCCGGTGCTCGGGGTCTGCTACGGCATGCAGCTGATGGTGCAGCAGCTGGGCGGCAACGTGGTGGCGGCGGGGCGCGGAGAATACGGCAAGGCACCGCTTCAGGTGGACGATCCCACCGATCTGCTCACCAACGTGGAAAACGGCTCCACGATGTGGATGAGCCATGGCGATTCGGTGGAGACTCTGCCGCCTGGATTCGCGCGGCTGGCCCATACCAGGAACACGCCGGAAGCGGCAGTGGCGGATCATCGCCGCCATCTTTATGGCGTGCAGTTCCATCCCGAAGTGGTGCACTCCACCGGTGGCATGGTGATGATCCGGAACTTCGTTTATCACATCTGCGGCTGCGAGCCAGATTGGACCACCAGCGCCTTCATTGAAGAAGCCGTGGCCGATGTTCAGGCCCGTGTCGGCAGCAAACGGGTACTGCTCGCCCTCTCCGGCGGCGTGGATTCCTCCAGCCTCGCCTTTCTGCTGCACAGGGCGATCGGGGACCAGCTCACCTGCATGTTCATCGACCAGGGCTTCATGCGCAAAGGGGAGCCTGAATTCCTGATGGAGTTCTTCGATCGCCAGTTCCATATTCGCGTGGAATATATCAATGCCCGTGATCGTTTCATTGCCAAGCTCAAGGGCATCACCGATCCGGAAGAGAAGCGCAAAATCATCGGTGCCGAGTTCATCCGTGTGTTCGAGGAGGAGAGCAAGCGACTCGGCCCCTTCGATTACCTCGCCCAGGGCACCCTCTATCCCGATGTGATCGAATCGGCCGGCACCGGCGTGGATCCCAAGACCGGCGAACGGGTGGCTGTGAAAATCAAGAGCCACCACAACGTGGGTGGCCTACCCAAGGATCTGCAGTTCAAGCTGGTGGAGCCGCTGCGGCGTCTGTTCAAAGATGAGGTGCGCAAGGTGGGCCGCAGCCTCGGCCTGCCCGAAGAGATCGTGCGCCGCCATCCCTTCCCGGGGCCTGGCCTAGCGATCCGCATCCTGGGCGAGGTCACGGCCGAGAACCTCAACATCCTGCGCGATGCCGATCTGGTGGTGCGCGAGGAGGTGCGGGATGCAGGGCTCTACCACGACATCTGGCAGGCGTTTGCGGTGCTGCTGCCGGTGCGCAGCGTTGGTGTGATGGGCGACAAGCGCACCTACGCTTATCCGATCGTACTCCGTTGCGTGTCCAGCGAAGACGGCATGACCGCCGATTGGTCGCGCTTGCCCTACGACCTGCTGGAGAAGATCTCCAACCGCATCGTCAATGAGGTGCGGGGCGTGAACCGGGTGGTATACGACATCACCAGCAAGCCTCCCGGCACGATCGAGTGGGAGTGACAGCCGGCTGAAGGCGCCTCCGGCGGCGTTCTTTTGTCTGGTCTGGGTCTGGTCTGGCCCGCCCGGGACAGCTTCGATACCATCGGGGCCCGGCCTTCCTCTCTTGACTGTCGCCCTCGAGCAGGACCCGCAGCTGCAGCGCCGCCTCCAGCAGGACAGCATCCAGCTGGCCGGAAAGGTGATCTACCTCAATCCCTTTCTGTATTGGCGGCGCTTCGATGCCAACACCGACCGCTGGTTGCGCGAACCCGGTCAGCTGCAGGAGGAGCAGATTCTCGCCAACCGGGGTCGCTTCTACCCCGAGGTGCTGTGGGAGGAGATCCCCGAGCAGGAGGCGCAGATCAAGGATGGCGCCGTGGAGATGTTCCTCAAGACCCTGGAACTGATCAGCACCTTCAACCCCGAGCTCAGCGCCGGCCACCTGCTGGAGGTGGAGCGCAAGATGGCCGTCACCAAGAAACGCTCCTTCGAGCGCTGGGTGGAGAAGTCATTGCGCCGCCGGCAGACGTTGGAGCGGCAGGAGCGCCGCCGCTTCGATCGGGAGCGGCTGCTGCGCAGCTGGGGAGAGTGGGCAGGGCTGGAGGTCACCCGACAGGCCGTGCTGCCGTTCACCGCGGTGCTGGTGCTGGCAGTGGGGGCCGGTTGGATGGTGGGCTCGCGCGAGTTCTGCCGCCAGATGATCGTCGATCCCGGCGTGCAGCGGCTGCCCTGAGTCCCTGCCACCTCCGGAGGGCGTCAAACTGGGGGCAAAGCCGCTCGCCTGCGCGGGTGGTGCTGCCTCGGTTGCTTCGGCATGGCTGATCCTCTCGATTCCCTTCGGCTCGCGCTGATGCAGGAGGTATTGCCGGTAGGTATGGCGGTGGTCGAGCGGGCGCGCAAGGGGGGCCCGCGCGAGGTGGTGGAAGCGTTCACCGCTTCGTCCGACCCGCTCGCCCAGCTGAAGCAGGAAGGCGATCCAGCGGCGCGGGCCGTGCGCCAGAGCCTTGATCAGATCCAGCCCGGTCTGGGCAATCCCGTGATGAAGGTGGAGGTGCACGATGTGGCCCCGCCACCGCCCTGGTCGCCGCAGGCGGGCGATCCGGCCGCCACCGGATTCTCAGAGGCCGCAGACCCGCAGCGGGAGCGGGAGGCGCTGCAGACCACCCTGGCCCGGATCTCCGAGCGCCTGGCGCTGCTCCAGCACCGCCTGGAGGCCTGACGCCCATGGCCGCTGGGCATCTGCACGGACAGGCCCGCCACGCGGGCATGCGGCACCAGCCGGCCTGGCTGCTCGGGCTGATCGTGCTGGTGCTGGGGGCGATGGGCGCCCGGCTCGTGTGGCTGCAGCTCGCGCAGGGGGCAGAGAACAAGCTGCTGGCGGATCAGAACCGCATTCGCCTGCTGCCGCGCCATCCGATGCGCGGCCGTCTGCTTGATCGCAACGGCCAGGTGCTGGCCAGCAGCCGCCTCACCTACAACCTCTACATCCAGCCCCGGCTTGTCGATGACGCAGCCTGGCCGTCGCTGCGGGTGCAGTTGGCTGCGCTGCTGGCGCTCGACCCGGCGCAGCTTGATGCCAAACGCAAGGACGGCAGAGCCGTGGACGGCTTCCGCGTTGAACTGGCGGGCCCCCTCAGCACCGAGCAGGTGTTGCGTTTTCGCGAGCAGGCCGAGTCGCTCAAAGGGGCTGATGTGGATGTCGACGTGCTGCGCGCCTACCCGCACGGACGGCTCGGCGCCCACGTGCTCGGCTACACGAGCAGCATCACGGAGGAGGAATACAAGGAGCTGTCTGAAACGGGCTACCGCCTGCAGGACCGTATCGGTCGCACCGGCCTGGAGCGCGTCTACGAGAACCACCTGCGCGGCGAGTGGGGGGGACAGCAGCTGGAGGTGAACGCCGATGGGCAGGTGCAGCGGGTGCTGGGCGACAAGCCGTCGCGGGCCGGCAACGATCTGCGCCTCACCCTCGATCTGGAGCTGCAGAAGGCGGCCGAGAAGGCCCTCAGCGGGGTGAGCAAGGGGGCGATCGTGGCGATGGATCCCCAGACCGGCGCGATCCGGGCCATGGCCAGCCGCCCGAACTTCGATCCCAACATCTTCTCAGAGGGCCCCACCACAGCGCAGTGGAACGAGCTCAACCGCCCGGAAGCCCCCATGCTCAACCGGGCGCTGCGGGGGTTCCCGCCCGCCAGCACCTTCAAGGTGATCACCGCGATCGCGGGGCTGGAATCGGGCTTGTTCAATCCCGCCTCCACCATCCTCACCTCAGGCTCCTTCTGCTACGACGGCCAGTGCTACGCGGATCACGGCAGCTTCGGCAGCATCGGCTTCCGCCTGGCCATGGCGGTGAGCAGCAACAGCTTCTTCTACCGGCTGGGCCTCAAGACCGGCCCCGATGAACTGTTCAGAGCGGCCCGCCGCCTGGGCTACGGCAGTCTCACCGGTGTCGAACTCAAGGGGGAGGAGAGCCCCGGCTTGCTGGGCGATCCCGCCTGGAAGCGCCAGGTGCTCGATGAGCCGTGGACCTCGGTGGACACGATCACCTCCTCGATCGGCCAGGGGGCCGTCACCGTGACGCCGCTGCAGATGGCCCGTCTGTATGCGGCAATCGCCAACGGCGGCTGGCTGGTGACGCCCCACCTGGCGGAGCGGCCGGTGGAGCGCCGCTGGATCGGCCTCAAACCCAGCACCTTGAAAGTGTTGCGGGAGGGCCTGCGCGATGCGGTCACCAGCGGCACGGCCACCCTGCTGAACGACCCTTCGCTGCCCGCCGTGGCCGGCAAGACAGGCACCGCCGAGGATCCCCCCCGGCCAGACCATGCCTGGTTCGGCGGCTATGCGCCGGCGGGCAAGCCCAACCTGGTGATCATTGCCTTCGGCGAGAACAGTGGCGGCTACGGCGGCACCGTTGCCGCACCGATGGTGAAGGCCCTGCTCACCACCTGGTTCCGTGACACCCTGCCCCAGCTGCGCAACTGAAGCCGCCAGCAGGTGACATCGGATGGCTTCAAGCTGCTACGGGGGGCTTCAGGCCACCAGTTGCAGAGGGGGGCGCACCACCTCGCTGTAGAAGCGCCGCAGTTGCTGGGTGGCGCCCGCCCAGCCCCAGCGCTCTGCTTCTGCTCGTGCCGCCAGCCGCAGGGCCTGGCGCCGTTCGGTGCTGGCCAGCAGCCTTTCGGTGGCGGCGGTGAGGCTGGCCGGGCTGTCGGGATCGTAGAGGCAGCCGTTCACTCCGTCGGTGACGATGTCGGGGATGCCGCCGCGGTTGGCGCCCACCACCGGGCAACCGGCCGCCATCGCCTCCAGCAGCACCAGCCCAAGCGTTTCGGTGGAGGAGGGGAACAGGAAGGCATCGGCGCTGGCATAGGCGCTGGCCAGATCCTCGCCGCCCAGGTAGCCCACGAACGTGGTGGCGCTGCCGGCGAACACCTTCTCAAGCTGCTGGCGGTGTGGGCCATCACCCACCAGCGCCAGCCTGGCCTGGGGCAGGGCATCGAGCACCGGCCGGATCCGCTCGATCTGCTTCTCCGCCGAGAGCCTGCCCACGTAGAGCAGCAGGCTGTCGCTGTCGCCGTGCACGCCGGTGAGTTTGCTGCGCATGGTCTGATTGCGCCATTCCGGTCGGAACAGATCGGTGTCGACTCCCCGCTGCCACAAGGCGGTGTGCTGGATGCCGTGCTGGCTGAGTTCCTCCACCATCGCCGTGGAGGTGCAGAGGTTGAGGGCCGCCTGGTTGTGGGCCGCCTTTAGCAGCTCCCACAGCAGCGGCTCGAACATGCCCATGCCGTAGTGCTCGAGGTACTTGGGCAGGTGGGTGTGATAGCTGGCCACCAGGGGCACGCCCCGGGTACGCGCCAGCCAGATCCCGCCCAGGCCGAGCACCGCCGGGTTCACCACGTGCACCAGGTCGGGTTTGAAGGCGTCAAGCGCCTCGGCCACCAAGGGCCGCGGCAGCGCCAGCTTGAGCTCGGGGTAGAGCGGCAGGGGCAGGGCCGGCACGCCGATCACCCGTGCGCCCATGAAGGTGTCCGGGGCTCCTTCGGGGCAGAACAGCAGCACCTCGTCGCCCGCATCCACCAGGTGGGTCACCGTTTTGGTGAGCCGCGTGACGATGCCGTCGACCTTGGGAAGGAAGGTTTCGGTGAACAGTGCGATCTTCACGTGGACGGCGTGCCTGCAGACGGTCCGTTCAAACCACCGGTTGGAGCGCGGCCGCCTGGCTGTGGGTCCATGTGGACACGCAGGGAATGCGGGAGCGATCGCAGCGATCGGCCCAGCGGCGTGCCACATCCACAACTTCGCCCAGTAGGCCGTCGTCGAGGGTGGTGGGCTTGAGCCCCAGCTCGATCAGGCAGCGGTTGTCGACGATCAGGTCGTTTTCGATGGCCTCCTTGCGGGGGTTGGGGAGGTGGTTGAGCTTGGCCCCGGTGACGGCCGCCACCTTTTCGGCCAGATCCTTGACCTTGTGGCTTTCGGTCATCTGGTTGTAGATGCGCACCTTCTCCCCTGAGGCAGGGGGATTGTCGATCGCCAGCTCCACGCATTTCACCGAATCGCGGATGTGGATGAAGGCGCGGGTCTGGCCGCCGGTGCCATGCACCGTGAGCGGATAGCCGATCGCCGCCTGCATCAGGAAGCGATTGAGCACGGTGCCGTAATCACCGTCGTAGTCAAAACGGTTGACCAGGCGCGGATCCCTGTCAGTGAGGTCGGTGTTGGTGCCCCAGACGATGCCTTGGTGCAGGTCGGTGACGCGGATGCCGTCGTTCTTGTTGTAGTAGAAGAACAACAGCTGATCCAGCGTTTTCGTCATGTGGTAGACGCTGCCTGGATCGGTGGGGTGAAGGATTTTCTCCTGGAAGCGGGTGCCATCGGGCTGGGGAACTTCCACCGTGAGATAGCCCTCGGGGATGGTGGCGCCACGGTGGGATCCATAGCCGTACACCCCCATCGTTCCGAGGTGAACGATATGAATGTCGAGACCGCTTTCAACAATTGCACAAAGAAGATTGTGCGTGCCATTCACGTTGTTATCGACCGTGTAGCGCTTGGTGGCGCTCGACTTCATCGAATAAGGGGCGGCCCGTTGTTCGGCGAAGTGCACCACGGCACTGGGGCGCTCACTGCGCAGCAGCCCCAGCAGCAGGTCGTAGTGCTGGGCGATGTCGAGTGCCACGAAACGGATGGGCCGGCCTCCGGTTTCCTCCCAGGCACGCAGGCGGTCGTTGATCGTGGCGATCGGAGTGAGCGATTCGACCCCAAGGTCGATGTCGATCTTGCGGCGGCTCAGGTTGTCGACGATCACGACGTCGTGACCGGCGTCGGCCAGGTTCACAGCGCAGGGCCAGCCGCAGAAGCCGTCGCCGCCGAGAACGAGAACCTTCACGTCTGAACTCCTGCTGAACGAGCGATTGCTCTCTTGGGGCAAGCTACTACAGGCATTCCGCCCCCCTCGTGCAGCAGTGGCGTCAGCTGATGCCGACCGCCACGCCCACCATGGCCAGCACCAGCAGCCCACCGGCGATCAGCAGGACGGTGGTGCTGCGGCTGCGTTCACCGCCGGCTTCGACCACCTGCATCCGCGGTTCTCTGGCAAAGGCGTTGAGCCTGCCCCCGTCCTCCTTGGTGACCGACATGGTGGGGTGGCCCGATTCAGAAAGCGAACCTTAACGATGTCCTTCGGCGCCGGCATCGAGGCCGAAAGGGAATGTCACAGGCGCGGAGCCTCGGTGTTGCCAACCCGTCCCCACTGGGGTGAGCTGGCCTGGGCGTCCTGTCGCTGCGGCAGGCGCCCGGCCTTCCAGGCGCACCGGCCCGCCTCCGTGGCCTGAGCCATCGCCCAGGCCATGGCCGGTGGATCGCCTGCCATGGCGATGGCGCTGTTGATCAGCAGGGCGTCAGCCCCCATCTCCATGGCCTGGGCCGCTTCGCTGGGTACGCCCAACCCCGCATCCACCACCACCGGCACCCCCGCCGACTCGATGATCAAGGCGATGTTGGCGGCGTTGCGAATGCCCTGGCCGGAGCCGATCGGAGAGCCCAGCGGCATCACGGTGGCGCAGCCCACCTCCTCGAGTCGACGGGCCAGCAGCGGATCGGCGTTGATATAGGGCAACACGGTGAAACCCTCCTTCACGAGCCGCTCGGCCGCCTCGAGGGTGCCGAATGGATCGGGCAGCAGATGGCGGCCGTCGGGGATCACCTCCAGCTTCACGAAGGTGTTGTCTTCCTGGCCGGCGAGCTTGGCCAGCTCGCGGCCCAGCCGCGCCACCCGCACGGCCTCATCTGCGGTGGCGCAGCCGGCGGTGTTGGGCAGCATCCAGATCGTGCTCCAGTCGATCGCCTCAATCAGGCCCTGATGGCCTGCCGCCGCCGCCTGCACCCGCCGCACCGCCACGGTGACGATGTCGCAGCGGCTGGCCGCCAGGCTGGCCTGCATCGCCGCTAGCGAGGGGTATTTGCCCGTGCCGGTCATCAGGCGGCTGCGGAAGCGGCGACCGCCGATCACCAGCGTGTCGTCGGCGAGGGCGGACGGATCCGAAGCCGGAATCTGCACCATGGGGAGAAGTTACAGCGCACGCCTCCTAACCTTCGCGCAAGCCCGCTTGGTTCCATGACACCGGTTCTCCCCCTGCTGCTCGCCGCCAGTGCGGTGCCGGTGGGCAGTTTTGTCCCGTTCACCCTGCCGCCCGCCTCGCCGCTGGACACCTCCTTCAGTGAGACCGGTCCGGTGGAAACCTTCGATCCGGTAGGCCGGGCCGTACTGCTTGCGGCCCAGTTGCCGCGGCAGTGGCGCGGCAGTTACCAGGCCTTTGGCGGCGGCGTCCCCACCCCTGTGGAGCTGCGCCTCGACACCGTGACGGCCATGGGTCAGATGATCGATCTGCGCGGCACGCTCACGGTGGGCGGCACCTCCTCGCCGGTACAGGGCAACCTCAATGCCAAGTCTGATCAGCTGGAGCTCATCCCCTTGATCGACACCCTCACCTTGGGCCTCGAACCAGGCGGTGATTTTCTCGGCCTGCAGGGCTTCTCGCTGATGGGCTGGAATGCACCGCGGCTCACCAATCCCGGCGGTCGGCTGGTGCTTGATCCCGTGAATTTCAGCCCACCCGCTTCCCGGCCAGCCGGCCAGGTGGCGCCGGTCCGCGGGCTGTGGTGACGACAAGCGAGCGCCCCTGAGGCAGCGAACCTCAGGGGCGGCTGGCCCTCTCCAGGCCATGGGTTCGGTTCCCGCTGTCGCTTTAAGCGGATCAGCCTGGAGCCTGACGCCCTGTGGTCAGACCGGTGTGTTGGTGGGCGAGGGTTTTGGGGACGATTTGCTGCCTGTGCTGCTGGACCCAGCTGATGATGAGCCTGGCTCGCCAGTGCCCGCAGCCATCCCCTGGCCGCTGGTCGCCGGGGCTTTCAGTTCAGCTGGAAAGCGACGATCGAGCAGCTTCAGGCGCTTGAGGGTTGTTTTGTTGGTGGGATCGAGGCTGAGGGCCTTGGCATAGGTGTCCCGCGCCTCATCCGGTTTGCCCTGTCGCTCGAAGGCGTAGCCCAGGTTGTTGAGTGCTACCGGGTAATCGGGTTTGGCCTGAAGAGCTGCCTTGTAGTGGCGGATCGCACTGGCGTAGTTGCTCTGGGCCGCCAGGGAAAAGCCAAGCGCGTTCTGAATCAGCGCCTGCGCCTCGGGGGGCTCACCGCCACTCTTCTTCTGGGCCAGGCGAAGGGTGTCCACCGCCTGGGCGTAGAGGCGCTTGCGCAGCTGCACAGAGCCGAGTTCGTAGAGAACGGCAGGGTCCTTGCCGTCCCCTCCCTTGGCTTGCCCCTCAAGCCGGGCCAGCGCCGCTTCATCGCGGCGGACCCGCATCACCTGCAGGGCGATGACCACGGCTGCACCGCCGAGCAGAAGGATCAGGCCGATCAGATAGGCCTGAGGCAGGAGAATGTCCATCGGGCCTCCCCGCAGTGCGGTGGTGATCAGCGCGTAGCGGCCGAAACCACGCTGGTGAAACTGGCGGGATCAGCCACGGCGAGCTGGGCCAGCATCTTGCGGTTCAGCAGCATGTCGGCTTTTTTCATGCCGCCCATCAGCCGGCTGTAGCTCAGCCCGTTCATGCGGGCGGCGGCGTTGATGCGGGCGATCCAGAGACGGCGGAAATCGCGCTTCCGGCGGCGACGGTCGCGGTAGGCGTTGCACAGCGCCTTCATCACCCGCTGGTTGGCGGTGCGGAACAGGCTGCCGTTGCTGCCCTGGAAGCCACGGGCCAGGCGGAGGATCTTGTTACGGCGTTTACGGGCGACGTTGCCCCTCTTGACGCGGGCCATGGTGAGTTCTCAGGGCGAAATGGAAAGGAAAAGGAGTGGGCGACCTGGCGAGAGGTCATCCGGCGTAAGGAAGCATGCGGCTGACGTTGTCGGCGTCGCGTTCGTCGACCACCGCCATCGTGCCCAGAAAACGCTTGCGCTTGGGGCTCTTGTGATCGAGCAGGTGGTTGCGGAACGCATGCCGGCGCATGAATTTTCCGCTGCCGGTCAGCTTGAACCGCTTCGCGGCAGCTTTGCGGGTCTTGAGCTTCGGCATGTCCTGCGCGACTTCACAAACAACCAAACTACGACTTGGTAGTGCCGGCTGCCAACTCCCCCCGTCCGCTTTGCCCATGCTCCGCCAGCTGTTGCGTCCTTCCGCCCCCCTCTCCCTGCAGCCCGGGTCTGCCCTGGCGCCGGTGGCCCTCGGGCTGGCGCTCACCCTGCTGGCGGCACCCGGCTGCCGTGCTGTCCCCGCTCTCGACCCCCTCCCGGCCCCTCTGCCCCTGCACTGGCCCACCAGTGCGCCGCCGCCGGTGCAGCCCGCCCAGCCTGTGTTGTGGGTGTCGCTCGGCCCACGCCTGGGCCCTGCTCCTGGCGGGGTGGCCAAGGCCGCTCCACTGGTGCTCCAGGCGGCGGCGGGTGAGCTGGTGGTCACCGACGCCGACGGCCAGCGGCTCTCGGGGTCCAGCGTTCGCCTGCGCTGGCAGGAGGTGCCCCTGGCGGAGCCGTTCCAGCTCGCCCGCACCGTGCTGGGCCCGTTCGCCAGCTTCGAGAGTGCGGAACAGGCGGCGACGGCCTGGCGGGAGCTCGGCGTGACTCCGGTGATCGCTCATCCCGCCGAATGGGAGGTATGGGCGCCTGCCGCCACCCAGGCTCCGGCCGGCCTGCAGGCCCGGCAGGTGGAGCAGCGGTTCAGCCAGCGGCTGGTGCTGACGTCCGGGGAGCCGGGAGCTGCCGGTGCGGCATTGAAAGGTCCGCTGCGGATCACGGCGCCGGGAGGGCTGCGCTGGGAGGGCGGTGTGTTCCAGGGGCCGTTCCGCCTGGCGAGCAACGCCTACGGCGGTTGGACTCTGATCGAGGAGGTGCCGCTGGAGCGCTACCTGCTGGGGGTGGTGCCCCATGAGATCGGCGCCGGATCACCGCCGGCCGCCCTTGCCGCCCAGGCGGTGCTGGCCCGCACCTGGTCGCTGCGCAACAAGCACCGCTATGCCACCGATGGCTACCACCTCTGCGCTGACACCCAGTGCCAGGTCTACGCCGATCCGCGGCAGGCGGGGGCGGCGGTCCGGTCTGCGATCCAGGCCACCCGGGGCCAGGTGCTCACCTGGCAGGGACAGCCCATCCATGCCGTCTATCACGCCACCAACGGGGGAATGGCCGCCGGCTTTGAGGAGGTGTGGAGCGGCTCGCCGCTGCCCTATCTGCAGGCGGCGCCGGATGGCCCACCCGCTTTCAACGCGCGGTTTGCCGTGCCCCTGGCGTCGTCGTCGCTGCCGGCGCTGCTGGCCAACGGCGGTTCCGCCTATGGCGCCTACCACCCGCGCTTCCGCTGGCAGCGCCTGCTGACGACCGCTCAGGTGCAGCAGGCCCTCACCACGGCCCGGTTGCCGGTGGGCACCCCCTTGAAGCTCAGCGTGCTGGAGCGGGGACCGAGCGGCCGCGTGATGGCGCTGGCCATCGAGGGGAGCGAAGGTCGCCAGGTGCTGCGCCGCGATGCCATCCGCCGCACCTTCCGGCAGCTGCCCAGCACCCTGTTTGAGCTGAGAGCGGAGGGAGCCGGCCGCTGGCGCTTCAACGGCGGCGGCTTCGGCCATGGCGCCGGCCTCTCTCAGGCGGGTGCGATCGATCTGGCCGGTCGTGGCTGGACCCTGCCACAGCTGCTGAGTCGGTACTACCCGGGGACCCAGCTCCAGCCGCTGGAGGCGCTCGGTCAGGGCCTTTAGAGTTCGGCCCAGTTCGAGCCCTGCCACGACCGGGACCCTGTCGCGTGCGGCGTGGCATCACGGAGAGCGTTCATTCATGCCAGGCCTGACCGCTGCGAAGACCGCCTCTCGTCCTCGGCGTGGCAAAGCGGCGCTGTTTGTGCTCCTGTGCGGTTGTGCCGGCGCGGCGCCCCACTGGGTGGAGCCGCCCCGCAACCTGCTGCCGGCGATCAGCCTCACCTTGCTGCTGGGCGCCTATGTGATCCGCACCGTGCTGTTCCGGCTCTGGAAACCCCAGCCGCCGGTGGCCCTCCCCGAGGCCTTGGACCACTGGCCCGACGTTGATGTGGTGGTGGCGGCGCGGGACGAGGAGGCGGTGATCGGGCGCCTGGTGGAGCGGGTGGCGCAGCTGAGCTACCCCGAAGGCCAGCTGCGTCTCTGGGTGGTGGACGACGGCAGCGAAGACCGCACAGCCGCGCTGTTGGAAGAGATTGGCAGCCGCCACTCCCTGCTCACGGTGCTGCGCCGTCCGCGCGATGCCGGTGGCGGCAAGTCGGGGGCGCTCAATGCCGTGCTGCCCCAGCTGCGCGGCCGCTGGATGTTGGTGCTGGATGCCGATGCCGGCATGCCGCGGGATCTGCTGCAGCGGCTGATTCCCTACGCAGAAGCGGGCAGCTGGGCGGCGGTGCAGCTGCGCAAGGCGGTGGTGGAAGCCGATCGCAACCTGCTCACCCAGGCCCAGGCGATGGAGATGGCCCTTGACACCGTGATCCAGCAGGGACGGCTGGCCTCCGGCGGTGTCCCCGAACTGCGTGGCAATGGCCAGTTGCTGCGGCGTGATGCCCTGGAAGCCTGTGGCGGCTTCAACGAAGCCACCGTCACCGACGACCTCGACCTGAGCTTCCGCCTGCTGCTGGGCGATTGCGGCATTGGCGTGCTCTGGGATCCGCCGGTGGAGGAGGAGGCGGTGCGCACCCTGCCTGCTCTCTGGCGGCAGCGGCAGCGGTGGGCCGAGGGGGGCCTGCAACGCTTCTTCGACTATTGGCCCAGCCTCGTGGCAGGTCCGCTGGCCCCTTCCCGCAAGCTCGATCTGGCGGCGTTCTTTCTGCTCCAGTACGCCCTGCCGGTGGTGTCGATCGCCGATCTGCTCACAGCCTTGGCCACCCGCACGCTGCCATCGATCTGGCCGCTGTCGATCGTGGCCTTCGGCCTCTCCGGGGCGGCGATCGTGGCCGGCTGCCGGCGCAGCAGCGAAGGCCCACCCCTGCCCAACATCAATCCCTTCACTGCCGCCCTGGGCATCGCCTATCTGGCCCACTGGTTCGTGGTGATTCCCTGGGTGGCGCTGCGCATGGCCCTGCTGCCGAAACGTCTCGTCTGGGCCAAGACGCTTCACGTGGGCGAGGCATCCGGCGAGGAAAGCCACGAGGACACGGACGATCTCACCGGTGAGGCTGACCTCACCACCCAGGTCTCCTAGGGCGGGTTCGCCCCATCCTGCTGCCCTGGCACCGGCCCGTCGAACGCAACCACCTCGCCGTTGAAGAAGTCCGCCAGGCGCCGCGCCTTGTCGTCGAGCGGCACGGGGGGTACAGGTGGACCGGGAGGTGTGGCCGTGGTGAGGCCTGCGGCCACCGCGGGTGCTGGAAGGCCAGTTGCAGCAACGACAGCCATGGCAGTGGCAGCCCCAGGCCCTGAACCGGCGGCGGAGGGCGCCTGCGCCGGCTGCAGCCCCGGTACAGGCGGTGGCACAGCAGCTGGCGGGGAGACCGTTCGCAACGGCATCGCCGTGGCGGCTTCCGGTCGCTGTGCCTGGTCCGGTCCCTGGCCCAGTCCCGGTGCCGCTGGTGCTGGCGTTGGCGCCCCTCCGCCCGGCACGGCCCCAGCGGGTGCCCCTGAAGCGTTAGCGGTGGCACGCGGTGGACCTGGGGCGTCGGCGCTCTCCAGCACGAGCTGGCGGGCGGAGCCCAGCGCACTTTGCAGAGCTTTCTCCAGCAGCGGCAGGCGGCTCTGCACCATCGCCACCCAGTTGCCGCTGACCCGCACCACCGCCCGCTGGCCGTCGAGGCGCACCAGTGCCGCCTGCTGGGACAGGAGCATGCGGGTGGAGGGAAGCTCCAGGCTGGCCAGGATCTGTTGCCACAGCTCGGTGAGGTCACTGCCGCCCCCTGGGCTGGAGGGCGCCTGGGCTGCGGGAATAGGGGCTGCGGGCACTGGGGCCCCTTCCCTCGGCACGCCGGGCTCTGCGGCTGCAGGGGCCGAGGTATGCGCGGCTGCAGGGCCATGCGCATTCGCAGCTGGCGCGCTGGGAACGGCTGGGGCATGGGCGGGCGCAGCAGCTCCCGGCGGAACTGAAACCGGCGCGGCGGGCCTGCGGATGGGGGCGCCGGGCGCGGCGGGGAGGGGCACGGCGGCGCTGCCCGTCGACGCTTCGGCCAGCAGGCCCAGCAGCAGCACCTCCAGCCACAGGCGTGGCTGCACGCTCTGGCGCAGCTGCTGTTCGCTGCCCTTGAGGCCGGCCTGCCAGCTCAGCAGCCGCGGGGTGGAGATGCGGGCCGCCAGCTCCGGCAGCTGGGGCCGGAACTGGGGGGAAAGGCTGCTCAACTCCAGGCGCCCGGGCGCGGCTGCGGCCACCGTGAGGTCGCGCAACAACGAGGCCAACCCCTGCAGCACCGCCCCCGGGTCGCGGCCCCGCTCCAGCAGCTCGCGGCAGGTTTCCACCACGGCCAGCGGCTCAGCCGCGGCGAGGGCCGCCGCCAGGGAGAGCAACTCCTGCTCCGGCACCGCCCCGAGCAGCTCCCAGACGGCGCTGGCCTCCACCGGGGCCGGCAGCAGGCTGAGCTGGTCGAGCAGGCTTTCGGCATCGCGCAGACCGCCCTGGGCCCGCTGGGCCACCACATGCAGGGCCTCGGGCGTGATGCTGATCGCTTCGAGCCGGGCGATCTCGCCCAGGTGGGTTTCGATCGCTTCCAGCGGAATGCGGCGGAAATCGAAGCGCTGGCAACGGGACAGGATTGTGGGCAGCACCCGCTGCGGATCGGTGGTGGCCAGCACGAACACCACCCGCGGCGGTGGCTCCTCCAGGGTCTTGAGCAACGCATTGAAGGCGGCGGTCGAGAGCATGTGGCACTCGTCGATCACGTAGACCTTCCAGCGGGCCTGCACCGGCGCGAAGCGCGAGCGTTCGATCAGTTCCCGGATGTTGTCGACGCCGGTGTTGGAGGCCGCATCGATCTCGATCACATCAAGGGCATTGCCCGCCGTGATTGAACGGCACAGCTCGCAGACGCCGCAGGGTTCGGGGGTGGGGCCGTCGGCGGCGATGCAGTTGAGCGAGCGGGCCAGGATCCGCGCGCTGGAGGTCTTGCCGGTGCCGCGTGGACCGCTGAACAGATAGGCGGGCGCGATCCGCCCCTGCCGCAGGGCGTTGCTGAGGGTGGCCACGATCGCCTGCTGCCCCACCAGCTGGTCGAAGCGCTGGGGACGGTACTTGTGATGGAGCGGCTGGTAGGCGCTGGCCTGGGTCATGGCGGGGTCCCCGACGGCCTGATCAGCGAGGTTACTGGGGGCTAACGGTGCCCAGCAGACGCTCCAGCCGGCCTTCCAGTTCCTCCACCGCTTCCAGCTGATCGGCCAGGTTCTGGGCCTGCAGCCGGAGGCGGTCGAACTGGTCGCTGCTGCCGCCATTCCAGCGGGCTTCGGCCTGCTCCAGCTCCAGCTCCAGCCGCTGCTGCAGCTTCAGCCGCAGGGCATCGAGCTGCTCCAGGCTGCGGCGGGCCAGCTCGCGGCCGCGCTCCAGCTGGGTGCCGTCGATGGTCAGACCCTGGCGCAGCAGCAGGCGCACGGCCACCAGCAGGGCGGCGGGGATGAACTGACCCAGGGCCAGGGCGCCGAGGCTGCCGGTGCCCAGCCATCCCTCCACCTGGGAGCTGCGGTGCCGCCCGGTCTTGCACCAGCTGGCGAAATGCTCGCAGTTGTTGAACACCAGGTTGTAGCGCTGCTCGCCCAAGCGGCCCATGGCGCGCCGCAGGGTCACGCCCACCGGCGACACCTCCCCTTCCGGGTAGCTCACCACGCTGACCGCTTCGCCACGGGAGAAGTCGGCGAGCGGGCTGCGCAGGATCTGGCGGCCCTCCAGGTAGTGGGCCACCGTACCGTCGCCCAGATCGATGCCGTGGTGGTCGAACAGGCCGTGCTGGCGCGGCACCTGCAGATGGTCAGCCGTTGCCATGGCGGCTGTGCCTCAAGCGGATTCCTGTTTGTCGACCAGGCCGGGGTAGGGAAGAATCTTGGCGCGCGAGCGCTGCTCCACCAGCTCACGGGTGATCGTGAAGGTGGTGATCGCGTCGTTGGAGGGGATGTCGTACATCACATCGAGCATCAGTTCCTCGACGATGCCCCGCAGCGCCCGGGCGCCGGTGCGGCGGCGGTGGGCCTCCTGGGCGATCGCCTCGATGGCGCCGGCCTCGAACTCCAGCCGCACGTTGTCCATGCTCATCAGGGTCTGGAACTGCTTCACCAGCGCGTCGCGCGGCTCGGTGAGGATGGCTTCGAGGGAGCGGATGTCGAGCGGTTCGAGCACGGCGCTCACCGGCAGCCGGCCGATGAATTCGGGGATCAGGCCGTAGCGCACCAGGTCGTCGGGTTCGAGGTGGCGCAGCACGTGGGCCGCCTGCTGCTCCTTCTGGACGCGGCTGCGGCCGCGGCCGTCGCTGGGCAGAAAGCCGATCGAATTGCGACCCAGCCGCCGCTGCACCACATCCTCGAGGCCGGTGAAGGCGCCGCCGCAGACGAACAGGATCTGGCTGGTGTCGATCTGGATGCAGTCTTGGTAGGGGTGCTTGCGGCCGCCCTGCGGTGGAACGTTGGCCACCGTTCCCTCCAGCATCTTGAGCAGGGCCTGCTGCACCCCTTCGCCCGAGACGTCCCGCGTGATCGAGGGGTTCTCGCTCTTGCGGGCGATCTTGTCGATCTCGTCGATGTAGATGATGCCTCGCTGGGCCTGCTCCACATCCAGGTCGGCCTTCTGCAGCAGTCGCAGCAGGATGTTCTCCACGTCTTCGCCCACGTAGCCGGCTTCGGTGAGCGTGGTGGCGTCGGCCACCGCGAAGGGCACATCAAGCAGCTCGGCGAGCGTCTGGGCCAGGAGGGTCTTGCCGGAGCCGGTGGGGCCGATCAGCAGGATGTTGGATTTGTGCAGCCGGGTGGCGAGATGGTCGGTTTCGCCCTGCCCATCTCCCTGCCAGGCGAGGCGTTTGTAGTGGTTGTAGACCGCCACCGACAGCACTTTCTTGGCTTCGTCCTGCCCCACCACCTGCCGGTCGAGGTAGGCCTTGATCTCCCGCGGCTTGGGGACGGTGGCAAGGGTGGGGGCCGGTTTGGTGCCCTTCCTGGGCGCAGGCTTGCGGCCGCTGTCGTGGTGGGTGCGGGGGCTTCCGGCCGTGTCCACCAGCTCTTCATCGAGAATCTCGTTGCAGAGATCGATGCATTCGTCGCAGATGTAAACGCCTGGTCCGGCGATCAGCTTCCGCACCTGTTCCTGCGATTTTCCGCAGAACGAGCACTTCAGATGGGCGTCGAACTTTGCCATCGCGTGGGATCCGGGAGCGGAGGAGGAACGCTGGAGGCCGGAACTCCAGATGGGGCCGGAATGACGGGGTCAGACGAAGGAGGCCGCACTGGCGCGGCTCAGGCCGGCATGGTGTCAGTGACGACACGGTCGATCAGCCCGTAGGTCACGGCTTCGTGTGGAGACAAAAAGTAGTCGCGGTCGGTGTCTTCGGCAATCTTTGCCAAGGGCTGGCCGGTGTGTTCGGCCATCAGTCCGTTCAAGGTGTCTTTGAGGAAAAGGATCTCCTTCGCCTGGATTTCGATGTCGACCGCCTGGCCCTGGGCTCCGCCCAACGGTTGGTGAATCATGATCCGGGCGCTTGGCAGCGCCATGCGCTTGCCCTTGGTGCCACCGGAGAGCAGGAAGGCCCCCATGCTCGCGGCCAGTCCGTAGCAGATGGTGACCACATCGGGGGCCACCTGCTGCATGGTGTCGTAGATGGCCAGACCTGCGGTGACCGAACCGCCGGGCGAGTTGACGTAGATCTGGATGTCCTTGTCGGGATCTTCCGCCTCCAGGAAGAGCAACTGGGCCACCAGCGAATCGGCCACGGCGTCGTCGATGCCGGTGCCGAGGAAGATGATCCGCTCGCGCAGCAGACGCGAGTAGATGTCAAACGCCCGCTCGCCCCTGCCGGATTGCTCCACCACCGTGGGGAGCACCCCCGGAGCGGCCTGGGGCCCCGCGCCGCTGAGGGCCATGGGTGGTTGACCCTGCCAGCGGTTCTGGATCGGATGGGGGCGGAAGGCGTCGATCACGCGGCCGTGGGGATGCAAGGGGAGATGGGGTCAATCTATGGCCGCTGCGCTTCAGCCCGCTGCGGCAGGAGGTTCGGTGGCGGCTTTGTCAGCTCCCTCGCTGGCTTGTGCGGCCGGCTCCGGCGCCTTCTCGGTGACGGTGCTGTTCGCCTCCAGCCACTCCAGCAGCTTCTCGCGCAGCAGATCGTCGGCCACGGCCAGCCGCAGCCGCTCGGGGTCGATCTTGCTGGTGTCGCTGAAGCCCTTGCTCACCTCCTTCACCTTGGCGTCAATGACGGCCGGCTCCACCGCGATCGCTTCGGCCTCGGCCAGAGCCTGCAGGGCGAAGGTGCGCTTCAGCCGCTGCACCGCCTCAGGACGGGAGGTGTCCATCAGGCTGCGCACCAGCTCCTGGGTGAACAGCTTCTTGACGTCCATGCCCTGCTGAGCGATCTGGCTGGCCGTCTGCTCGATCAAGGAGCGCACTTCCTGCTGGATCAGACTTTCGGGCAGCTCCACCTCCAGCTGCTCCACCAGTGCATTGAGCAGGGCTTCCTGGCGGCCGTTGCGGGCGCGCCGTTCGGCGTCATCGCGCAGCCTGGTCTCCAGGTCGGCCCGCATCTCGGCCACGGTGGCCTTGTCACTGGCTTCCTGGGCGAAGGCGTCGTCGAGGGCGGGCAGTTCGCGGGTCTTGAGGTCGCTGAGCGTGATCGCGAAGCTGGCGGCCCGGCCGCGCGCGTCTTCCTGGGGGTAGTCGTCGGGGAACTGGCAGCTGACCTGGCGCTCCTCGCCGATGGTCATGCCGAGGATGCCTTCCACGAATCCGGGGATCATGCGGCCATCGTCGAGCTCCACCTCCAGGGCTTCGGCGGTACCGCCCACGATCGGCTCACCGGTGTCGGCGTAGCTGCCGCTGAAGCTCACCACCGCCACATCGCCGTTGGCGGCGGGCCGGCCTTCCACCGGCACCAGGGTGGCCCGCTGGCGGCGGGATTGCTCGATCAGTTCATCGATGCGGGCCGGGTCGAAACTGACCGCTTCCGCTTCGGCCGTCAGGCCGGTGGTGGCCTTCAGGCTGGGGGTGGGCTGCACATCAAGTTCCAGGGTGAGCACCAGGGCATCACCGGGGTTGAAGCGCTCCAGCAGCGCCTCGAAGCCTTCGCTCAGTTCAGGGCTGCTGAGCGCCTCGATCTTTTCCTGAGCGAGCGCATCGCGCCAGACGCTGTCGACCAGGTCTTCGAGGGCGGTGGCGCGGATCCGCAGCGGACCGATCTGCTGCAGCAGCACTGGCCGCGGCACCTTGCCGGGCCGGAACCCCGGCAGGCGCACGCTGCGGCTCAGCTTGTTGACCGCCGCTTCGTAGCTGGCCTGGGAACGGCCGCCAGGGATCTCCACTTCCAGGGCCAACCGGCTGCCGGGGAGGGGGCTGGTCTTGACCTTCAAAGCAGAGCTCATGGACGAACCGGCTGGACCGGCGGGGCAGGGCAGCTCCCGATACTAGAAACTCGCCTCTCCCCCCCCTATGGACCGTGCAGAGGCCGCCCCAGGCAGGCCCATCCTTGTTCGCCAAAGCGATGGGGTCCGGGTAAGGTGATCGGGACGACAAACAGATCCATATCCCCATCCGGTTCGACGCCGGCTGGAAACGCTCTTCTCGTAAAGCCCGAGTCCAGGCCGTTTCCACCCCGTCTGAATCGCCGCGCTTGCTGCACAGAGTTTTCACACCCCCCGCTCCCCTCACCGTTCCCTTTTCGTCTTTCTTCATTTCCCTCGCTTCGTCGGTCGGCCCACTCCGTTCTCTTTCCAAGCGCTCGTTGCAAGGCCCGGCCGCTGCCTCCTGATCCGTTTCGGCTCCACCCCGTCTGAATCCATTTTCGTCTGCTGCTCCGTTCTCCCCCGCCAAGTTGTCCACCGCACCATTCGCCTCCTTTCTGAACCGCCAGCCGCTCACCGTCGCCGTACTCGGCGCCACCGGTGCGGTGGGCTGTGAACTGCTTGAGCTGCTGGAGGAACGCCAGTTCCCGGTGGCCGAGCTGCGCCTGCTGGCCTCCCCCCGTTCCGCTGGCCGCAGCCTCACCTGGCGGGGCGAGTCGCTCACCGTCCAGCCGGTCGCCCCGGACGCCTTCGAAGGGGTGGACCTGGTCCTGGCCTCTGCGGGCGGCTCCATCTCCCGGCAGTGGGCGCCAGTGGCGGTGGCGGCCGGCGCCGTGGTGATCGACAACTCCAGCGCGTTCCGCCTGGATGAGGATGTGCCGCTGGTGGTGCCCGAAGTGAATCCGGCGGCGGCGTTCGCCCACCGGGGCATCGTGGCCAACCCCAACTGCACCACGATCCTGCTCACCCTGGCCCTGGCTCCTCTTCAGGCCCGGCGTCCGATCCGGCGTGTCGTGGTGAGCACCTACCAATCGGCCAGCGGCGCGGGAGCCCGGGCGATGGAGGAGCTGCGCGCGCTCAGCCGCACCGTGCTCGATGGTGGCCAGCCCGTGAGCACGGTGCTGCCCCACTCGCTCGCCTTCAACCTCTTCCTGCACAACTCGCCGCTGCAGGGCAACGGTTACTGCGAGGAGGAGCTGAAGATGGTCAATGAAACCCGCAAGATCATGCAGCTGCCGCAGCTGCGCCTCACCGCCACCTGCGTGCGCGTGCCCGTGCTCAGGGCCCATTCGGAGGCGGTGAACATCGAGTTCGAAGAGCCCTTCCCCCCCGAGGAGGCCCGTGCCCTGCTGGCGGCGGCACCCGGTGTGGAGCTGATCGAGGATTTCGATGCCAACCGTTTCCCCATGCCCACCGATGTGACCGGCAGGGATCCTGTGGCGATCGGTCGGTTGCGCCAGGACATCAGCGATCCACATGCGCTGGAGCTCTGGCTCTGTGGCGATCAGATCCGCAAGGGGGCCGCGCTCAACGCCATCCAGATCGCCGAGCTGCTGTTCGACCCGTCCCGCCAGCCCCCAGGTGGCAGGACCGAGCCCTCCGCGGCAACACCATCCCGCGCGCAATCCCTTGCAGGAGGTGCCGGTTGACACTGGTTGCCGCGCCTTTCGGCCGGGTGCTCACCGCCATGGTCACGCCGTTCGCGGCCGATGGCTCCCTTGATCTCGATCTGGCTGCCCGCCTGGCGGTGCACCTGGTCGCCCATGGCTCCGACGGTCTGGTGGTGTGCGGCACCACCGGCGAATCCCCCACGCTCAGCTGGGATGAGCAGCATCAGCTGTTCCAGGCTGTGAAGGAGGCGGTGGGACCCGGCGCCAAGGTGCTCGCCGGCACCGGCAGCAACTGCACGGCCGAGGCCGTGGAGGCGATCTCCCAGGCGGCCGCGCTCGGTGCCGACGGTGCCCTGGTGGTGGTGCCTTACTACAACAAACCGCCCCAGGAGGGGCTCGAGGCCCACTTCCGGGCCGTCGCCAGCGCCGTGCCGGAGCTGCCGATCATGCTCTACAACATCCCCGGCCGCACTTCCTGCAGCCTGGCCCCGGAGACCACCGAGCGGCTGATGGATCTGCCCAACGTGGTGAGCTACAAGGCCGCCAGTGGCAGCACCGACGAAGTCACCCAGCTGCGGGTCCGCTGCGGATCAGCCCTGGCGATCTACAGCGGCGACGATGCCCTCACCCTGCCGATGCTGGCGCTCGGGGCTGTGGGTGTGGTGAGCGTGGCCAGCCATCTGGTGGGCCCCCGGATCCGGCAGATGATCACCGCCTTCCATGCCGGCGACCATGCCACCGCCCAGGCGCTGCACGAGCAGATGATGCCGCTGTGCCGGGCGCTGTTCTCCAGTACCAATCCGATCCCGGTCAAGGCCGCCCTGCAGCTCGAAGGCTGGCCCGTGGGCGCCCCCCGACTTCCTCTTGTTTCTGCCGATAGCGATGTGCGTGAACGATTGACCACGGCCCTGGCCGCCCTGCGTCCCACGTGACGCCAAGGCTCCCCTCCGGCATGGCCTCGCCCGGAACTCCTGCTTCAGCTTCACCGCACCAGACCACAACATCTGCTCCACAGCTCCATTCCCCTTCGTTCCGGATCTGATCCGGAGACACCCCTGATGACCTCAAGCACCAACGGCAAACAACCCTGTCTCCGAGTCATTCCCCTCGGCGGCCTGCACGAGATCGGCAAGAACACCTGCGTGTTCGAGTACGGCGATGACCTGATGCTGGTGGATGCCGGCCTGGCCTTCCCCAGCGACGGCATGCACGGCGTGAACGTGGTGCTGCCCGACACCAGCTATCTGCGCGAAAACCAGAAGCGCATCCGCGGCATGATCGTGACCCACGGTCACGAAGATCACATCGGTGGCATTCCGCATCACCTCAAGAACTTCAACATCCCCGTGATCTACGGGCCGCGGCTGGCGATGTCCATGCTGCAGGGGAAAATGGAGGAGGCAGCGGTCACCGATCGCACCGTCATCCAAACCGTGAGCCCCCGCGATGTGGTGAAGGTGGGGCAGCATTTCAAGGTGGAGTTCATCCGCAACACCCACTCGATCGCTGACAGCTTCAGCCTTGCGATCACAACCCCCGTGGGCGTGGTGGTGTTCACCGGCGATTTCAAGTTCGACCACACCCCGGTGGATGGCGAATACTTCGACATCCAGCGCATGGCCCATTACGGCGAGCAGGGCGTGCTCTGCCTGTTCAGCGACTCCACCAATGCCGAGATTCCCGGCTTCACCCCGCCCGAGCGGGCTGTGTTCCCGAATCTGGATCGACACTTCGCCAATGCCGAAGGGCGGGTGATCGTCACCACCTTCGCCAGCTCGGTGCATCGGGTGTCGATGATTCTGGAGCTGGCCATGAAGCACGGCCGCAAGGTGGGCCTGCTGGGCCGCTCCATGCTCAACGTGATCGCCAAGGCGCGCGAGCTGGGCTATATCCGCTGCCCCGATGAGCTGTTCGTACCGATCAAGCAGATCCGTGATCTGCCCGACCGTGAAACCCTGCTGCTGATGACCGGCAGCCAGGGTGAACCCCTCGCTGCCCTGAGCCGCATCTCCCGTGGCGAGCACCCGCAGGTGCAGGTGAAATCCACCGACACGATCATCTTCTCGGCCAGCCCGATCCCCGGCAACACCATCTCAGTGGTGAACACCATCGACCGGCTGATGATGATGGGGGCGAAGGTTGTGTACGGCAAAGGCGAGGGCATCCACGTGTCCGGACACGGTTGCCAGGAGGATCACAAGTTGATGCTGGCGCTTACCCGGCCGAAGTTCTTCGTGCCCGTGCACGGTGAGCACCGCATGCTCGTATGCCACTCCAGGACGGCCCAGTCGATGGGGGTCCCCGCCGACAACATCCTCATCATCGACAACGGCGATGTGGTGGAACTCACCCCCGACCGCATCCACAAAGGGGAACCGGTGAAGGCCGGCATTGAGCTGCTCGATGCCTCCCGCAACGGCATCGTCGACGCTCGTGTGCTCAAGGAGCGCCAGCAGCTGGCTGAAGACGGGGTGATCACCCTGCTCACCGTGATCAGCACCGATGGCGTGATGGCGGCCCCGCCGCGGGTGAACCTGCGCGGCGTGGTCACCACAGCCGATGCCCGCAAGCTCTCGGTCTGGGCCGAGCGTGAAATCACCTGGGTGCTGGAGAACCGCTGGAATCAGCTCTCCCGCAACAGCGGCGGCAAGGCCCCCGATGTGGATTGGGTGGGCGTGCAGCGCGAGATCGAAGTGGGGCTGCAGCGCCGGCTGCGCCGCGAGCTGCAGGTGGAGCCGCTGATCATCTGTCTGGTCCAGCCTGCTCCTGGTGGCACGCCCGCCTACAAGGGCCGCGCCGATGCCGAGCCCGACACCCGGCCGGCTCCCCGCACAGTGCGGCACCAGAGCCGCGAGGTGGTGCGGGATGGTGCGGTGCGCACGGCCCCGGCGGCTGCCGCCACGCCAGCTCGTCAACTCGCCGTGGCCGTACCAGCGGCCGCCGTCGTCAAGGAGGAGCCTCAGGCAGAGCGCCGCGAGGAACCTGAAATGCCCGCCAACCGGGTGCGCCGCCGCCGTTCCACCGCCGCGGGCTGACGTCGCTGCCGGGTGGTGCTGGGCCTCAGTCCAGCACCACCCGCAGCAGTCCTTTCATCAGCTCCGCTTCCTCTTCGGGGCTGATTTCCAGCGGAGGCAGGGACGTGAGCCCCGCATCGGCGGTCCAGCGGGTTGCCGGCGTGGTGTCTTCCACCACCCGCACGTTCACGGTCTCGATGGGGGGCGGGACCGGCAGCACCGTCTCGATCGCCAGTCTGCTGCTGCCGGAGGCCGCACCCTGGGCAGAGCCGCCCTTCGGGGTCGTGGGCATGAACGGCAGCGAGCTGTACGCGCTTGCCTCGAGGTCGAGCAGCTCCGCCTCCTCGTCGTCCCCGTTTCCGCTCAGCCAGGGCATGGCGGCGTTGCCGCCGATCTTTGGCTTGGCCGGTCGATCAGGAACATGCCCCGGCTCGGACTCACTGGCCTGTTGTTGCAACGCCTTCTCGGTGAGCTCCACCCCCTGCGCCGCCAGGTCGCGGTAGATGGGGTCGAGGGCGTTGTCGAGCACGTTGTGGTACAGCTGCCCGGCGCGCAGCGGCTGCTGCAGCCCATAGAAATTGATGTGGCCGAGCAGCAGCTTGAGGCGGAGCACCTGGGGGCGGTTCCCCGTGCCCTCCACTTCCTTCATCAACGCTTCGGCGCCGGACAGGGCTTCGTCGTAGCGACCCTGGCTGTAGGCCAGCTCCACCACGCCGTAATTGCGATCGAAGCTGACCTGATCGAACACTTCGGACATCAGTGGGGGGTGGCGTGGAGGGTCGAAGCCGATGCTGGATCGGTGCGGCTGACTGACCGCTCCAGTGTGAGCGTTGCGCGCCCCCACACCAGCCGCCAGCCCTCGGCAAGATCCAGGCTGCCAGCCCCGCGCTCCGGCGGCAACCGCTGCCTCAGACGCTCCAGCTGGGAGCTCAGCGGCCCGGAGCCCGTTTCCCGCTCGATCCAGTGGTGCAGCACCGCCCGCTGAGTGGCCGCCGACAGACCGGCAAGGGCGGCACGCCTGAGCGTGCGGGGGCTGTCAGGCTCGCTGAGCGCTGCGATGCTGAGGGCCAGCAGCTCGCTCTGCAGCGCCTGGCCGTGCTCCAGCCGTTCGGCCAGGGCGTTCATGCGCCGGCTGGCCCCGGGATGCAGCTCCTCCAGCACCGGCAGCACCTGATGGCGAATGCGGTTGCGGCTGAAGCGAGGATCCGTGTTGCTGGAGTCGGGCCACACGGGCAGGCCACGGTCTGCGCAGAACCGCTCCGTTTCTTGACGCATCAGCCCCAGCAGCGGCCGGGCGATCTGAACAGTGCCGCTGCTGGGACGCAGGCGTCTCAGGCTCGCCAGGCCCCGCAGATGGGTGCCGCGGGCCAGGTGCAGAAGCATGGTTTCGGCGCGGTCGCTGGCGGTGTGGCCCGTGGCCACCCGGCGGCAACCCAGCCCCAGCGCCTGGTGCTGCAGGCAGTGGTAACGCCATTCCCTGGCCTCCGCTTCCGAGGCCAGCGCTCGGTCAGGGGTGGCCAGCTCCAGCGGCAACTGCTGCTGCCTGGCCCAGGCGGCAAGCTCCCGGGCCTGGCTGCTGGCTTCGGGGCGCCAGCCGTGATCGCCGTGCCAGAGATGGAGTTGCCACTGGTGCAGGCGGCGCAGGTCGAGCAGCAGCCCGGTCATCGCCATCGAATCCTGCCCGCCGGAAACCGCCAGCAGCAGCCGCTCACCCGGTGGCAGCAGATCGGGCTGCAGCAGCAGGGTGCGGTGCAGGCGCAGGTGAAGAGGGCTCCACGGGGAGGCGGCAGCTGGCGGCTCCCCGTGCATGGCGGGTGGGACAATGCCAGTCATCCGCTGCCCCCGCCGATGTCCCGTCTTGCCAGTCTGCCCGCTGCTCTGCAAGCTTCGCTGGCCTCGCGGCGGATGCTGAAGGTGATCGCGGGCCTCACCAATCGCGACACGGCCTCGGTGGCGGCGGTGAGCCGGGCGGCGGGCGCTGGCGGCGCCGACCTGATCGACGTGGCCTGTGACCCCGAGCTGGTCCGGCTGGCGACGGCGGCCTCCGGTCTGCCGATCTGCGCTTCGGCGGTCGACCCCGAGCTGTTCCCCGCGGTGGTCGCCGCCGGCGCCGCCATGGTGGAGATCGGCAATTTCGATGCCTTCTATCCGCTGGGCCGCCGCTTCGGTGCCGAGGAGGTGATCGCCCTCACCCGCCGCACCCGGCAGTTACTTCCCGACGTGGTGCTGTCTGTCACCGTGCCGCACATCCTGCCGCTGGATGAGCAGGAGCAACTGGCAGTGGCCCTGGCCGCCGAAGGCGCTGACATCATCCAGACCGAAGGCGGCACCAGTGCCCTCCCCCACAGCGCCGGCATCCTCGGCCTGATCGAGAAGGCGGCACCCACCCTGGCGGCGGCCCACACGATCAGCCGCGCCGTCCCCCTGCCGGTGCTGTGCGCCTCCGGCCTCTCGGCCGTCAGCCTGCCGCTGGCGATCGCCGCCGGCGCCAGCGGCGTGGGCGTGGGCTCGGCCATCAACCGCCTCCACGACGACCTGGCGATGGTTGCGGTGGTGCGCAGCCTGCGCGAGGCGCTCAACGGCGTTCCGGCAGCCGTTCATTGATCCGATTGGCTGCTTGGCCAAAGCTGGGTGCCGCCGCGGTTGCTTCGCCTGTCTCCTGGGCCATGAAGGAATGTGCCCAGCGCCCTATCCACCCCCTGGTGAGGTGGATAGGGTTCAGTGTCTGCATCTTTGACGCATGGGAGCCTTTGTCTGGCTGCTGCAGTGGCCCATCCGCGCCGGCATCCTGCTGATCGTGGCGGCTCTCCCCCTGGGGGTGGAGATGTCCAGCTTCGGGACGGCCATGCTCTCTGCTGTGGTGATCGGCCTGCTGGGCACCCTGCTGGTGTGGCCGCTGAAACTGCTGCTCGCTCTCCCCTGGGCGGTCACCAGCCTGGGTGGATTGATCGCCCCGGTGACCTTCCTGTTCAACTGGCTGATCACGATCATCCTGTTCGCCTTGGCGGCGTGGCTGATCCACGGCTTCCGGCTGCGCGGTGGAGCGGTGAGCGCGATCTTCGGCGCCCTGGCCTACAGCATCCTCAGCACCTTGATTCTCGGCCTGCTGGGCCTCAATGTGAGCTTCACCCGTGCAGGTCTGCTGGCCGGGGCCGGCCTCAGCTGAAAACTGGCGGGCTGTGGGCGGCTCTCCGCCGCTTCACCCCTTGCGGCTTCCTTAGGATCAGGTGCTACCGGCAGGCCTGCTGGCCTGGCATCCGAGCGGCATGCCCCGTTATCAGCTCACAGCCCCTTATGAACCCAAGGGGGATCAACCGACCGCCATCGAGACCCTCACCCGCGGCGTGGAGCAGGGGCAGCGCTTTCAGACCCTGCTGGGCGCCACCGGAACGGGCAAGACCTTCTCGATCGCGAATGTGATCGCCCGCACCGGCAGACCCGCCCTGGTGCTGGCCCATAACAAGACATTGGCGGCGCAGCTGTGCAACGAACTGCGCGAGTTCTTTCCAGAGAACGCCGTTGAGTATTTCATCTCCTATTACGACTACTACCAGCCCGAAGCCTACGTCCCTGTTTCTGATACCTACATCGCCAAGACGGCCTCGATCAACGAAGAGATCGACATGCTGCGGCACTCCGCCACCCGTTCGCTGTTCGAGCGCCGCGATGTGATCGTGGTGGCCTCGATCAGCTGCATCTATGGCCTTGGTATCCCCTCGGAATACCTCAAGGCGGCGGTGAAGTTCCAGGTGGGGGAGACGCTCAATCTGCGCGGCTCGCTGCGGGAGCTGGTGAACAACCAGTATTCCCGCAATGACCTGGAGGCGGGCCGCGGCCGCTTCCGGGTGAAGGGCGATGTGCTGGAGATCGGCCCCGCCTATGAAGACAGGCTCGTGCGCATTGAGCTGTTCGGGGATGAGGTGGAGGCGATCCGCTACGTGGACCCCACCACCGGTGAGATATTGCAGAGCCTGGAGGCGGTGAACATCTACCCCGCCAAACACTTCGTGACCCCCAAAGATCGGCTCGAAGTGGCGATCGACGCGATCCGCACGGAGCTACGCGATCGTCTCGAGGTGCTGCATGCGCAGGGCAAGCTGCTGGAGGCCCAGCGCCTCGAGCAGCGCACCACCTACGACCTGGAAATGCTCAAGGAAGTGGGCTACTGCAACGGTGTGGAGAACTACGCCCGCCACCTCGCGGGCCGCCAGGCCGGCACTCCGCCCGAATGCCTGATCGATTACTTCCCCGACGACTGGCTGCTGGTGGTGGATGAAAGCCACGTCACCTGCTCCCAGCTGCATGCCATGTACAACGGCGACCAGGCACGCAAGCAGGTGTTGATCGACCACGGCTTTCGCCTGCCCAGCGCCGCTGACAACCGCCCGCTCAAGGCGGAGGAGTTCTGGGAAAAGGCCCGCCAGACCATCTTCGTGTCCGCCACTCCGGGGCAATGGGAGATGCAGCAGAGCGAGGGCCACATCGCCCAGCAGGTGATTCGCCCCACCGGCGTGCTGGATCCGATCGTGGAGGTGCGCCCCACCGAGGGGCAGGTGGATGATCTGCTGGCTGAAATCCGGGTGCGGGCGGAGCGCTCGGAGCGCAGCCTGATCACCACCCTCACCAAGCGCATGGCGGAGGATCTCACCGATTACCTGGCTGAGAATGGGGTGCGGGTGCGCTATCTCCACTCCGAGATCCACTCGATCGAACGCATCGAGATCATCCAGGATCTGCGCAATGGCGCGTTCGATGCTCTGGTGGGCGTGAACCTGCTGCGCGAAGGGCTCGATCTACCGGAAGTGTCGCTGGTGGCGATTCTCGATGCCGATAAGGAAGGCTTCCTGCGGGCAGAACGCTCCTTGATCCAGACGATCGGCCGCGCCGCCCGCCATGTGAGTGGGGTGGCGTTGCTCTATGGCGACAACCTCACGGATTCGATGGCGAAGGCTATTTCCGAAACCGAGCGGCGGCGTGCCATCCAGCATGCCTACAACGAAGAGCACGGCATCACCCCTACCCCCGCCGGCAAGCGGGCCGGCAACTCGATCCTGGCCTACCTGGAGGTGTCCCGCCGCCTCAACGACGATCAGCTGGAGCAGGCTGTGGAGCTGGCCGTTCACAACGAAGCCCCGCTCGAAGCGCTGCCGGAGCTGATCACCCAGCTGGAGGACAAGATGAAAACGGCAGCCAAGAACCTCGACTTCGAAGAAGCGGCCAACCTGCGCGATCGCATCAAGCAGTTGCGTCAGAAACTGGTGGGTCATCACTGAGCCATGCTGCGATCAGCTGGTCAACGCCCGGAGGCCTTCAGCACGGTTTTGATCGTTTTGGCGAGGATCAGCAGATCCAGCCAGATGCTGCCGTTGCGCAGGTAGTAGAGGTCGTAGCTGAGCTTCAGCTGCGCATCTTCCACGCTGGAGCTGTAGGGCATGTTCACCTGGGCCCAGCCGCTCAGGCCCGGGCGGATCCAGTGCCGCAGCCGGTAGTGGGGGATGCGCTGCTCCAGCTCCCCTTCCAGCTCCGGCCGCTCCGGCCGTGGGCCGATCAGGCTCATCTCGCCGCGCAGCACGTTCAGCAGCTGGGGCAGTTCATCGAGGCGGGTGCGCCGCAGCCACACACCCACCGGGGTGATGCGTTGATCATTGGGCTCCGACCACCTGGCCCCGCCCAGTTCCGCCTGTCGCACCATCGAGCGCAGCTTGATCACCTCAATGGCTTTGCCCATCAGGCCGGAGCGACGCTGGCGGTAGAACACAGGTCCGCCATCGCCCAGGTGGATCAGGGCTGCAGCCGGCAGTAGCAGCGGCGCAGCCAGCAGCAGCAGCAGCAGGCTGATGGCCACATCGGCGAAGCGCTTGAGCTGCCTCTCCACCGTGGGCTGACGCCCTTCGATCCGCCCGGAGAACAGCAGCCATTGGTGGCCCACCCACTGCGGCGGGATGCGTTGCAGCTCCTGCTCGGCCATCTCGGCCAGGGTGGTGAGTGGCCCGCCCAGCCAGGCCAGCTGCTCCGCCTGCCGCATCAGGGCGGGGTCGGCCTGCACACCCGGGCTGAGGGCGATGCCATCCAGCCCGCCCGGCAGCTTTTCATGGTCCATGGGATGCCCGTCCACCGGCGACACCTGGGCGCGCGCATCCTGGATGGCCAGTGCCGGTCTCCCCGCCTGGTGCCCCCACTCCCGCTCGATCGCCGCGATTTCCTCCGGCAGCGCCAGCACCCGCCAGTGGTCGTTGCCGGGGTGGCTGGAGACCTGCCGGATCGCCAGCCGCACCAAGGCGCTCCACAGGGCCAGCAACACGAACATCGGGATGAGGCTGCCGCGGTGCAGCACGGCCACAGCCGGGCCTGCCCGCACCAACCAGCCCAGCAGGGCGGCGGCACTGAGCGACACCGCGCTCGTGACCCCGAGCCGCAGGGCCAGGCGCATGCGGCGCATGTCGGCGCGGCGCAGCACGGTGTACGAACCGAACAGCCAGCCGAAGGTCCAGTAGAGCAAGACCAGGATCAGCAGCAGGCCGGCGCTCGGATCGCTCGGCGCCTGGCGCGCCCGGCCGATCAGCAGCGCCAGCACGACGAGGCCGGCGGCATCAAGCCCCGCCGCCAGGGCCAGCCATCGACGGGTGGAGAGCCAGTGCACCTAGGCGTCTGCGGGGAGGGCGGCGTCGTGGCTGGCGGGAGCCTCGCTGCCTTGCGCCTGATGGCTGGCCTCGCCGCCCAGCGCGAAGCAGGCGTGCACAACCTGCAGGGCCTTGACGCCATCGTCTTCGGCCACCACACAGCTGGTGCGGATCTCGCTGGTGGCGATCATCTCGATGTTGATGCCCGCTGCCGCCAGGGCCCGGAACATGCGGCCCGCCGTGCCGGGTGTGCAGGGCATGCCGGCGCCCACGGCGCTGACCCGGGCGATGGCGCTGCCCTGCTCGAAGCTCGCTTCCGGCCACTGCAGCAGCAGCGGTTGCAGTGCCTGGCGGGCCCGCGCCAGATCCTCCCGTCGCAGCGTGAAGCTCATGTCGCGGCTGCGGGTGGGCCCTTCCCCGCGGGTGCGCTCCGACTGCACGATCGTGTCGAGGCTGATGCCCGCATCCGCCAGGCTGCGGCAGACGGCGGCGGCGGTGCCGGGCCGATCGGGCACCTGCCGCACGGCCACCTGGGCCTGATCCCGGTCGAGGGCCACGCCCCGCACAGCGGGATCGTTGACCCTGCAGGGCAGCGGGTTCTGGCGCAGCTGGTGCTCCTGCAGCTCGAACACTTCGGCGGCGGCCCGCAGGGCCCGGTGGCCTTGGCTGCCGTCCACCAGGCAACTCACCTTCACCTCGCTGGTGGCGATCATGCGCAGGTTGATCCCATAGCGCGCCAGGGTGTCGAACAGGCGCGCGGCAATGCCCGGCCGCCCCATGATCCCGGCTCCGGAGATGCTCAGCTTGGCCAGGCCCGCCTCGCTGCTCAGGGCCGTGTCGTCGGCCTGGAGATCGCCGAGCAGAGCGCGGCACACCGTGAGTGAGGCCTCCAGCTGATCCTCCGCCACTGTGAAGGCGATGTCGTTGGTGGTGCCGTCATGGGTCGATTGCACGATCAGATCCACGTTCAGGCCGGCGGCCGAGAGGGCCTCGAACAGCAGGGCGGCCACACCGGGTCGGTCGGGCACGCGGGTGAGGGCCAGCACCGCCTGGTGCTCCTCGAGATCGGCGCCATCGACGGGACGGCCCAGTTCCAGCCCACCGCTGCCGATCGGGCGCGGCGGGCCACTGGTGAGCCGGGTGCCGGGGGCCTCGCTCCAACTGGAGCGCACCACCAGCGGCACGCCGTAGTTGCGGGCGATCTCCACCGCCCGTGGGTGCAACACCGAGGCGCCGAGGCTGGCCAGCTCCAGCATCTCGTCGCAGCTCACCTGCTCCATCAGCTGGGCATCCGCCACCTTGCGGGGGTCGGTGGTGAGCACGCCCGGCACATCGGTGTAGATCTCGCACACCGACGCCGCCAGCGCCGCCGCCAGCGCCACGGCCGAGGTGTCGGAGCCGCCGCGGCCCAGGGTGGTGATCTCCGGCGTACCGGCGCTGCCGCTGCTGGTGCCCTGGAAGCCGGCCACCACCACCACCTGGCCCTCCTCCAGCAACCGCTCGATCCGGTCGGTGCGCACCTCCAGGATCCGCGCGCGCCCGTAGGACGACTCGGTGACGATCCCCACCTGGGCGCCGGTCATCGACACGGCCGGCACGCCGATCGCCTGCAGCGCCATCGCCAGCAGGGCGATCGACACCTGCTCACCGGTGGCCAGCAGCATGTCCATCTCCCGCTGGGGAGGGGTGGTGGTGATCGCCCGGGCCAGGCCGGTGAGTTCGTCGGTGGTGTGGCCCATGGCCGACACCACGATCACCAGATCGTGGCCCTCCTCGCGGCTGGCGGCGATGCGACGCGCTACGGCCTGCAGGCGTTCCACGCTGCCGACGGAGGTGCCCCCGAACTTCTGAACCAGCAGGGCCATCCCGGTGCGCGCGCGAACGGTGGATCGGTCCTGATTATCGGAGGGGGGCTGACAGGAACCCATCGCGGAAGGCGTCGCCGGCTTCGGTGCCCCGTTTGAGCGCCGCCTCCACCTCCAGCAACTGCCCCAGCAACCGCAGCAGCCGCTCCGCCGACCGTCCGCGCAACTGCTTGCGCAGCACGTAGATGCGCCTGGGGTTGCCGATGCCGGCCGCCTTGGCGATCACGGCCACGTCCTGTTCGCCCTGGGCGTCCAGCAGGCTCACCCACACCCAGCCCCGCAGCTGGCCGGCGAGTGTGGCCACGATCCGCAGCGCCGGTTCGCCCGCCCGCACCAGCTCGTCCACCAGGGCGATGGCCTCGCCGGCGTCCCCGCGCAGCAGCGCTTCCCCCACCGCCAGGCTGCTGGTGCTGTGGCCCGCCACCAGCGCCGCCACCGCCGCGCCGTCGATCGGGCGCTCACCGCAGAACACGGCGAGCTTCTCCAGCTCACTGGCCAGGCGGGCGCTGTCGCTGCCGATCGCACCCGCCAGCGCTTCGATCGCCGCCGGCGTGGCCGTCAGGCCCAGCGAGCGGGCAGTGCTGCGTACCAGCTCCAGCTGGCCCTCTCCATCCCACACCGCCGGCAGCACGAAGCTGCGTTCCTTGGCGATCGCCTTGAGGGCTTTGGTGGTGCGCAGGCGTGCGTCCGGTTTGCCTTCGCTCACCAGCACCAGGTGGCTGGTGGCGGGGATCAGCTCCAGGCTGGCCTCCAGCTGCATGGCCAGCTCCGCCGGACAGGTGTGGCAGAAGGGGCTGCGCTGCAGCACCACCACCCGGTCACCGCCGCCGAACGGGCCGGTGCGCGCCTCGATCAGGGCCTGGCCGGCCTGGGCCGTGTCGTTGCCATCAAGCCGGCTGAGGTTGATGCTCTGCCAGACCGGATCCACTGACGCGGTGATCAGCTCCTCCACCGCCCGTTGACGGCTGGCCTCGTCGTCGCCCCAGTAGAGATGGATCGGCATCGGGGCAGGCCGTGGACCATCCGATCTTCACCGAAAGCGTGCGGCGGATCCGGGGCTGGCTGGGGCCCACCGGTCTTGACCCCGTGCAACAGGAGGTGCTCGAGCGCCTGGTGCACAGCAGTGGCGATCTGGCCATTGCGCCGGAGCTGCGCTTCAGCCCGGGCGCCTGCGTCGCCGGCCTGGCGGCCCTGGCGGCCGGGACGCCGATCCTCACCGATACCGCGATGGCGGCGGCCGCGGTGACCCCGATGGCCCGCCGCAGCTTCGGCAACCCGGTGCACAGCGTGCTGGCCTGGGCGCCCGCTCTGGCGCCTGAAGGCAGCACCCGCTCCGCTGCGGGGATGGCCCCGGCCCTGGCGGCCCTGCCGGGGGCGGTGGTGCTGATCGGCAGTGCCCCCACCGCGCTTGAACGGCTGCTGGAGCTGGTGGCCGCCCCCGAGCCGGTCGCGGGCGTGGTGCCGCCGGCGCTGGTGATCGGCATGCCGGTGGGCTTTGTGGGGGTGGCCGAGAGCAAGCGCCACCTGGCCGCCAGCGGTCTGCCCCAGATCCGGCTGGAGGGCAGCAAGGGGGGGGCTGGTCTGGCGGCGGCGGCGGTGAACGCCCTGCTGCGGCGCGCCTGGCTGGATCGGGCCTGAGGCCTTCCCTAGGCCGCCACCTGCAGCCCCACCACCACGTGGCTGTTGGCCTCGATCCGTCCGAGCACCTGTCGGGCGCGGCGCACCACCTGCTGGGGCACCCCGGCCAGGCGGGCCGCCTCGATGCCGTAGCTGCGGCTGGCGCCGCCGGGACGCACCTGATGCAGGAACACCAGCTGATCGCCGGTTTCCTCCACCAGCACCTGGAAGTTGGCCACGTTCGGGAGCAGCTCGGCCAGCTCGTTGAGCTCGTGGTAGTGGGTGGCGAACACCGCCCGCGCCCGCAGGCCGTCGGCCAGGTGCTCCGCCACCGCCCAGGCGATCGAGAGGCCGTCGAAGGTGGCAGTGCCGCGCCCGATCTCATCGAGCAGCACCAGAGAGCGATCGGTGGCGTGGTGCAGGATGTTGGCCGTTTCGGCCATCTCCACCATGAAGGTGGACTGGCCGGTGGCGAGGTCATCCACGGCGCCGACCCGGGTGAAGATGCGGTCGCAGAGGCCGAGCCGGGCGCGGCTGGCGGGAATCCAGCTGCCGATCTGGGCCATCAGCTGCAGCAGGCCCGTCTGGCGCAGATAGCAGCTCTTGCCACTGGCGTTCGGCCCGGTGAGCACCACCAGATCGGGCTGGTCCGCCTCGCCCAGGTGGATGCCATTGGCGGTGAAGGGCTCCTCCACCAGCAGCTGTTCCACCACGGGATGGCGGCCGGCCTCGATCCAGAGGCTGCGGTCGGCGGTGAGCTCGGGGCGGCAGTAGCCGCAGGTGGCGGCCACCTCAGCCAGCGAGGCGATCGCATCGAGGCGGGCCACGCGCCGGGCGGCGCTGCGGATCGGCGCGGCCAGGGCGCCGACGGCGGCGCGCAGCTCGCTGAACAGTTCGTACTCCCGCTGGGCGGCGCGAGCCTGGAGCTGCAGGATGCGGCCCTCGCGTGCCTTGAGTTCGGGCGTCACGAAGCGCTCCTCGTTGGCGAGGGTCTGGCGCCGGATCCAGTGCTCGGGCACCCGTGTGGCCCGGGCCCGGCTCACCGAGAGGAAATAGCCGAAGGTGCGGTGAAACTGAACCCGCAGCGAGGGGATGCCGCTGCGTTGCCGCTCCGCTTTCTCCTGCTCCACCAGCCAGGCCTGCTGGTCGTCGAGCCGGTTGCGCAGCCCATCGAGTCGCGCGTCGACGCCGTCGTGGATCAGCCCCCCTTCCGTGAGGCTCAGTGGCGGGGTGTCCCGCAGGGTGTGACGCAGCTGCTCCACCAGCACCGCCAGTTCGGGCGGCGGTTCGCGCAGGGCCGCCAGGGGCTCGCTGCGCGCCGCCGCCAGCAACGCCGCCAG